>NZ_JBKGGX010000040.1:0-33904 GCF_052041925.1 Pseudomonas sp. SMN5
GTAGTGGTAGGGCCGGCTCAGTTGTTCGACGCCTTCGAAGGCGAGGACATCGAGTTGGGCGTCGATCTTGGAGATCCGCAGGGTGTGGCGGCTGTGGTCGAAGAAAGCGCGCACGGCAGTGTTCATCGAGCGGCCTCCGTGGCGATGACTGGCGTCTCGTTAACGGGCTCGATAAAGCGCAATGTAACGCCCTCCTCGTCGCAATACCCCAGGCTCACCGCCCGCGTTGCCTGTTGCGTTGCGCGCCGGTGCAGCAGTTGTTGGCTGAGCACCGGCAGGATCTGTTCGTCGAGCAGACTGTCGATGTTGCGCGCCCCGCTATCGGGCAGCAGACATGCGGCGACCAGGGCCGTGTTGAGGCGCTCGTCGATTTCGCAGTCCAGGCCGTAATGGCGTTGCAAGCGCCTGGCCACCTGGCCCAGCTTGATCGCGACGATGCGTTCAAGGGCTTCGGCTTGCAGCGGACGGTAGATGAGCGTCTGGAAACGGGCCAACAGGGCCGGCTGGAAATGCTCGCGCAGGACCGGCCGCAGCAATTCGTGCAGCGCGCTGTCCGGTGCGTCGGGCTGCGCGTGCACGCACGCTTGCAGCAGGTCGCTGCCCAGGTTGGAGGTCATGAGAATGACCGTATTGCGAAAGTCGATCTCGCGCCCTTCCCCATCGCGCATGAAGCCGCGATCGAACACCTGATAGAACAGGTTGAGCACATCGCGATGGGCTTTTTCCACTTCGTCGAGCAGCACGACGCTATAAGGCCGCTGGCGCACGGCTTCGGTCAGGACCCCACCCTGGCCATAACCGACATAGCCGGGCGGCGAGCCTTTGAGCTGACTGACGGTGTGGGCTTGCTGGTATTCGGAAAAATTCAGGGTGACGAGGGATTTCTCGCCACCGAACAAGCAGTCGGCCAGGACCCGGGCGGTTTCGGTCTTGCCGACACCGCTGGTGCCCACCAGCAGGAATACACCCAGTGGCCCCCGGTCAGCGGTGAGGCCGCTCTTGGCTGCGCGCAGGCGCCGGGCCAGTGCCTGGAGGGCGCTGGCCTGGCCGATGATGCGCTCGCCCAAACGCCGCTCCAGCTCCAGAAGATTGGCCTGTTCATCCTTGAGCAGGCTGCCCAACGGCACGCCGGTCCAATCGGCAACCACTTCGGCCACGCTGCGGGCGTCGACGTCCAGGGACAATAAAGGCTGCTTGCCCTGGAGTTCATCGAGACGCTGCTGCCACTGTGCGCAGGCGTCACGCCGTGGCGGCTCGGCCTGACGGGCATCGAGCAAGCGTTGGGTCAGGTCGAGGGCTTGTCGGTATTGCTGTTCGAGATCGATGTATTGGCCCTGCAACTCGGCGTGTTGCGCCGCGATCTGCGCCAGACGCTGCGTGTCGGCACTGCCGCCCAACCCCTGGTCCGCCTCCAGCGCTTGACGTTCCTGCGCCAAGGCGGCCTGCCGAGCCTTGAGCCGTACCAGCGCGTGGGGCTCGCAGTCCAGGCTCATGCGCACCCGGGCGCTGGCGGTGTCGAGCAGGTCGACGGCTTTGTCGGGCAGCTGACGCCCGGTCAGGTAGCGCCGCGACAAGCTCACGGCGGCCTGGACCGCCGCATCCTGGATGTGTACGCCATGGTGGCGGGCATAGCGGTCCTTGAGCCCGCGCAGCATGAGGCAGGCGCCGGCATCGTCCGGCTCATCGACCTTGATCTTCTGGAAACGCCGCTCCAACGCGGCGTCGCGCTCGAAATATTGCTTGTATTCGCTCCACGTAGTGGCGGCAATGGTCCGCAACTCGCCACGGGCCAGTGCCGGCTTGAGCAGGTTGGCCGCGTCGGCGCCGCCCGCCTGGTTGCCGGCGCCAATCAGGGTATGGGCCTCGTCGATAAACAACAGGATCGGCGTGGGCGAATGCTGCACGGCCTCGATGACCGTCTTCAGACGCTGTTCGAACTCGCCCTTTACGCCGGCACCGGCCTGCAGAAGCCCGAGATCCAGCGCCCGCACGCTGACCGGCTTGAGGTTGTCGGGAACGTCACCCTGGGCGATACGCAACGCCAGGCCTTCGACCAGCGCGGTCTTGCCCACGCCGGGTTCGCCGACCAGCAGCGGGTTGTTCTTGCGTCGACGACTGAGAATGTCGATGACCTGGCGAATTTCATCGTCCCGGGCGAACACCGGGTCGATGTTCCCCTCGCGCGCCTGGGCGGTGAGGTCCTGGGTGAACCTGTCCAGCAGCGCCAATCGCGCATCGGGCATCACGGTGCCAGGCGACGCGAGACTGGGGCCGGCCAGCGACGTTGCGCATTCGCTCATGACGACATGCGCCTGGACCTCGGGGCGTTCTTCGGAAGTTTGATCGAGCAACGTCGACAGGCGCTGCAACTGGGCCTGGCCGAGACTGAGCAATGGCCAGGCGGCCTCACAGGCCAGCAGCCCGGGGGCGTCCATCAATGCTGCGAGCAGGTGCACGGAACGCAACCTGTCATGGTCGTCATCCAGGGAGGCGCGCAGCCATGCGCTCTTGATCAACTGCTGCAACGGCTCCGACAGTTGCGGCTTGGCCTGTACGCTGCGCGGCAAGCTGTCGATGTGAGCGAGCAAACCGCACCAAAGCGCCTCCAGGTCCCATTCGTAGCGGCGGGCGATGACGGTCAGGTCGCCCTCGCCCAGACCCAGCAGTTTGAGCAACCAGTGTTCGATCGTGACCTGGGCATGGGCACGGCCTTGGCACAGCGACGCAGCCTCACTGAGAGCCTGGGCGCAATAGGGATTGAGACGACGAAGTAAACGCGTGGAGCTGAGCGCCATGAGGAGCATCCTTGTGCAAGTTATCCGTGTGGTCGGTAAGGCATCCGGTGGGTGACCACCGATGGACCGGGGCGAGCGGTCATGAACGGACGCTCGCCCCGGCCTTTGTCACATCAAGCGCTCTGGCGCTCGCTCCAGGCATCGGAGTGGATGATGTTGCCGTCCTTGTAGGTCCAGGTGACCTTTTCGTAGCGCAGCTCGATCTGCTCCAGGTGGTTGTGCTTCTCCTTGGTCGGGTCCTTGATGTCATGCATCTGTGGCGCGACCTTCACCACCTTGACGTTTTCCAGGCGGGTGACGAAGTACACGACTTCCTGCCCTGCATCGTTGATGCGGTACCACTTGAACTCAGCGCTCTCGAGGGTTTCCCCGGTGGTCACGGCCTTGTAGAGATAGGGGCTGGAGGCGTCGATCTCCTTGGAAAACAGGAACGGCGCATGCACCCGGGCTCCGGTCAGACGGCCGGTGTTGTTGTCCGTGGGAATGTAGAGGCTGTGTTCCTGGGCGAGCACCTCGATACTGCCCTCGCGGTCCTGCACGTCCACCGAACCCTTGATGGCCTCGTTCGAGTCCTTGTGCAGCCAGAGGTAAATCGGAATTGCCATGTGAAGCTCCTGTAGTTAAATGTCGCGGGATGCGACAGGGGGTTGCCTGTCCGGACCTGTCGTGGGAGACACGCAGGCCCCCACCTCAGGCACCAGACGGATATCGACGCGACGGTTGGCTGCGCGCCCCGCCTCGGTGCCATTGCTGGCAATCGGCTGGCTGGCACCGAACCCTTGCACGGCCATGCAGCGTTCAGGGATACCGCCCATGTGGCGCATCCATTCATGCACGGCGGCTGCCCGAGCGCGGGACAAGAGCAGGTTCTGCCGTTCATCGCCCGTGGCATCGGTATGCCCGGCGATCACGATCAGCCAGCCAGGTCGGGCCTTGATGCCGACCAGCGCAGCGATCAGCACTTTGGCGGAGTCCGGCTTGAGCTCGGCGCTGCCGGGGTTGAACAGCGAAAGGCTGTCCAGCCGCGCCGGTTCGGGCGCGGGCGCCTGCATCGGCACGAACGGTTCACGGTGGTGGGCAAGCAAGGCCGACAACGGTGCCCTCAGCGGGTCGCCGCGATACAGGCCAAAGCCCAGTGCCAGAGGTACACCCTGGCGGTAATAGGTATCCAGGCGCCTGGCGGTCTGACGCAGCGTCGCGACGATCGCCTCGCGCTGGAGGCTCGGCCCGGTTTCGGGGATTGACGCGTACTGGCGAAAGTCGTCGCTGACCTGGCGCATCAGCAATGTGTTCTGCCAGGCCGAACTGACCAGTGCGCTTGTCCCTGCCAAGGCGAACAACCAGACAGCGATGGCACTGGCGCGCTGTACAGCCCCGAAGCGGCCACGCAACGGGACCAGGTTCAACAATGGATCCGGAAACGGCAGTACCGCCTCTGGCACGGCCTGTCCGGAGTCGACCAGCGCCGTTTTGCGCCGCAACCATTGTCGCCACAGGTTATCGTCCATGACCTGGGGTAACGCCGACACCTGCTTGATCGCGCAGATGGACGCCTTGCCGAGCGCTCCATCACCGGCGTCGAGGTGCGGCAGAACCGTTTCGTGCAGCCAGGTCGCAGCGCTGCGCAACTGCACACAAGCGTGCATGCGCGCCGCTTGCGATGCCGAATCGACAGGTTGCAACTGCCAGTGCGCCAGGCTCACGCACGCGTCGGCGTCCCGAACGCGGGGGCTGATGTCGTCATTGGCCCAGCAAAACCAAGGGGCTTCGCCTTCACGGGTCTGCACATAGCTGACCAGCATCAGCGGCAACGCCGCGCCCTGTCGGCGCGCCAGTGCCAGCTGGTGACGGAAGGTACGCAGCCGCCCGGCCAGCACGCCGTCATCGCTGTGTTGCGCCGGGTTGACGACGAACATCACGCTGAGCTGAGCCGCCCAATCCGGACGCAACGCCAGGAGTTGTTCAGTGACGCCTGGCAGTTCGCTCAACTCCGGCACGCGTACATAGCACCCCTGATCCGTGAGCCGCAGGGCCGGCAGGTCGTTCGCAATGCCGGCGAACAACCCGTCCAGGCCGTCGCCGCAGACCAACACCACCGGTCGGCGAAACGCAATCGGTGGCAAGGCCGCCTCAGGCACCCGTTGCGACTGACTACGCCGATCCGCGGCACGACGATTGAGCACGAGCAAGGCCCACGCGGCACCACTCAGCACGAGCAAGGCCACGACAATGCGTACCGAAAGGGCAAGCGGGACGATAGCGAGCAACGCGAGGACAAGCGTCGCCGCCCACAACCAAAGGACTTGTTGCAGTTTGATCGTCATTTGCGGATCACGCCCCCGCCGGCCAGAGTGCGGCCACCACACCTAGAAGCAGACGGTCCATGGCCCACCAGACACCGGCGAGTACAAGCACGGCCAACCCGATATGCATCCAAGGCGCTCGCCGTCGCAACGACGGACCGAACAATTGGCTACCGGTTGCCCGCGTGAAGGCCCGATTGACTTCCAGGGGCACCACGTGGGCGTTGAGCGCCGCCAGTAGCTGTTCACGTTCCGGATCGTCTGGCGCCTTGTAGCGCCCTTGAAATCCAAGCATCAGCACGCGCTGAAAGGCAGTGACGACCCGCTGGTCCGGTGCCGGCTCGCGCAAGACCTGCCGCATGTCCTCGTAGAGAAACTCACCGGCCTGATGGCGGTTGAACAACTTCGCCTGAAGCGGTTCGCTCGCCCATTGTTCACGGACGTCGGGTTGGGCGCGGGTAAGCACCGTTTCATCCAGCAACGCACATTGGGCATGGCTGATATGAGCGGCGCTTTTCTGATCGACTCCAGCTTCATCGAGTCGTTGTCGCACCTGCTCGATCTGCGCCATGCATAATTGCTGTAACCGTTGCCTGTTGGGTACAAAAGCCCCCTGGCGCAACTCAACCACCAGCAGGTAGGTGTCGTGCAGCAGGTCATCGATATCCAGCGTGATCCGGGTCTGCTCCTGGAAAGCGATCAGAGTCATGTGCGTAGCACCGCAAACAGTTCAAGTTCGGCATCTGCCAGGGTGCTCGGCACGTAAAAAGCACAGGTCCCGGCGGCCAGCATGGCCTGCCCCTTGGGGTGACTGAGATCGAGCGCGAAGTACTGGTTCTCCAGACGCAATGGAATCGCCGCCGGTACATGACGCATCGATTGCAACGGCACACCGTCGAGCGCGGCGCTGACCAGCTCGACGACATCCTGCGGCGCACCGACCTTGCATAGACGAGGAAACTGTTCCTGCAACTGCACCGCCGGTAAGTTGCAGCGCACCGACAGGTAGAAGTCCACACCGTCGCGCTCGCGCAAGCGGGGATCATTCAGCGGGACCTGCCACCTGTTCGGGTCCTTCCTTTTCATTACCAGTGCAATGACCCGCGACGGCAAGCTGGCTTCGAGCAACGTGGCGATGGTCTGGATCAGCGGTGTAAACACCGTCTCCAGGTGCTCATGCCGGTAAGCCGGGATTTCATCGATATCGTGTTCGAGTGAGAACGTCAGCAGGCTGCCCGCCAGCTTGGTCAGTTCCTGGTACACCTGCTCGGGGTGCCGCTGGGGGAAGGACTTGAGGTCGGCCAGGACCGGCTGGTACGTGTTCAACGCATTGAGTAGCCAGAACAGTGACACGTCGGCAACGGCGAAGTCCGCCATGCGCTGATTGCTTTCCCTGCGCATGCCCATCAGGCGCTGGCGCTTGGCGGACAACTGCGTCAACAGGTTATCCAGCTCGGCCACCAGCCCGGCATGCGCGGCCAGACTCAGCAGCGGTGGCACGTAGCCTGGATCGAGACTCCAGCCACCCTGCCCATCGCGCACCAGCCGGGCGACCGGACAGGTCAGGTAATCGCCGTTGTCGTCCCTGTCCAGGCGCAGGCTCAGCATGTGCTCCAATACGCCAATCGATTGCACGTCATCGGCGTAGAGATCCTGCACCGGGCGCCAGTCCTGACGGTAACGGGTGGGCCGATCGGCCTCGCCTGCCTGCAACAGGCAGTTGCTGCCATTGGCATGTTCCAACGGCAAAGCCAGCAGCACCAGCACCTGCTGGGCATCGTCGGCCAGCCGCCGCGACAGCTCCAATGCCGGCGGCAAGCGGTCCACCCGGTCGCTGTCGATCAGCGTGCCATCGGGCATGCGTACCTGCAGACGGGTGGCCTTGAGCTTGCCCAGGCGCAACGCGTCCAGATCGAACCCGACGGCTTTCACCCCCCAGGGGTGCGCCAAGGCCAGGTGGGCAAGCTGTTCATTGGCCCAGGCCTCCCAGCGCGCCTGCTGTTGGAACTGTTGCGCGGACAGCAACGTTCCGGACGCCCATAACGGACGATCTATCTTCATGGTTCATTCCTCGGGAGGGAGTCAGGCCTTGGCCTTGGGCATCTGCGATACCAGCGACAAATTGACGTCCATACCCTCGACCTGAAAATGCGGTACGGCGTACAACTTCACCCGGAAGAAGCCTGGGTTGTCCTCGATGTCTTCCACGGTCACCTTCGCATCACGCAATGGATGGGATGCTTGCAAGTCGTCCCCTGGATCGTTCATCTCCGTGACCAATCCACCGATCCATTTGTTGAGTTCCAACTCCAGCACTCGACGGTCTTTGGTGGTGCCGATGTTTTCCCGCTGTATCAGCTTCAGATAATGGGCGATGCGTGAAAGCAGGAAGATATAAGGCAAGCGTGCGTTGATCCGACTGTTTGCGGTGGCATCGGCGGCGTCATACAAGGCAGGTTTCTGCGCGGAACTGGCAGAGAAGAAGCACGCGTAGTCTCGATTCTTGTAATACGACAAAGGAATGAAACCGAGATTGGCGAACTCGAACTCACGAGTTTCCGGGATCATCACTTCCGAAGGGATCTTCACCTGACTGCCAGTACCCAGGTCATACAAGTGGATTGGCAGGTCCGTGACCGCCCCGCCGGATTGCGGGCCACGAATCTGTACACACCAACCGTTGGCGATAAAACTCTTGACCATGTTCGCGGCGAAAGCGAAGGAGGCGTTGGTCCAAAGGTATTTTTCGTGGTCGGGCCCTTTGACGTTTTCGATGTAGTTGAAGCTGCGTACTGGCCGGGTAGCCGGTCCGTAAGGCAGACGACCCAACACCCGTGGCATGGTCAGCCCGATATAGCGGGCATCGTCACTGTCGCGAAAAGCCTTCCACTTTATATATTCGGCACGATCGAAATAGTTGCCGATATCCTTGATCGCAGCCACTTCCTCCATGGTTCTCTTGCCGAAAAAACCTGGCCCGACCGAACCGATGAATGGCATATGCGCCGCTGCGGCAACTTTCGAGATATTGCGCAGTAATGCGATGTCCTGTGGGCTGCGGTCGAATTCGTAATTGGAAATAGCCGCGGCAATAGGCTCGCCACCCGGCATGTCGTATTCGCGGGTGTAGGTGTGCAGATACAATCCGCTCTGGGCAATCTCGGGCGCATCTTCGAAATCCCGGACGAGATCGTCCTTGCTGATATCGAGCAGTTCGATGCGAACGTTCTGGCGGAAATCCGTCTGATCGACCAGCGATTTCACGCCCCGCCAGGTCGACTCGACGCGTTGAAAGTCCGGGTGATGCATCACCGCATCGAGTTGACGGCTGATCTGCGCGTCCAACGAAGCGATGTGTTCATCCAACAGTACTTTATCCAGGCGTTCCACTTTCTGCGGCGACTGCTTGAGCAACTTCAGGAAGACGCTGACAGCCGCCGTTACCCGCTCGTCCACCGAAACTTCGGACAGGGCCTCGGTATGCTGGAACGTTTCAATATCACCCAGTTCAGCGACAGGATTCAGATTGATGCGGCTGAATAACGCAGCATAGACACTGCTGTTTTCAGACAATACTGTAGCGCCGCGCGATTGCACGTTAGAACTTTCGAGAGTCATGGTTAACCTACTGTTTTTTACCCGGTAAGGGTTGAGTTATCGATCTTATTTAGGTGCCAACGCAGCCAACTCGGCGCGCAACTCATCGCTGAGTGCGTCATCTTTTAGAATACGTTCCAGCTCATGGCGAAAGGTCATGTTATCCAACAGGTTGGATTTGAGATCACGCAACAGATTGCGCATGGCTAATAACGCACGCAACTGCGGGATTTGCCGCGCCACCTGCTCAGGCTCGAAATCCTTCATGCCCTGGAATTTCAGTTCGACTGAAAAATCGGAAGCTTCATTCACCAGTGTGTCGGGCGCCACCAAGGTCAGACTGGGGGCAAACTCACCAAGTACATTGTCGAAGTTATTCTTATTGATGCTGATTTTTTCCCGCTCGGACAATGCTTTGCGCTCACGACCGTTACTGTAGTCACCCATCACCATGAGTTTGAGCGGTAATTCAACTTTCTTCTGCGCGCCCCCGGTGTGCAGATCGAGTTTGATATTGACTCGTGTCTTCGGTACTTCATTTTGAAAACTGTATGAAGCCATGACGCCTCCCTTCAGATTATCAATGGCAATGATTGCCGGATGGATGAATCATCGATCGCTCTCCCTCGCCCGTCGCCAGCCACCGTTCGCTCACGCTCAGCAGGCGCGCCAACTGTGGCATTCGTCCTCGAGGCACACCCCGTGCGAACCAATTCGTCAGGCATTGCGGGCTGATTCGAAGTATTTCGGCGAAACCGGCTTTCGGGATGGCGTACTCCCCCAATGTGGCCCTCAAGCGTTGGCCGCATGCCGTTCGGGAATTCATTCGCGAATGCCCGCTGCGCCCCGAGCACGTAACGTCGATCATTTTTCAGGCTTTGCCTCCTGGCCAGTGCGATTAACCAGAATTTAGGCGCATAACGGTCCGTCGGATAGGCGTCGAAGCGGCCCGTTGGACAAAAAAGAAAGGGCCCACCCCCGCAGCGAAAAATGCCTACAGAACTTGCCTAATCTGACAGGGCGCCCACGGGACAGGCGGTGATTCGCAGGCGAATTTTGTGAGAAAGGGATTACAAACTCAGCAACTTGAGTCGAATAACGAGTGGCGACCGGGTTTGATGCGCGCGTCGCGAGCAGGCTCGCTGCCAGCTTGATTTGGAGCCGATCACAATTGCACACAGTCAATCAAAATCCCGTTAGTCGCCAACCCCCGCCATGCATTAAAGTAACGCCCCCAGCCCCGGCGTTATCCGAACGCCTGGGCCCCCCCTTTCCAGGAACAGTCACCGATGGAACATCGTGAAGCGCTGCTGGCGCTGCGAACCTTTCTTTCTACGCAGATTCTCGGCCAGGAAAAACTCATCGAGCGCCTGCTCATCGCCTTGCTCGCCGACGGCCATATGCTGGTGGAAGGTGCGCCGGGTTTGGCGAAGACCAAGGCGATCAAAGAGCTCGCCGAAGGGATCGAAGCGCAGTTCCATCGCATCCAGTTCACCCCCGACCTGCTGCCCGCCGACATCACCGGCACGGAAATCTATCGGCCGGAAACCGGCAGCTTCGTGTTCCAGCAGGGCCCGATCTTCCACAACCTGGTGCTGGCGGACGAAATCAACCGTGCCCCGGCCAAGGTCCAGTCCGCGTTGCTTGAAGCCATGGCCGAACGGCAGGTCAGTGTCGGGCGCAGCACCTATGAACTGTCGCCACTGTTCCTGGTGATGGCGACGCAGAACCCGATCGAGCAGGAAGGCACCTACCCGTTGCCGGAAGCGCAGCTCGACCGCTTCCTGATGCACGTCAAGATCGGTTTCCCGGACGCTGCGGTTGAGCGCCGGATCTTGCAGCAGGCCCGGGGCGAAGCGCTGAACGGCGAAGCCAAGCCCGAGCGCCGCGTGAGCCAGCAGGCGATTTTCTCCGCGCGCAAGGAAATCCTCGGCCTGTACATGGCCGACGCCGTGGAGGAGTACCTGGTGCAACTGATCATGGCGACTCGCAACCCGGCCAAGTTCGATCCGGAACTGGCCGAATGGATCGCCTACGGCGCCAGCCCTCGCGGCTCGATCGCTCTGGACCGCTGCGCCCGGGCCCACGCCTGGCTGGCCGGGCGTGATTTCGTCAGCCCCGAAGACATCCAGGCCGTGCTGTTCGATGTGTTGCGCCACCGTATCATCCTGTCGTTCGAGGCCGAAGCCGCGGGCATCGATCAGGATCGGGTCGTGCAGCGGATTCTCGACGTGGTCGCTGTCGCTTGAGCATGAACCATGAATAACCCACTGGCGCCCGCACCGGGCATCCGCGTCAGCCTGTCGGAGCTGATCGAGATGCGCCATCGCGTGCGCGAGGTGCAGTTGTTCTCGACACCCGGCCAGCGCAGCCCGTTGATTGGCCTGCACCATTCCAAGCTGCGCGGGCGCGGGGTGGATTTCGATCAGGTGCGGGTCTATCAGGCCGGCGACGACGTGCGCACCATTGACTGGCGCGTCACCGCTCGCACTCAGGAGCCCCACACCAAACTGTTCCATGAAGAGCGCGAGCGGCCGATCTTCATCATGATCGAGCAGAGCCACCGGCTGTTCTTCGGCTCCGGCCAGATGTTCAAATCGGTACTGGCAGCCCAGGCCGCCAGCCTGATCGGCTGGGCCGCGCTGGGGCATAACGACCGGGTCGGCGGGCTGGTGTTCGGCAACAACACCCATTACGAAGTCAAGCCGAGGCGCAGCAAACAGAGTCTGTTGCAGTTGCTCAATCGGCTGGTGCGGGTCAATCAGTCGCTGCATCCCGAAGGCGAACCGGACCGCGACTCCTTCGGTATCGCCCTGCGCCGGGCCCGAGAAGTGCTGCGGCCCGGCAGCCTGGCGATCATCATTTGCGACGAGCGTGCGCTGTCCGACAGTGCCGAACAGCAACTGAGCCTGTTGTCGCGTCATTGCGACCTGTTGCTGCTGCCCCTGTCCGATCCGCTGGATCATGCCCTGCCCGCCGCCGGCCTGCTGCGGTTTGCCCAACGCGGCGCGCAATTGGAGCTCGACACTCTGAATGTCGAACTGCGCCAGGCCTATCGCGCCCAGGCCGAAGTGCGCCTGGAGCGTTGGGAAATGCTTGCGCAAAAGCTGCGGATCCTAATGATGCCCTTGAGCACCCAGGGCGACATGGTCGAACAACTGCGCGAGTACCTGAACCCCAAGCGGGCCGGGAACAGCCGATGAGCAGCCTCGATCAATTGCAGCCGCTGATGGCGCCGCCGCCGATTGGTTTCTGGCCCCCTGCGCCAGGCTGGTGGCTGCTGCTGGTGTTGATCCCCTTGCTGGGCCTGGGCCTGTGGCAGTTGCGTCGGTTCATCCCCGCCAAACGCCCCGAAACCCGTGCAGAACAACCGCTGGATCCGGTGCGCCTGGCGGCCCTGGCCGAACTCGCCCTGCTGCCCAAGCCCTACGACGGCGCGCCGGCCGGCGCCTGGTTGCAGCAACTAAACGGGCTGCTCAAGCGCCTGTGCCGCAACCATTACCCCTATAGCCAGAGCCACACCCTTAACGGCCGTAAATGGCTGGCATTCCTGGATAACCGCTGCCCGGCCGCCGGCCTCACCCGTTGGATGGTGCTGGTGGAAGGCGCCTACAAACCCGAGTGCAAACTGGATGACAAAGCCATCGCCGGGCTGACCCAGGCGGTCGAAATCTGGATTCGCAAACATGTTTGAATTTGCCTGGCCGTGGGTGTTCGCCCTGTTGCCACTGCCGTGGCTGATGCGTCTGGTGCTGCCGCCGGCCGACAGCGGCGAGCCGGCGCTCAAGGTCAGTTTCCTCGGCGACCTCGAAGGCCTCGTCGGGCGCCGGGCCCGGGCCAACCTGCCGACCTGGCGCCAGCAGGCGCCCTTCATCCTGATCTGGCTGTTTTTGCTGATCGCCGCTGCCCGTCCGCAATGGCTCGGGGAACCGCTGCCCATTGCCGCCAGCGGTCGGGATCTGTTGGTGGCCGTGGATGTCTCGGGATCGATGGACTTTCCCGACATGCAATGGAAGGACGAAGAAGTCAGTCGCCTGTCGCTGGTCCAGCACATGCTCGGGGATTTTCTCGAAGGCCGCGAAGGCGACCGGGTCGGGCTGATCCTGTTCGGCAGCCAGGCTTACCTGCAAGCGCCGCTGACCTTCGACCGCCGCACCGTTCGGCGCTGGCTCGACGAAGCACGGATCGGCATCGCCGGCAAGAACACCGCCATCGGCGATGCCATCGGCCTGGCCCTCAAACGCCTGCGCCAGCGTCCGGCCCACAGCCGCGTGCTGATCCTAGTCACCGACGGCGCCAACAATGGAGGTGAAATCGACCCGCTGACCGCCGCCCGTCTGGCCGCCGACGAGGGTGTGAAAATCTATCCGATCGGCATTGGCGCCGACCCCGAGCAAAGCGGCTCCACCGGTTTTCTTGGCGTCAACCCAAGCCTGGACCTCGACGAACCGACCTTGAAAGGCATTGCCCAGGTCACGGGTGGCCGGTATTTCCGTGCTCAGGACGGCGAGCAGTTGCTGGCGATCAAGGCCACCCTCGACCAAGTCGAACCGGTGACCCAGCAACCGACCCAGGCCCGACCTGCCCTGGCGCTTTATCATTGGCCCCTGACCGTGGCGCTGCTGCTGAGCGTGTTGCTGGTGGCCCGGGTGCGCTGGCCGGACAATCCGTTGCAGCGCCTGTTCACCCAGCCGCTGTTCCAACCGACCCAACATACCGAGTGGCGCCAGCGCCTCAAGCGGCTGCGCTTGCGGAGACGCCGATGATCGCACTCTGGCCGCATTGGCTGCGCCCTTGGTTCGTATTGCTGCTGCCCTTGCTGGGCTGGCTGCTCTGGCAACTGTGGCACCGGCAGAAACGCGTAGGCCGCTGGCAGATGATTCTGCCCCCGGCCTTCCATAGCGTGCTGCTCAGTGGCGGCAGTGGCCGCGAAAGCCGGTTACCGTGGATTGCCTTGGGCCTGGCCTGGTTGTTGATCGTGCTGGCCTTGCTGGGGCCGAGCTGGGCGCGCGTCGAACAGACCAGCCAACGCCCCGCCGACCCACTGGTGGTGCTGCTGGAACTGACCCCGGAGATGCTCGCCACCGACGCTCCACCTACGCGCCTGGAACAGGCCCGGCGCAAAGTGCTGGACCTGCTGCACAATCGCAGCGACGCGCAGACCGCGATCATCGTCTACGCCGGCAGTGCCCACACGCTGGTGCCGCTGTCCGACGATCTCGCCACCAGCGCCAACCTGCTCGAAGCCCTCAAGCCTTCGATCATGCCGCAAAACGGTCATCGGGCCGACCTGGCGGTCAACAAAGCCCTGGCCCTGCTGGACCAGGGTGAACTCGGCCATGGCCGGATCCTGCTGATCGGTTCGTCATTGAGTGAACAGGAACGCCACGGCATCCGCCAGTCCCTGGAAGGTTCCGCCACCCGATGGCTGATGCTCGGCATCGGTACCCGCGAAGGCGCGCCGGTGGCCCAGGAGGATGGCAGCTATCTGAAGGATGCCCAGGGCGCGATCCTGGTGCCACGCCTGGACAATCCGGGCCTCAAGTCCTTCGCCAGCGAGCTGGACGGCCGCTATCGTCAGGCGCGGCTGGATGACAGCGATCTGCGGGGCCTGGGCCTGCTGGACGGTCCGCGCCATCTGCGCAGCGACGGTCAGACCCTGCGCCTGGACACCTGGGCCGACCAGGGATACTGGTTGCTGCTGCCACTGTTGTTGCTAGCTGCCTGCGCCGGGCGTCGCGGCTGGCTGTTCTGCCTGCCGTTGTTGCTGGCGTTGCCGCAGACCGGCCACGCTTTTGAATTCGAGGATTTGTGGTTGCGCCCCGATCAGCAAGGCCAGCATCTGCTCAAGCAGAAGCGCCCGGCCGAGGCCGCCAAGCACTTCGAAGACAGCCAGTGGCAAGGTGTCGCCCTGTATGAAGCTGGCGACTACAGTGCAGCCGCCCAGCGCTTCGCCGAGGGCAACGATGCCCGGGCCCATTACAATCGGGGTAACGCCCTGGCCCGCAGCGGTGAACTGGAAGCGGCGCTGGATGCCTACGAACAAGCCCTGGAGCTGCAACCCGACCTGCGCCCCGCCCAGACCAACAAGGCGCTGGTGCAGAGCCTGTTGAACGAACAGACGCCGCCGACGGACGAACCCAAACCGGCCGACCAGCAAGAGCCGGGGCCCGCCGAACAGGCACCGAATGCCGACGCTCAAGCGCAGTCGTCGGAGCAGGGTCAGCCGTCCGCCGAAACGCCGGCAACGCCGGACGAGGCCCAGCCATCCCACGCCGCCCCGCCCGGTGCCCAGGATGTGCCGGGCAGCGAACTGCCGGACGAGCAGACCACCACCCCGCCGCTGCGCCCCGCCGGCGACCAGCGCAACGAAGAAGAACAACGTCAGGCAATGGAACAATGGCTGCGCCAGATCCCGGATAATCCGGGCGAACTGCTCAGACGTAAATTCTGGTATGAACA
This sequence comes from Pseudomonas sp. SMN5, assembly GCF_052041925.1. Taxonomy (NCBI): domain Bacteria; kingdom Pseudomonadati; phylum Pseudomonadota; class Gammaproteobacteria; order Pseudomonadales; family Pseudomonadaceae; genus Pseudomonas; species Pseudomonas sp. SMN5. The sequence continues at coordinate 15,158 of NZ_JBKGGX010000040.1, forward strand.
GCAAAGCCATCAGGCCCAGGGAAAAACCCCATGACCCGCGTCACCGTCTACCTCCTCGCGTTGTTGTTCTGGGCCTTTGGCGCCCAGGCCGCACAGTTGACTGCCAGCGTGGACCGCGGCCGCGTGAACTCCGGGGAAACGGTGGAACTGACCCTGGAATCCAACGACGCCACGCTGTTCGGCAAACCCGACCTGAGCCCGCTCCAGGCGCTGTTCGATGTACGCGGCACCCGCCAGGTCAACCAGCTGACTACCCTAGACGGCGAGAACCGCGCCACCACGCGCTGGATCGTGACGCTGCTGCCGCGCCAGAGTGGCACCGTGGTCATCCCCGCGCTGCAACTGGGCGAAGCCACCAGCCAGCCGATCACCCTGCAAGTGATCGAAAGCGAGACCCGCAACGCGTCCGGCACACTTGCGCCGATATTCATCGAAGCCAGCCTCGACCAGCACCAGGTGTACGTGCAGGCGCAGGCGATCCTGACCCTGCGCATCTACCATTCAGTGTCGCTGTACGACGACAGCAGCCTGACACCGCTGCACATCCCCGATGCACGCACCGAGCAGCTGGGCGAATCGCGCACCTACGAAAAGGTCATCAACGATGTGCGCCACGGCGTGATCGAGTTGCGGTATGGCATCTATCCCCAGCGCAGCGGTGAGCTGACCGTTCCGGCCCAGACCTTCAGCGCCACGCTGGTCGAACCGGTCGCCCAAGGCGCGGTGCCGTCGGGGCCCAAGCCGGGGCAGCTGATGCGCGTCAGTTCCGAACCGCTGCACCTGAACGTCAAGCCCAAGCCTGCCAGCTACCCGGCCGACGTGCCCTGGCTGCCGGCACGCAGCCTTTCCCTGAGCGAAAGCTGGAGCCCGGAACCGACCCACAGCCAGGTCGGCGACTCCCTCACCCGCAGCCTGACCCTGGAAGCCGAAGGCCTGGCCAGCGCCCAACTGCCGCCCTTGCCCGCCACCGAAATCAATGGTTTGCGGCGTTACCCGGACCAACCGGTCCTGAGCAGCCGCAGCAGCGAGCGCGGTCTGGTGGGCAGCCGTGAAGACCGTGAAGCCCTGGTGCCGAACCGCAGCGGCACCATCGAGCTGCCGCCGGTAGAGGTGGTCTGGTGGAACACCCTGGAAGACCACCTGGACCGCACCAGCCTGCCGGCGCGGACCCTGCAAGTAGCGAACAATCCGAGCCTGATGGTGGATGCGCCAGCGGGCCCGGCGCAAATCGTCACCACCGTGGACAGCGACGCCTTGTGGTACTGGCAGTTGACCAGCTTCATCCTGTTCTGCACCACCCTGCTCGGCCTCGGCTTATGGTGGCGGGCACGCTCGCAGCCGGCGGTGCTGCGTGCGACCCAGGCCGGACCGAGCCCACGCACCCTGCTCGACGACCTCAAGCGCGCCTGCCTGGCCAACGACCCCCACGCCACCCGCCAAGCCCTAGACGCCTGGGCCCGCCAACAACCGGAAACCCTGGCCGACATGGCAGCCCGCTTCGTCCCCCTGTCCGACGCGTTGGACGGCCTCAACGGCGCACTCTACAGCGAGACCGGCCAACACTGGCAAGGCGAAGACCTGTGGCGGGCAATTCGCACCATCCCCACCGCCGACCACTCCAGGGATCCATTGGGCGAGAGTGGGTTGCCACCGCTTTATCCCAAGTAACCCGCCGGGCGGGTGCTCCGATGAAAACCTTCGTGACGACCCCGAGTGGACAAAGCATGCTAGCGAAGCCGATCCATCGTGGGAGCGAGCCTGCTCGCGATGGCGGTGGGTCAGCCAGGCAGATATTGAATGGACCGGCGCCTTCGCGGGTAAACCCGCTCCCACAGGGGTTTGTGGCGGGTGCAGAGTTTGTAGGCGCACCAAGATCACTGTGGGAGCGAGCCTGCTCGCGATAGCGGTGGGTCAGCCAGGCAGATGTTGAATGGACCGCCGCCTTCGCGGGTAAACCCGCTCCCACAGGGTTTTGTGGCGGGTGCAGAGTTTGTAGGCACACCAAGATCACTGTGGGAGCGAGCCTGCTCGCGATAGCGGTGAGTCAGCCAGGCAGATATTGAATGGTCCGCCGCCTTCGCGGGTAAACCCGCTCCCACAGGGTTTTGTGGTGGACACAGAATCTGTATGCACGCCCTTCGCTTTTGTGGCGAGGGAGCTTGCTCCCGCTGGGGCGGTCCGACGCATCGGGCGAAGCGGCCCCTTTTCTTGCGATTGCTGCGCAATCGGGCGGGAGCAGGCTCTCTCGTCACAGGGATCGGTGCTATGGCGAGTGCAACGAAGTAGCACGGGTCCTCTGCGCTGTTTCCCAGTAAACTCCGCTTTTTTCAGCCGCTTTTCTTCACGCGGCCATTACCGTTTTCTGGAGCTTGCCTTGCGTCTGTTTCACACCTCCGACTGGCACCTGGGGCAAAACCTGCACGGCCAGGAGCGCGATTTCGAGCACGGGTGTTTCCTCGAATGGCTGCTGCGCCAGCTGGCCAGCGAAAAACCTGATGTGCTGTTGATCGCCGGCGATATCTTCGACACCGTCAATCCGCCGGTCAAAGCCCAGGAGCGGCTGTACGATTTCATCGTCAGTGCCCACGAACAGAATGCCAACCTGACCATCGTGATGATCGCCGGCAACCACGACTCCGGCTCGCGCATCGAGTTGCCGGCGCCGTTGATGCGGCGCTTGCGCACTCACGCCCTGGGCCGGGTGTTGTGGCTGGACGATGGGCAACTGGATGTCGAGCGCCTGCTGTTGCCGTTGCCCGATGCCAAGGGCAAGGTCAAGGCCTGGTGCCTGGCATTGCCGTTTCTGCGCCCGGCCGAGGTCACCGGCGCGCAGTTGGGCGACGATTACCTGCGGGGCATCGGCCAGGTGCATGAGTGGCTGATCACCGCCGCCAACAGCAAGCGCAAGAAAGGCCAGGCACTGATCGCCGTCAGCCATGCGCACATGGCCGGTGGCTCGGTCTCCGAGGATTCCGAACGCAGCCTGATCATCGGCAATGCCGAAGCCCTGCCCGCCAGCCTGTTCGGCCCGACCATCAGCTACGTCGCCCTCGGTCATTTGCATAAACCACAGAAGGTCAACGGTGAAGAGCGCATCCGCTACAGCGGCTCGCCAATTCCGCTGTCGTTCTCGGAAATCGGCTATCAACACCAGATCCTCGACATCACCCTGGACGGCGAGACCCTCGTCAAGGTCGAACCACGGCTGATTCCCCGGGCCGTCAACCTGCAACGCCTGGGCCCGGCGCCTCTGGCCGAGATCCTGGTACAGCTCAAGGACCTGCCGGACATCGACCTGCTGGCCGACATCCAGCGCCAGCCCTGGCTGGAAGTGCGGGTGCGCCTCGACGAGCCGCAGCCGGACCTGCGTCATCAGGTGGAAACCGCGCTGCAAGGCAAGGCCGTGCGGCTGGTGCGGATTGCCGCCGAATATGCCGGCAATGGTGGCAACGCCAGCGCCGATGACGCCGCCAGCCTGATCGAATTGGATCAACTCAGTCCGCAGGAGCTGTTCAGCCGCGCCTGGCAGGACACCTACGGCAGCGAAGTGGACGAACAGACCCTTAAGGATTTCGCCGTACTGTTGCAAGACGTGCAGATGGAGGACGAGCAAGCATGAAAATCCTCGCGATCCGTCTGAAGAACCTCGCGTCCCTGGCCGGGCCGTTCGAGATCGATTTCACGGCCGAACCCTTGGCCAGTGCTGGCCTGTTCGCCATCACCGGCCCTACCGGCGCCGGCAAGAGCACCCTGCTCGATGCCTTGTGCCTGGCGCTGTTCGGTGCCGTGCCGCGCCTGAGCAACACCGGGCGCGACGCCAAGGTGCCGGACGCCGACGGTGAAATCGCCACCGGCGATCCGCGTACGCTGTTGCGCCGCGGCACGGGTGATGGCTATGCGGAAGTAGATTTTCGTGGCGTCGACGGGCGGCGCTACCGGGCCCGCTGGGAAGCCAATCGCGCCCGGGAAAAGGCCGGCGGCAAGTTGCAAGCCAGCCGCCAGAGCCTGCGCGACCTGGACAACGATCAACTGCTGGCAAGCCAGAAAGGCGAGTACAAGGCCCAGCTCGAAGCGGCCCTGGGCCTGAATTTCGAACAGTTCACCCGCGCCGTGCTGTTGGCCCAAAGTGAGTTCAGCGCGTTCCTCAAGGCCGACGACAACGACCGCAGCGAACTGCTGGAAAAGCTCACCGACACCGCTCTGTACACCCGCCTCGGCCGACGCGCCTTCGACAAGGCCAAGCAAGCCAAGGAAGCTCACAAACAGTTGCAGGACCAGGCCAGCGGCATCACCCCGCTGTCCGTCGAAGCCCGGGCCGAGCTGGACCAGCGCTTCAACGAAGCCCAGCAGCAACTCAAGGCCCAACAGGCGCAACTCAAACAACTGGAGCAGCAGCACAGTTGGCTTAAAGACCTGCGTCAATTGCAGGACGAACAGGCCAGCGCGGCAGAACAACTGCAACAGGCCCAGGCCGATTGGAACGCCCTGGCGGACGAGCGCGTGAAACTGACGCGCCTGGAACAACTCGCGCCCCAGCGTCACCAGTTCATTCGTCAGGCGCAGTTGAGCCATCAGCTTGAGCCCCTGGCGATTCAGATCCAGCAGCTCACCCAACAGCAGATCGACTTGCAGGCTCAACAGGCCGAACGGGAGCAAGCCCTCGGTGCCGCGCAACAAGCGATGGCAACCGCGCAACAGCAAAGCACGGACAGTGCGCCGCTGCTGCGCCAGGCTTTCGACGAGCAAAGCACGCTGGCCCGCCTCACTGCCGACGCCAGCCAAGGTGCGCAACGCCAGGAACAGGCGCAACAGGCCTGCACCGAGGGGCAGCGCACGATCGAGACCCTGTTCGAGCAGCAAAGACAGGTAGCCGAGCGCTTGCAGCGGATCGCCGCCGAACTGGAACAAAGCACGCCTCTGGCACCGCTGAGCGAGGCCTGGAACGCCTATCGTGATCGCCTTCAGCAACTGGTGCTGATCAGCAACCGGCTGAACCAGGGCCAGGCCGAGCTCGCCTCGCTGGAAGACAATGCCAAGCGCGCTGCCGAGGATCTTGCGAGCCAGCGCCAGAACCTTGAAGTGCTCTATAAGGAAGCCGGTGCCGAACCGGAAGCGGTGGCCGAACAGATCCAGTTGCTGGGCAACCTGCTGCAAGACAATCGCAAGCAACAGCGGGCCTTTGAGGAGCTGACCCGCCTCTGGGCCAGCCAGCAAGAGCTGGACAAACGAGGCGCCGAATTGGGACAGCGCCAGCAGCAGGCCTTGCAGGAACGTGACCGACTGGTGCGCGAAGGCGGCGAAGCCAAGGCCGAACTGACGGTCGCCGAACAGACCCTCAGCGTGACCCGTGAATTGCTGGAGCGCCAGCGCCTGGCCCGCAGCGAAAGCGTGGAGCAACTGCGCGCCCAGTTGCAGGACGAGCAACCCTGCCCGGTGTGCGGCAGCGTCGAGCATCCCTATCATCAGCCCGAAGCGCTGCTGCAAAGCCTGGGGCGGCACGATGAAACCGAAGAGGCCAATGCCCGTAAGGCCGTGGACCTGCTCAACGAAAAAGTCATCGAACTGCGCGCCCAGTACAGTGGCGTCATCGCCCAACTGAAAGAGCTCAAACAGCAGCAGGAACAGCTCGCGCAACAGCAACAGAGTCTCGCGCCCAGCCTCGAAGCCCATCCGCTGTCGGCGCAGTTGCTGGCCCAGGACCCCGACAAGCGCGATGCCTGGCTGGCGCACCAGAACAGCCAACTGCACCAGCACATCGAGCAGGACGAACAGCGACAAACCGCCCTGCTCACCTTGCAGCAGGACGCCGCGCGCCTGGCGCAGCAACTGCGCAACGCCGAAACGGCCAGCCAGCAGGCGGCCCAATACCTGAGCAATCAACAGCAGGAACTGGCCCGTGACCGCCAGCGCCTGGAGGAGGAACTGGGACATTTCAGCAACCTGTTGCCGGCGGACACCCTGCAAGCCCTTCGCAGCGAACCCGCGGCGACCTTCATGCAACTCGACCAGCAAATCACCCAGCGTCTCGAACAACGGGAGCAGCAACGCGACGAACTCGGCGAACAGCTCCAGCGCCAGCAGACCCTGGAGAAGGAACAGGACCGCCAGCAGATTCGGGTGCAGCAGCTGGAAGCGGCCCAGCAACAGTTCAAGGCGCTGACCGACCAGCAGCAAGCCTGCCAGCAAACCCTCGCGCAACTGCTGGGCGAACACAGCAGCGCCGAGCAGTGGCAACAGCGGCTCGATCAGACCCTGGAACAGGCACGCTCCGCAGAAGCAGCGGCTACCCGGCAATTGCACGACCTGCGCAATGCCCTGGTGCAATTGGCCGCCGAGCTCAAGGCGCGCCAGGAACAGGCCCAAGCCCTCGACGCCGAACTTCAGGCGCTCGCGACCGGCATCAGCCAGTGGCGCAGCACTCATCCCGAACTTGACGACGCCGCCCTCGATGCCTTGCTCGGCCTCGACGAGCCACATGTCGGCCAACTGCGCCAGCGCCTGCTCAACAGTGAGAAAGCCATCGAGCAGGCCCGCGTGCTGCTGACTGAACGCGAACAACGCCTGCACAACCACCAGGCCCAGCACAACGGCAACCTGGAGCCCGAAGAGCTGGCCGAAGCCCTCGCCGAACTGCAAAACCAATTCGCCGCCAGCGAGCAACAATGCGCCGAGTTGCGCGCCCAGCAAGCGGAGGACCAGCGTCGACAGAACGCTAACCAGGCCCTGACCCAGCAGATCGAACAGGCCTACGCCGAGTATCAACGCTGGGCGCGCCTGGACGCGCTGATCGGCTCGGCCACCGGCGACCGTTTCCGCAAACTCGCCCAGGCCTACAACCTCGACCTGCTGGTGCACCACGCCAACGCCCAACTGCGCCAACTGGTGCGCCGCTACCGCCTCAAGCGTGGCGGCAGCATGCTCGGGCTGCTGGTGCTGGATACGGAAATGGGCGATGAACTGCGCTCGGTGCATTCGTTGTCCGGCGGCGAAACGTTCCTGGTGTCCCTGGCCCTGGCATTGGGGCTGGCCTCGATGGCGTCGAGCACGCTGCGGATCGAGTCACTGTTCATCGACGAAGGCTTCGGCAGCCTCGATCCGGAGTCGCTGCAACTGGCGATGGACGCCCTCGACGGCTTGCAGGCCCAGGGTCGTAAGGTCGCGGTGATTTCCCACGTGCAGGAAATGCACGAGCGGATTCCGGTGCAGATCCAGGTGCGGCGCCAAGGCAACGGCTTGAGTACGGTGGAAGTGAAATGAACCGCGCCGTGCTCTATTCCTTCCGCCGCTGCCCCTACGCCATGCGGGCGCGCATGGCGCTGCGCTACAGCGCGGTGGAGCTGGAGATTATTGAAGTCAGCCTGAAGGCCAAGCCGGCCGAGATGCTCGCGCTGTCCAGCAAAGGCACGGTGCCGGTGCTGTGGGCCGATGGCCGGGTGATCGATGAAAGCCTGGAGATCATGGACTGGGCCTTGGCCCGGCATAATCCGCAGGACTGGCGATTGCTGGGCGATCCCGCCGGCCAAGCGCTGATGGCGGCGTTGATTCGTGAAAACGACCAGGTGTTCAAGCAGCACTTGAACCGCTACAAGTACCCCGAACGTCATCCGGAGCATCCGGTGGAGCACTATCGAGCCGAGGGTGAGGGTTTTCTACGCCAGTTGGAGGCGTTGCTCGAAACCCGGCCATTTCTGGCGGCGCAGCACCAGAGCCTGGCGGACGTGGCGCTGATGCCCTTCGTGCGCCAGTTCGCCCATGTCGACCGCCAATGGTTTGCCCAGGCGCCCTACCCGAATCTGCAGCGCTGGTTGCAGCGGTTTCTCGATTCGGAGCTGTTCGTGGCGATCATGGCCAAGTAACTGCCTGCATGCGCCCTGGTTGGACAGGAAACATAGTGCGCCCCCTGTGGCGAGGGAGCTTGCTCCCGCTGGGCTGCGCAGCAGACCCCTTTTTGCGATTGCTGCGCAATCGAGCGGGAGCAAGCTCCCTCGCCACAAAAGCAGTCGAATTCAATCACTGAGCAAACTGAGTAATCGCTCCCTCGCCACTTCCAACTCACCGGGCACCGGCTGGGCAGCAGAAACAATCGGGGTGGAGTAGAGAAACAGCAGCATCACGGCCAGGCGCATCACCATGGGTCGATCCTTATCGGCAAGGAGTCAATTTATCAGCGTCAAATTTAAACACATGGCCATGTGATATTACAGCAAGAATTAATGCGAACCCTGGAAACGACGAAGCCTGCGATCTTTTCTCTTGTTGAAAGATGAAAAGATCGCAGGCTTCAGTTGTCGCGTGTCGCTCAGTGTTGGGTCTTGTGATCCAGCGCGGCGTAGAAGTTGGCGCTCTGTTGCAGGTATTTCTCGGTGTAGCTCTGGGTGTGGTTTTTCCGGTTGTTGATCTCGATGCTCGCGCTGGCTGGCAAGGCCACGGTGGCGGAGATAGCGGAAGCGGCGATTACGGAGAAGAGATTGAGATTCATGGCGGTAGTCCTCGGATTCAGTTGGCGGTCATGCCCGGTTGGGCCGTGAAGCAAACTTACGCGCCGAGGCGTCTCGTCTTGAAATGCTTTGCACTGCTAGCGAATATCAGCCTCATTGATACAACGGCGCAGGCCCCGAACCACGGGGCCTGCGGTCTATTGACGCACCACGAACTTCAAGTCGCTCGGCGCATCCATCGGCAGTTTTTGCACGGTCTTACCCAGGAGGCCGGTCTTCGAATCGCGCTCGAGCACCACGATCTGGTTGCTCTTCTGGTTGGCGATCAACAGGAATCGGCCGCTCGGGTCGAGGCTGAATTCCCGGGGATGATCGCCCTCGACGGAGCGCCGTTGCAGCTCTTTCAGCGTGCCGGACGCCGGGTCGATGGCAAACACCAGCAGCTCGTTGGTGGTGCCCCGGTTGCTGACGTACAGGAACTTGCCATCCTTCGAGGCATGCAACGCCGCGGCCGCCCTGCCCGGCTGAGGCTTGCCGGCCGCCAGCTCCACCAGTTGGCGCTGGATCAGGCGTCCATCCTGGTAATCGAACACCGCCACCTGGGCGCTCATCTCCATGGTCAGCCAGGCGTGCTTGCCGTCGGCGCTGAACAGCAGATGGCGCGGGCCGCTTCCGGGCGGCAATTGCACGAAGGCCGGGTCGGCAGCGGTCAACGGCAGTTCGGGGTTGGCTTTGGGGTCGTAGCGGTAGATGAACACCTTGTCCGCCCCCAGGTCATTGGCGAACACATACTTGCCATCGGGCGAGGACACCGCCGCGTGCACATGCGCCGACATTTGCCGCTCAGGGTTGACCCGGCTCGGCTGATGGCTGCTCAACTGCACCGGCGGCGAAAGCTTGCCGTCAGCCGCGACCGGCAACACCGCCAGGGTGCCGCCCGGGTCTTCGACCACCGAGTAATTGCTGACCAGCAGGTGCCGGCCGTCGCCGCTGAGGCTGGAGTGGGTCGGCTCGTTGCCCAGGGACTGCACCTGGTTGATCAGGCTCAACTCATGGGTCTTCGGGTCAACGGCGTAGCTGCTGACTTTGCCCACCGGGTCTTTCTGTCCCGGCCCGTTTTCGTTGACCACGAACAGCCGACTCATGTCCGGCGAAAGGGTCAGCCACGAGGGATTGTCGGTCTTGATCACTTGCAGCGGTCTGGCATCGAGCTGGCCGGTGCTACTGTCGAATTGCAGGCGGTAGATGCCCTGGCTCTGGCCGGCGGTGTAGGAACCCACCAGCAATTGATGACGCTCCTCGGTGCCCGCCTGGACGCCCATGGCGCCCACGCTGCCGGCCATCAACAGCGGCCAGAGACTACGCATTTTCATCTTCATCGTCCTCATCGTCGTGGCCGCTGGTCGCTTCCACGCACTCCAGGTGGTGATCGCCCGAATCGCTGGTGATGATCCAGTGCTTGCGGGCCGGGTCAAACGTCGCGGCCTGCATCTGCGCCGGTGTGAAGCGCCAATGTTCGAGGGTGCGACCGTTCATGCATTCGACGTGCAGCTGGTCCTGCTCGTCGAGGGAGAAATCGAATGCGTGCAGCCCGTCAATGATCAGCATGTCGCATTTGTGAAGGGCGTCGAGCAGGGTGTCAGTTACGGCAGTCATGGGAAATCAGTCATTCATGGGGAAGTGGGCATGATAGCCCAATGTGGGCATGGGCCTTGGGCCATAACTTCAGACTCGATGTTGACCGGCCTATCGCCATCGCGAGCAAGCTCGCTCCCACAGTTGGATTTCCAGCGAACACAAACTCTATATTCACAAAAGATCCCCTGTGGGAGCGAGCTTGCTCGCGAAGAGGCCAGCACATCCAATCTCAATGCAACGGCCTCACCGCGCCCCTCAGAGCCCCTCGCGCCCCATCACCCCATCCACCAAGCGCAGGATCCCCAGCGGGTTGGCATCCTTCAGCGGCTCCGGCAACAGGCTGTCCGGATAGTTCTGGAAGCACACCGGCCGCAGGAAGCGATCGATTGCCAAGGTGCCGACCGAAGTGCCACGGGCATCGGACGTCGCTGGGTAAGGTCCGCCATGCACCATCGAATCGCACACCTCCACGCCGGTCGGATAACCGTTGAGCAGGATGCGACCGACTTTCTGTTCCAGCAGCGGGGTCAACTCGCCGAACTGTTCGAAGTCGGCTGGCTCGCCAATGATCGTCGCGGTCAGTTGGCCGTGCAGGCCATTGAGCGCAGCGCTGAGTTGTGCCTGGTCGGCCACTTCGACGAACACAGTCGTCGGGCCGAACACTTCTTCTTGCAGCGCCTCGTCACCGTTGATCAGCAGGCTGGCGTCAGCCTTGAACAGCTGCGGCTGGGCCTGGTTGCCCTGCTGCTCGCGCCCGGCCAGGTGCTCGATGCCCGGATGGGCCAGGAGTTTCTGCAGGCCTTTGCCATAGCTTTGCAGCGTGCCGGCGTTGAGCATGGTTTGTGGGGCCTGGTCGCCGATCAACGCAGCCACTTGTTGGGTGAACGCGGTGAACTGCGGCGAGCGGATGCCGATCACCAGGCCAGGGTTGGTGCAGAACTGACCGCAGCCCTGCACCACCGAGGCGGTCAGGTCACGGGCAACGGTTTCGGCGCGGTTTTCCAAGGCCTTGGGCAACACGATCACCGGGTTGATGCTCGACATCTCGGCGAACACCGGGATCGGCTGCGCACGTGCCGCCGCCATGTCGCACAGGGCCCGCCCGCCGCGCAGGGAACCGGTGAAGCCGACCGCCTGAATTGCCGGGTGCTTGACCAGCCACTCACCGACGCCACCGCCGTAGATCATGTTGAACACACCGGCCGGCATAGAGGTTTTCTCGGCGGCGCGGATGATCGCATCAGCCACCCATTCGGCCGTCGCCATGTGACCGCTGTGGGCCTTGAACACCACCGGGCAACCGGCGGCCAGGGCCGACGCGGTGTCGCCACCTGCAGTGGAGAATGCCAACGGGAAGTTGCTGGCGCCGAACACCGCCACCGGGCCCAGGCCGATGCGGTACTGGCGCAGGTCAGGCCGTGGCAGCGGCGTGCGCTCCGGCAGGGCGCGGTCGATGCGCGCGCCGTAGAAATCGCCGCGACGCAAGACCTTGGCGAACAGGCGCATCTGACCGCTGGTGCGCCCGCGTTCGCCCTGGATACGTGCCGCCGGCAAGGCGGTTTCACGGCAGACCACGGCCACGAAATCATCGCCCAGGGCGTCCAGCTCATCGGCAATAGCTTCGAGAAACTCGGCCCGACGCACTGCACTCAGGTTGCGATAGGTCGGGTATGCGGCAGCGGCAGCCTTGGCGGCGGCGTCGACTTCTTCTGCCGTGGCCTGGATGAATTCACCGGGCAGGTTTTCACCGGTGCTCGCATCGACGCTTTGCAGGCGGGTCTGGCCGGCCGCGCTGCGCGCCCCGCCGATATAGTTGTGGCCAAGGATCTGGTTCATCGCAAGTCTCCTCTTAAAGTGTGCCGATAGTACCCGGGTTGAACACCGCGTCCACCGGGGCAATGCCATTGACCAGCGGCGCACCGAACTCGGCCTGGCTGATCTCGAACACATCCCCCGGCTGGGTGCGGATGCCGTCGGCGAACGACAGGGTCGCGGTGCCGAAGAAGTGAACGTGGACGTCTCCCGGACGCAGGAACTGACTGTACTTGAAATGGTGGAATTCCAGGTTTTCGAGGCTGTGGCACATGTTCGCCTCGCCGCTGAGGAATTCGTTCTGCCACAGCACTTCGCCGTTGCGCAGGATGCGACTGGTCCCGGACAGATGTTGAGGCAATTCACCGACGCGAAGTTCCGGACCAAAACTGCAACTGCGCAATTTCGAGTGGGCCAGGTACAGGTAATTCTTGCGCTCCATCACGTGGTCGGAGAACTCGTTGCCCACGGCAAAGCCCAGGCGATACGGCTTGCCGTCGAAGCCGATGACGTACAGGCCGCTGATCTCCGGCTCCTCACCGGCGTCTTCAGCAAACGGTGGCAGCGGGAACGGATGGCCCGGGCGCACGACAATGCTGCCGTCGCCCTTGTAGAACCATTCCGGTTGCACGCCGGCCTGCCCGGCCTGGGGCTTACCGCCCTCCACGCCCCACTTGAAGATGCGCATGGTGTCGGTCATGGCGCTTTCGTCGCCGGCCTGCTGGTGCATCTTGTCCCGCGCCGAGGCACTGCCCAGGTGGGTCAGGCCGGTGCCGCTGACCAGCAGGTGCGCCGGGTCCGGGTGGTCCAGAGGCGGCAACACGCGTAGCTCAGCGAGCAACCGTGGGTAGTCATGGGCAGCGCCCAAACCCAGGCCATTGACCTGCTGCTCAAGCTTCACCCCCGCCTCGATGGCCGCCAGCGCCAGCTCCCGTACCGTCTGCGCGCCCAACACTTCGCGCACCTGATCGCCCTCGACCACACCGACGCGGCGTTCACCGTTGGGCAATTCGAATTGAACTAAACGCATGGATTTTCTCCTGTGAAACCAATATGAACATGCAGTGAACTGTCGGTCCTCTTGCGCGCTTTTGTGGCGAGGGAGCTTGCTCCCGCTGGGGTGCGAAGCGCCCCCACTCGAAGCGCCAAGTGTATTGAGGCAATACACAATCGCCTGTCTTGCGACTGCTACGCAGCCGAGCGGGAGCAAGCTCCCTCGCCACAAAAGCTACTCCCCACAGTGATTGCAATGACCTCAGTTGATTACGGTGACCTCAGCTACGCGTCGCCCCCCGGGCGCTGGCCGCGAACTGATCCGCCGGCAGCGCGTGCTTGCGTTCCAGCAGCCGATACACCACACCGGTCAACACCAGGCCGAACACCATCACGCACGACAGGAAATACAGCCCCGACGCCAGACTACCGGTGTACTCCTTCAGCGCGCCGATCACGAACGGTCCGATGTAGCCACCCAGGTTGCCCACCGAGTTGATCAAGGCAATGCCCGCCGCCGCACTGGCGCCGGCGAAAAAACGTCCTGGCAAGGTCCAGAACACTGCGGTGCAGGAAAACAGCGCGAACGCCACCAGGCACAACGCCGCCAGTTGCAGTACCGGCACCGAGAGCCAGGCACTCAGGAACAAACCGATGGCGCCAAGCACGTAAAGCACGGCCAGATGACCGTAGCGGTCGTTCAAACGGTCAGAGCTGCGCGGGATGATCAGCAAACCGATGATGCCGAAGATGTACGGCACGGAAGACACGAAGCCGGTCACCAGGTCGCTGCCGCCGAACTGTTTGATCAGCGTCGGCAGCCACAAGCCCAGGCCGTAGATGCTCAGGGTCACCGGCAGGTAGAACAGCGCCAGGAGCAAGACGCGCTTGTCCTTGAGCGCATGCAGCGGGTTGCCGTGGCGGGTCTGGCCGTATTCCTGCAGGTCTTTTTTCAGTTCACCGGTCAGCCAGTCCTTCTCGGCCTGGTCCATCCACTTCACCTGTTGCGGGCCGTCAGGCAGGTAACGCAGCACTGGCCAGGTCAGCAGCACCGCCGGTAGGCCGATGACGATGAACAGCCACTGCCAGCCATGCAGGCCCAATATCCCGTCCATGCCCAGCAAGCCGCCGGACACGGGACCGGTGATCATCATCGCGATGGGTTGGGAAAGAATGAACAGGCCAAGGATCTTGCCGCGGTGGCGCACCGGGAACCATTGGGTGATGTAGTACAGCACGCCAGGGAAGAAACCCGCTTCGGCGGCACCCAGCAAAAAGCGCATTACATAGAAGCTATGGGGGCCCTGGACGAACGCCATGCCGATGGTGATCGCGCCCCAGGTGATCATGATCCGGGCAAACCAGCGCCGGGCACCGAAGCGTTCGAGCATCAGGTTACTGGGGATCTCCAAGAGGAAATAGCCGATGAAAAACAGACCCGCGCCCAGACCGTAGGCCGCATCGCCGATGCCGATGTCGGCGCCCATGTGCAGCTTGGCGAAGCCCACCGCAGAGCGGTCCACGTAGGCGATCAGGTACAGCAGGATCAGGAAGGGAATCAGTTTAAGCGTGATGCGACGAATAAGCCGCAATTCCTGGCTCATGGGACCGGTCTCCGATTGTTGTTGTTATAGAACCTCGGGGGATTTCTCAGGTGAATGAGCACCCGGACAATCCCTCCGTTGAGTCGGACTATATAGTAATACTATTTACCCAACAACACTTCCAAACCGGACAAATTGCGCTTATGTTACGCTTCATCCAGAACAATATAGTCATACAATAAGAGAATCGATCATGTCTGATAAGAAACCTTCCCTGCGCTCGGCCCAATGGTTTGGCACTGCCGACAAGAACGGCTTCATGTACCGCAGCTGGATGAAAAATCAGGGCATCGCCGACCACCAGTTCCACGGCAAGCCGATCATCGGTATCTGCAATACCTGGTCGGAGCTGACACCGTGCAACGCGCACTTCCGGCAGATTGCCGAGCACGTCAAGCGCGGCGTGATCGAAGCCGGCGGCTTCCCGGTGGAATTCCCAGTGTTCTCCAATGGCGAATCGAACCTGCGCCCCACCGCCATGCTGACCCGCAACCTGGCGAGCATGGACGTGGAAGAGGCGATTCGCGGCAACCCGATTGACGGCGTCGTGCTGCTCACCGGTTGCGACAAGACCACGCCGGCATTGCTGATGGGTGCAGCCAGTTGCGACGTGCCGGCCATCGTCGTCACTGGCGGGCCGATGCTCAACGGCAAGCACAAGGGCCAGGACATCGGTTCGGGCACGGTGGTCTGGCAGTTGAGCGAACAGGTCAAGGCCGGCACCATCACCATCGACGACTTCCTCGCGGCCGAGGGCGGCATGTCCCGTTCGGCGGGCACCTGCAACACCATGGGCACGGCCTCGACCATGGCTTGCATGGCCGAAGCCCTGGGCACCTCGCTGCCGCATAACGCCGCGATTCCGGCGGTGGATGCACGCCGTTATGTGCTGGCGCACATGTCTGGCATGCGTGCGGTGGAGATGGTCCGCGAAGATCTGCGACTGTCGAAGATCCTGACTAAGGAAGCGTTCGAAAACGCCATCCGCGTCAACGCGGCCATCGGCGGCTCGACCAATGCGGTGATCCACCTCAAGGCCATCGCCGGGCGCATCGGGGTGCAACTGGACCTGGACGACTGGACCCGCATCGGTCGCGGCATGCCGACCATCGTCGACCTGCAACCGTCCGGACGCTTCCTGATGGAAGAGTTCTACTATGCCGGCGGCCTGCCGGCGGTGCTGCGCCGTCTCGGCGAGGCCAACCTGATCCCTAACCCGGATGCCCTGACCGTCAACGGCAAGAGCCTGGGCGAGAACACCAAGGACGCGCCGATCTACGGCCAGGACCAGGTCATCCGCACCCTGGACAACCCGATCCGCGCCGACGGCGGCATCTGCGTGCTGCGCGGCAACCTGGCGCCATTGGGTGCGGTCCTCAAGCCGTCCGCCGCGACGCCTGAGTTGATGCAGCATCGCGGTCGTGCGGTGGTGTTCGAGAACTTCGACGAGTACAAGGCGCGGATCAACGATCCGGAACTGGACGTGGATGCCAGCTCGATCCTGGTGATGAAAAACTGCGGGCCCAAGGGTTATCCGGGTATGGCCGAGGTGGGCAACATGGGCTTGCCGGCCAAGCTGCTGGCCCAGGGCGTGACGGACATGGTGCGGATTTCCGATGCGCGCATGAGCGGCACCGCCTATGGCACCGTGGTCCTGCACGTAGCACCGGAAGCCGCCGCCGGCGGACCACTGGCCGCGGTGAAGGAAGGTGACTGGATCGAACTCGATTGCGCCAGCGGCCGCCTGCACCTGGACATCCCAGACGCCGAACTCGCCGCCCGCCTGGCGGACCTCGCGCCGCCGCAACAATTGCTGGTGGGTGGTTATCGCCAACTGTACATCGACCATGTGCTGCAAGCGGACCAAGGCTGCGACTTCGACTTCCTGGTCGGCTGCCGCGGGGCCGAGGTGCCGCGTCACTCTCACTGACCTCTCAGGAGCAAGCTCCCACAGTGATTTTGAGGCGGTCCGGGAATCCATTCCGCCATCAATCCCCTGTGGGAGCGAGCCTGCTCGCGATGGCGTCGGATCAGTCACCTCGATCTTGACTGACACAATCACCTGTGGCGAGGGAGCTTGCTCCCGCTCGGTTGCGTAGCGACCGCCCCAAGGACTGCTTCGCAGTCCAGCGGGAGCAAGCTCCCTCGCCACAGAAGCTCGCCAGGCCTCAGCGTTTGATCTGATGAATGTTCGCCGCGCCTGCTATCATGCGCAGCACCCCTCTCGCACAGGATCGCTTCGCGCCCCATGGATTACCGCAAACCCTCCGACCGCAAAAGCATGCACGCGCGCATTGTCCAGGAACTGGGCATGCAGATCGTCTCCGGACGTTTCAAGCCGGACGATAAGCTGCCTGCCGAAGCCCTGTTGTGTGAAGAGTACGCCGTCAGCCGCCCGGTGCTGCGCGAAGCCACGCGGGTGCTGGTCGCCAAGGGCCTGGTGTATTCACGCCCGCGTGTCGGCACGGTGGTCAAGCCTCGGCGCGAATGGCACATGCTCGATCCGGACGTGCTGCACTGGCTGATGAAAAGCAGCCCGCAGAACGAGTTCTTCGGCCTGCTCACCAGCGTGCGCAGCATCATCGAACCTGCGGCCGCCGCCCTGGCAGCACAGTTCGCCACCGACGCCGACATCGCCGCGATTCGCGAAGCCTATGAGCGCATGGATGCCGCCCCGACGCCCGAAGCCCTGCTGCAACCGGACCTGGACTTCCACAGCCGCATCGCCGACGCCACCCACAACGACCTGCTCGCCAACCTGTGCAACATGCTGTCGGTGGCCATCGCCGAGGCGCTCAAGCATTCCAACCAACGGCCCAACCTCCATGAACTGGCCATGCCGCGGCACAAGGCGATCCTCACCGCCATCGAGAATCGCGACGCCCTCGGCGCCCGCCACGCCACGCTGGTGCAGCTGGACGACGCCCGCAGCGCATTGAACGTCGTGCTGGGGGCCGATCCCGCCTGATCAGGTCAAAAAGCGCAACGCCTGACTGAGCGGCATCGGTCTTGGCGGGCGGTATTTATGTACCGCCTGCCCACGCTCTGGAAGTCGATACTTTTCTCGCCGTCATCCCGACGGCCATGTTTCGTGAAAAGGACTTCTCATGAATACCCCTTCCACCGCTGATTCGATCCCTGCGCTGGCCCAATGTGTCAGCCTGCAATTCGCCGACCGCCCGACCCTCGAACAGGTCGCCCGACGGATGCTCGAACAGGCCCTCAAGAAAACCGACCCCTGGTTGGACATCGACCTCTCCAGGACCCAACTGGCGACACCGGACGGCACCGCACGCGGCTGGCAATTCCGGCCCTTGATGAGCGTGGTCCTCGATTATCTGGCCAGCGGCACTCCCCCGGACTTCAGCCCGAAGGGAACGCTTGACTGCTTCCTTTCCGACGACCCGCCACGGCGCCTCTGGTCAGGCGAACAACGCCTGGACATGGAGGTCATTCGCAGAGCGATTCTTGAACTGCCCTGGAGCGTACCCATTGGCCTTGAAGATGCGCTGGTGCGTTACTGGAGTGACGACATCAGCAGCGTTGGTAAAGCCGATACAAGTGACCCCACCAGTCGCTGGCGCTGGCTCAGCGATGTGCTGCGCAACACCTTGAACCTGCGTGGCCTGCAACAACCCGGCCTCACCGACACCGCGCGCGAAGCCTTGGATCAGATCGTCCGGTGGCCGGACCGCGAGCAACGCTTGTGTCTCAACCGACAGACACCGGTGTACGCCTATCACCTGGAAACCCGGCTCACCACGGGCAGCGACCAGACGGTGCTGCTCGCAAGCGAGGTCCTGTTGACCCGCGCCTACCAGGGCACTGGCGAATTTCTGCTGTGCAGCCCCGGCAGCGTGGTGCAATCCTTCGCTTCCCTGGAGGCCTTCGAACACCATTGGGGAACACGCATCGCCAGCCAGTACACCGTCGACACCATCACCTGCCAGCGCTACGAGATCAGCGGCAACGTCTTCGAAAGCCAGGCGGCCATGCTGCTGGAGCAGCAACTGGCCGACCTGCAAGCGGTGCAATTGCCTGCCGGGATCGACACGCAGGACCTCAAGCATCTCTACCACGACCTGAGCGACCCGGCCCGCTCGCTGCTAGAAGCGCCGAGGCTTTCGCCCGACATGAAGGCCCGCCTTGAGCCCCTGCTGCCCGCCTGGCTGAAAAACGCCGCCATCGACGACCAGACGTCATTCCAGCAATACAGCCTGGGGGGGGGAAGGGCAAAGCGACACCACAAAGGACAGAATTTT
>NZ_JBKGGX010000041.1:0-30335 GCF_052041925.1 Pseudomonas sp. SMN5
CACAGCCTTTTTTGCTTACTTTTTTTGGCGTTTGAAAAAAAGTGAGCCGCCGTCAGGGCGGAACCCTAAGTCGCCGTTACCGCAGCAATGGATATGCACCCGGTCAAAAAAACACACAACCTGCCAGGCCGCCATCGCGAGCAGGCTCGCTCCCACATGGAGCTGTGTTCCTCTACTCAAGTGTTGTGATCAATATCCAACTTACTGAACGTCACTTTCCCACCTTCGCTGGTATAGCCCGAGTTGTCCTGCACATACACCCCGGCCTTGAAATACAACGGTTTGACCCGCCAAGTGGAGCTGATGGTGGTGTACCAACTACGACCCGCCGCGCTGATGCCCAGATCACCGGTGCGATCCAGATGAATACGGTAGGAAAAGGCCTGGGAAATCTTCACTCCGCTGGCAACTGTGATGACCCGGGCCTTACTGTCATCGGGACGCATACGAACCTTGGCAACGATGTCACCGAGTTTATTGGCATCCTTGTACTGGTATTCCAGCTTCACCATGGGTTTGTTGCTGTCTTTGGTATGGATCTGACCAATGACAACCTTGCCGCTGCTGGGCACCTGGTTAACGGTCAGGGTGGCATTCAGAAAGTTGTCGGCGTCAGGGTACAACCAATTGCGCAAGGTGCCGTCTTTGTAGGTTTCCCGTAGCTCGCTGCGCGGATAGATCGCGTTTTCAGTCTTTGAGCCAGTGACCGGTGCCCAGAAACGCACCGTGCTGCCATCGCGGCTGAAGTATTTGTCCTTGAACCCATCCACCAATCGTGGCGTTTCGATGGTTTTGGGTGGGCTCCCCTCAGGGATGCTCAAGTTCCAGGTGGCAAGATCGACCATGTTCGGATCCTTTTTCACGAGTAAAAAACTGCAAGACCCAACCGGAGGCTCTATTCCAGGCATCCCAAGGCGCCTTCATAGCGCGGGAATCGAACATTTCACGAGTTCGTCCGGCGGATGGTTGGCGTCAACTGTCCGTCAGAGTGGTGTTTGCGGTTTTTGTGCCCGAGATAAACGACCGCTGGTCGGCTATTTCGTTTTCCAATGGAACGATGGCCATATGAAGCCTGTCGCTTTTGCCGGATGCAGCAAACGGCACGCAGCGGTCCCTGCCGCTACGCGCCGTTGATAGCAGTCAAATCTTGTGCTGAATTTCCAATTGGCTGAACGTCACTTTTCCGCCTTCGGTGGTGTAGCCGGTGTTGTCCTGCACGTAGACGCCTGCCTTGAAGTAAAGCGGCTTGTCCTTCCAGGACGGATCAATGGTGGTGCGCCAGTTGTAGCCCGCTGCACTGATGCCCAGCGCACCCTTGGGGCTGAGGTGAATCATGTAGGTAAAGTTACGGTCAAGCTTTACACCGGTGGCCACGGTAATGACCTGGCCTTCTGCGTCATCGGGGCGCATACGCACTTTGGCGACGATGTTGCCGGTGCTCGTTTTGGTCTTGTACTGATACTCGAGTTTCACCATTGGGTTGGTGCTGTCCTTGGTGTGAATCTGACCAATAACGATCTTGCCAGTACTCGGTACTTGGTTGACGGCCAGTGTTGCACGCAGTTGGTTGTCGGCCGCCGAGTACAGCCAGTTGCGCAAGGTGCCGTTGCTATAGGTTTCACGTAGTTCGCTGCGCGGATAAATAGCGTTGGCTGTCTTGGTGCCTGTTACCGGCGACCAGAAAAACAGCGTGCCGGTATCGGAGTGGAAGTATTCGTTCTTGAATCCCTGGGCCAGGCGTGGGGTTTCGATGGTTACCGCCGGGCTGCCTTCGGGGATGGTCAAGTTCCAAGTAGTGAGATCGATCATGTTCGTGTCCTGCATAACTGTGTAAAAAATAGGCGTGGCAAAGCGAAGGCTCTAACCCGCACTTCTAGGGGCGACCTGACAACACCGGAGTAAGCTTTTTATCGTCTGTTTCGGCGGTGGATTGACGTCAATTGATCGTCACGGGAGGGTATTGCAGTTTCTGTGCCCGATGAGGGTGACCGTTAGTCGGCTATTTCGGGCTTTGTCTGGATGATGGCGCGATGACACCTACTGCTTTTCAAAATCACGGTCTAGAGTGAGATCACCAGTATTTGTCAGCTTTGCTACGTAAAAAACGGCGTGGCGCCCGATAAGAGAAGCAGCATGGAATGCGCGCAACCAACGCTTGGCGAAGATAGCTCCGTACTTTTGATAGTGGATGATTACCCCGAAAACCTGCTCAGCATGCGCGCGTTATTGCAACGTCCGGACTGGCAGGTGATGACTGCATCCTCGGGGTTCGAAGCGCTCGATCTGCTGCTGGCACACGAGATCGACCTGGTTCTGCTGGATGTGCAGATGCCCGACATGGATGGTTTCGAAGTGGCGCGCCTGATGCGCGGCAGCCAACGCACGCGGCTCACGCCGATCATTTTCCTGACCGCCAATGAACAATCCCAGGACGCGGTCATCAAGGGCTATGCCACGGGCGCCGTGGATTATTTGTTCAAACCCTTCGATCCGCAGATTCTCAAGCCCAAGGTGCAGGCGTTGCTGGAGCATCAGCGTAATCGCCGGGCCTTGCAGCGCTTGAGCCAGGAACTGGAGGTCGCCAGGGCCTTCAATGCTTCGGTGCTGGACAACGCCGCCGAAGGGATCCTGGTGGTGGACGAGGAGGGCAGTATCCGTTTCGCCAACCCGTCGACATGCCGTTTGCTCAATGCCACTGCCGATCAGTTGCAGGGCACGCCGTTCCTGGACTACATGCAAAAACCGCATATCCCGGAGTGGGCCGGTTCCGAATTTCTTAACCTCTATGGCCGTGGCGAGATCCTGCGTTTGCACGATGCGGTGTTGCGTACTGCGCCCGGCCAGCAGGTGTCGGTGGCTTTGTCTTGTGCGCCGCTTCCGCCGGAGCAGAAGGCGATGGTGGTGACGCTGCAGGACATGTCGGTGGTGCGTCACCTGCACCAGCAACTGGAATATCAGGCCGTCACCGACCCGCTGACCGGTTTGCTCAACCGCCGGGGCTTCTACCAGACCGCGGAAAACCTGTTGATGCGCAGTGAGCGACTGGAGAGTAATTGGGTGCTGCTGTACCTGGACCTCGACGGTTTCAAGCGGGTCAATGATTCCCTGGGCCACGATGCCGGGGACCGGGTGTTGCGCTGGGTCTCGGAGCAGTTGAAGGCTTGCCTGCGTCCGTTCGATATCCTGGCGCGGTTGGGCGGGGATGAGTTCACGGCGTTGCTGGACCTGGAGTTTCCCGAGCAGGCGGCCAAGATTGCCGAGAAGCTGATCGAGCGGGTGGCGATCTGTCAGCAGATCGAAGGCATGGACGTAGCGCTCGGAGCGAGTATCGGTATCGCCACCTACCCGGACTGCGGCGCCAATCTCGACGGCCTGTTGCGGGCGTCCGACATCGCCATGTACGAAGCCAAGCGTGCCGGCCGCCAGCAGTATCGTTTCTATGATCACGAAATGAACGGTCGAGCCCGTTCACGCCTGATGCTTGAGGAAAGCGTGCGCTCGGCCATCGAGAACCGTGACTTCAACATGGTCTATCAGCCCCAGGTCAGCATCGCCGACGGGCGGATCCGCGGGTTCGAGGCGTTGTTGCGCTGGCAGCATCCCAGCGTGGGCGATGTGCCGCCGGGTCTGTTCCTGCCGCTCCTGGAAGAGGCTCGGTTGATCAGTCGGCTGGGCAGTTGGATTTATCATCGCAGCGCGGCCCAGCGCAAAGTCTGGGAGCGGATGTTCGCCGATGATCTGGTGCTGGGGGTGAGCCTGAGCAGCACCCAGTTCGGCATGCCGAACCTGGCGACCGAGTTGCGTCAGGTGCTGGAGCGCCATGCGTTGAAGCCCCGGCAGTTGGAGGTCGAGGTGACTGAGGATGCGTTGATGCGCAACCCCGATGAAACCCAGAAGCAGCTGCGGCTGCTGCGTCAGCTCGGGGTACGGGTGGCTTTGGATGATTTCGGGTCGGGGCCGTGTTCATTGGCGCATCTGCGCGATCTGGAACTCGACACGCTCAAGCTTGACCGGCATTTGATCGCTCGCTTGCCGGGCTCGCCCCGGGATGCGGCACTGGTGGCGTCAGTGATTGATTTGTGCAAGCAGCTGGGACTGCGGGTGATTGCCGAAGGGGTGGAAACCTTCGAGCAATACGAGTGGTTGCAAGCCCATGGTTGCGAATATGTGCAGGGCTTTCTCGTCGCACGCCCGTTGATGGCCGAGGACACCGATGTCTTTGCCCAACCGTTCGACTGGAGCACGGTGCGGGTCTGAATTTCGCTACACTGGCGGCCTCTCGTATCCGTGTTGTTGCCAATGATCGCGCTCAAGTACCTCCAGGCCTACCCCGCCACCCTGCAAGCCCAGGTGCAGCAATTGATTGCCCAGGACCGGCTGGGCGAGTACCTGCACCAGCGTTATCCCGAGCGGCATTCGATCCAGAGCGACAAGGCCCTGTACGCCTACGCGCTGGAGCGCAAGCAGCAGTACCTGCGTAACGCGCCGGCCATCGATAAGGTGCTGTTCGACAACCGTCTGGACCTGACCCACCGCGCCCTTGGCCTGCACACCGCCGTCTCGCGTGTGCAGGGCGGCAGGCTCAAGGCCAAGAAGGAGATCCGGATCGCCGCGTTGTTCAAGGACGCCGCGCCCGAGTTCCTGAACATGATCGTCGTCCACGAGTTGGCGCACTTCAAGGAATCGGACCACAACAAAGCCTTCTACCAACTCTGCGAGCACATGTTGCCGGGGTACCACCAGCTGGAATTCGACCTGCGGGTGTACCTGACCTGGCGGGACTTGCAAGCAATCAAGGAATGACGAATGGACGTCAGCAAGACCAAGACCAGCTTCTACCGGCGCCTGTATGTGGCTTACCTGATCGACAGCGGCATCGCCAGCAATGTCCCTGCGCTCACCGAAGCCACCGGCATGCCGCGACGCACCGCCCAGGACACTGTCGCGGCCCTGGCGGACCTGGACATTGTCTGTGAGTTCGAGCAACAGGAAGGCGCTCGCAATCATGCCGGGCGTTATCGGATTCGTGATTGGGGGGCGATTGACCGGGGGTGGATCGAGGGAAATCTGCCGCGGATCAAGGCGGTGCTTGAGTATCCCTGATATCAGTGGTGTCTGGGCCGGCCCTATCGCGAGCAAGCTCGCTCCCACAATGGATAGCGCACGCCCCACATGTTGTGTTGCAGCAGATCAATGTGGGAGCGAGCCTGCTCGCGATGGCGTACTCAAGGCCGATGCATGCCTATGTGTGGAATCCCATCCTCTAGATACTCCACTCCCACCACCTTAAACCCATAGCGCCCGTAATATCCCTGCAAATGCGCCTGGGCCGAGAGCGAGATCGAAGTCCCGGGCCAGTGTTTCTCGGCCTGCTTGAGGCCTTGCTCCATCAGCGTGTGTCCCAGGCCTTGGCCGCGCGCTTGCGGCGCGATGATCACGCGGCCGATGATCACGTCGCTGTTCTGCGAATGCGGGTCGAGCAAGCGCAGGTAGGCCACCAGGCGATCGTCCTGCCAAGCCATCAAATGGCAGGTGTCGCCTTCCAGGTCCAGGCCGTCGACGTCCGGGTAGGCGCAGTTCTGCTCGACGACGAACACTTCGGCCCGCAGTTTGAGAATGGCGTACAGCTGTTCCTTGCTCAGGTCACTGTGATGTTTGCAGACCCAGTCGATGTCCATTTTTGAATTTCCTGAATGATTCGATGCCGATATTAAGCGGCCTGCCATCGGAAGTCTTCTCTCCCGAACGGCAGGAAAATCTGTGACAAAGGCCAAAATGCCATCATTCCCCAGTCGCGATGTTGTCTTCTTTGTGTAATCTTCGATGCAGCGCTGTGCAGCGGTTTCAATGAGCTAATGTTAGGTCGGATGTCCGCGGACATCCCGTGAGTGTCGGCTAAAAACAAACGGGCTTTGAACCCGTCAAGGATGTTTGGCATGCCGCGATTGCATCGAGCTCTTGTATTGGTCGGGTTGCTGTTGCTGAGTCACCAGACCTGCGCGCAGAAGTTGCGCCTGGTGGCCGATGGTTGGCCACCGTTCACCGACGCGACGTTGGTCAATGGTGGCCTGGCGACCGATATCGTCAGTACGGCCCTGGCCCGGGCCGGCTACGCCACGGAATTCGAACAGGTGCCCTGGGCCCGGGCCATGCTCGGTATCAGCGAAGGCCGCTATGACGTGCTGGTCAATGCCTGGTACGCGCAAGATCGCACCCAGATCGGCCAGTTCTCGGCCGAGTACCTGCTCAATCGCGTGCGCTTCATCAAGCGCAAGGAAGACCTGATCGAGTTCGATAACCTGCAGCAACTGCATGTCTATCCCATCGCGGTCGTGCGCGGCTATGCCTATTCCCGGGATTTCGACGAAGACCAGCAAATGCACAAGGTTCCCGTGCACAGCTTCGCCATGGCCGTGCGCATGCTGGCGGCCGAGCGGGTCAAGCTGACGCTGGAAGATGAATACGTGGCCCGGTACTACCTGGCCCGGGAATCGCCCAAGGTTCGCAACGCTGTGGAGTTCCTGCCCAAGCCGTTGAGTGAAAACAGCCTGCACATCCTGGTCAGCCTGAAAAACCCGGAGCATGAGCAGATCGTGGCGGGGTTCGATAAAGCGATTGCGGCGATGAAGGCGGATGGCAGTTATGCGCGGTTGTTGGAGCAGCATGGGATGTAGGCTTTTGTAGGGGAGTGCGAGCGCTACAAGCTCAAGCCCCAGGCACATCCTTGATCAAATGCGCCGCCAGTGTTCGCAACGGGCCGAGCTGGCGGCAGATCAACGCCAGTTGGGTTTGCACCAGCCGTTGGCCTTCGTCGATTTCATCGGGCATCTGTTCGAGTTCGTGAGCCAAGGCTTCTTCTTCATCGCTCTGGATCGCAATCGCAGTCTTGCTCGCCAGGCCTTGGGCGATCTCGTCGATGCTGGTCGCCAGTTTCGCGCCCGCGCCCTCGATCAGCTGCTCACGCACCTCGGCCGGCAGTTCGGTGCCACGGTGCGCCCCCAGGCCCGACAGGTAGCTGAGCAGCGTGTGGGACAGCACAAGGAAACGGAAGCCCACGTCGGCTTCCTTACGGAAATGCCCCGGCTCCATCAGCATGTTCGCAAGCGTGGTGGACAGTGCGGCGTCGGCGTTGTGGGCGTTGCGTCGGGCCAGACGATAGGCCAGGTCGTCGCTTTTGCCGGCGGCGTATTGCTGCATGATCTGGCGCAGGTAAATGCTGTTGCAGGTCAGTGTGTTCGCCAGCACCTTGTTCAGCCGACGACCCTGCCAGTCCGGCAGGAACAGGAATACCGCCAGCCCCGCGATGAGGCTGCCGAGCAAGGTGTCGAACAGCCTTGGCAGCAGCAGCCCATAACCGTCACCCACCTGGTTGAAGCAGAACAGCACCATGATGGTGATCGCGGCGGTCGCCAGGGTGTAGCGGGTCGTACGGTTGGTAAAGAACACCACCCCGGCGAGGATGGCGAAACACGATTGCACCAAGGGATTGGGGAACAGGTCGAACAGCGCCCAGGCCACTGTGAGGCCGATGGCGGTGCCGATGATCCGTTGGCCGAGCTTGCGTCGGGTCGCGCCGTAGTTGGGCTGGCAGACAAACAATGTGGTGAGGATGATCCAGTAGCCTTGGGATGGGTGGATCATGTGCACCACGGCATAGCCGACGCTCAGGGCCAGGGGCAGGCGCAGGGCATGGCGAAACAGCAGCGAGGTGGGCGTGAGTTGCGTGCGCAGGCGCAGCCAGACGTCCTTCAGGTTGCGCGGTGAGCGATCCAGCAGGCTGCTGTCGGTGGCGTCGGCCAGGGCGTCCGGGTTGCTGGCGTCGCTGAGCAGGCGGTCCATGGTCGCCAGGTTCACCGACAGCGCCCGCAACGAACGCAACAGGCCGCGCCAGGCCGGGTTGCTCTGGATGCGTAAATGTTCGAGGGACGCGTGCAGATCGTTGAGGGCTTCGGCGAAGCTGTCGTCGTAGACGAATGGCTGGCGCAGCTGGATCGATTCGGCCAGCGCCTGGCAAGCCTTGCCTTGCTGGCGCAGCAGGCGTTGGCAGCGGAACAGCACATCACTGTGGAAGAACGCCTCGGCCAGGGCGTTGTAGGGGTAGTGCGAAGAACTGGCGCGTTCGTGGATGTCCTGAGCCAGGAAATACAGCTTCAGGTAGCGGCTGACTTTCGACCCGGGCCGGCCATTGCCCACGCGATGCAGGATGATCTCCTTGGCGCTGTTGAGCGCGGCGACCACCCGGCCGTTCTGCTGGGCCAATTCCAGGCGGCGGGCTTCGATGTCCAGTTGGCGGATCGGTTCGAGCAGCGACGATTTGAGCTTCAGGTAGCGCCCCAGCTCGCGAAACAGCCGCGCCAGGCTTTGCTGCACCGGCTGGTTGGAAAACAGCGCATGCCACAGCACCGAGAGCAGGCCGTACCATGCCGCGCCGGCCACCAGCAGCAAGGGTTCATGCCAGAAGTTGGTGACCGCGCCACCGCGCTGGTCCACGCCGATCATCGTGTAGACCGACAGAATCAGGGTCGCCGAGGCAATCGCGCCATAACGTTCGCCCAGGGCGCCGAGCATGGTCAGGCCGAAGGCCGCCAGGGCCAGGGCGCCGATGAACAGCACGGGATAAGGGAACAGCAACTCCACCGACAGCGCCGCGACGGTGAAGCACGCCAGGGTAACGGCCAGCGCGTTGAGACGGCCCTGCCAACTGTCGTCGGTCTCGGCCAGGGCGCTGGCGATGATGCCCAGGAATAACGGGATCAACAGCGCCATTTCATCCAGGTACCAGCACAGGCCCATGCTGCCGGTCAGGGCGATGAACACCCGCACGCTATAACTGAATTTATCCAACGCCCAAAGGCGACGCAGAGACTGGCTGAACGAGGTCGATGACATGAAATGCACGGGCCTGACGGGCAATGACGCTAAATTGAGGCAGTAATGACGCCGACGCAATGGGGGCGATCACATCTGGCAGCAAAAAGTGTTCCGTGAACCACACGCCGAGCCACTGTGGGAGCGAGCTTGCTCGCGATGGCGGCAGATCTGTCACATTGATATTGACCGAACTACCGCTATCGCGAGCAAGCTCGCTCCCACAGGATTTGTGCCCACATTTGAATCATGAATCAAACGTACTGCGCCGCCGCATAGCCCGACGCCCACGCCCATTGGAAGTTGAAGCCGCCCAGGTGTCCGGTGACATCGAGCACTTCACCGATGAAGTACAGGCCGGGGCTCTTCAGCGATTCCATGGTCTTGGACGAGACTTCCCGGGTGTCGACGCCGCCCAGGGTGACTTCGGCGGTGCGGTAGCCTTCGGTACCGGCCGGGACGATATTCCAGCTCGCCAGTTTCTCGGCGATGTCCGCAAGCTCGGCGTGGGTGTATTGCTTCATCGGCTTGGAGACGAACCAGGTATCGGCCAGCAGGTTGGCCATTTTCTTGGTGAACAGCTCGCCCAGCAGGGTTTTCAGTTCACTGTTGGGACGTTCGGCCTGTTGCTGTTGCAGCCATTGCGGCACGTCGTGATCGGGCAGCAGGTTGATCTGCACCGTGTCCCCTGGTTCCCAGAACGAAGAAATCTGCAGGATCGCCGGGCCGCTCAGGCCGCGGTGGGTGAACAGGATGTTCTCGCGAAAGCTCTGGTCGTTGCAGCTCACCAGGCAGTCCACCGATGTGCCGGAGAGTTCGCTGCACAGCGTCTTGAGCTGGTCGGTGATGGTGAATGGCACCAGCCCGGCGCGGGTCGGCAGCAACTGGTGACCGAATTGCCTGGCGACCTGATAACCGAAACCGGTGGCTCCCAGGGTCGGGATGGACAGCCCGCCCGTGGCGATCACCAGCGATTGGCAGGTGAGGGTGCCGAGGGTGGTTTGCAGCAGGTAACCGCCTTCGGTTTTTTCGATGTGCTCGATGCGGGTGTCCAGGTGCAGGCTGACGCCGGCCTGGTCGCACTCATCCAATAGCATGGCGAGGATGTCGCTGGATTTGTTATCGCAGAACAGCTGGCCGAGTTTTTTCTCGTGATACGGCACGCCGTGCTTGGCCACCAGGGCGACGAAGTCCCACTGGGTATAGCGGGCCAGGGCCGATTTGCAGAAGTGCGGGTTCTGCGAAAGGAAGTTGCCCGGTTCCGTGTACATGTTGGTGAAATTGCAGCGCCCACCGCCGGACATGAGGATTTTCTTGCCGGCCTTGTTGGCGTGGTCCAGCAACATCACCTGCCGCCCGCGCCCGGCGGCGGTCAGCGCGCACATCAACCCCGCGGCGCCAGCGCCAATGATCACGACTTCGGTAGAGCGCAAAACGGTGTCCTCTGAATGTCTGGGGCCTGTCAGAAATTTGCTTTTGTGGCGAGGGAGCTTGCTCCCGCTCGAGCGCGAAGCGGTCGTAAAGCCAACGAACGCGAACTGTCTGAAGCTCCGCGTTCATGGTTTTTGGGGCTGCTGCGCACCCCAGCGGGAGCAAGCTCCCTCGCCACAGGTGAATCAATAGCAATCAGAGAATCCGCACCCGCAGGGAGCGGCCCTTGATCTTGCCTTCATTCAGGCGCTTGAGCGCCTGTTTGGCGATGCCACGCTCCACGGCCACGTAGGCCTGGAAGTCGAAAATCGCGATCTTGCCAACCTGGGTGCCGGGGATGCCGGCGTCGCCTGTCAGAGCGCCGAGGATGTCGCCGGGGCGGACCTTGTCCTTGCGCCCGGCAGCGATGCACAGGGTACTCATGGCCGGCAGCAACGGGCCGCCGCCCTGGGGCTTGAGGTTATCCAACTGGTCCCAGTTCAACGGCGCCTTCTGCAGTTGCTCGATGGCTTGGGCACGGTGGGCCTCGGACGGCGCCACCAGGCTGATGGCGATACCGGTTTCCCCGGCGCGACCCGTACGGCCGACGCGGTGGATGTGGATTTCCGAATCCCGGGCCAGCTCGACGTTGATCACCATGTCCAGGGCATCGATGTCCAGGCCACGCGCCGCCACGTCAGTCGCCACCAGCACCGAGGTGCTGCGGTTGGCAAACATCGCCAGGACCTGGTCACGGTCGCGCTGTTCCAGATCACCGTGCAGGCCGACGGCAGAGATGCCTTTGGCTGTCAGGTGATCGACGGTTTCCTGCACTTGCTGCTTGGTGAAGCAGAACGCTACGCAGGAGGCCGGACGGAAATGCGCGAGCACCTTGACCACCGCGTCCATGCGCTCCTCAGGGGCGATCTCGTAGAAGCGTTGCTCGATCTGCGCATCGGAGTGCAGCGCCTCGGCTTTCACTTGCTGCGGGTCACGCATGAATTTGGACGCCAGCTGCTTGATGCCCACCGGGTAAGTGGCTGAGAACAGCAGCGTCTGGCGGCGCTCCGGGGTCTGCTGGATGATGTCTTCGATGGCGTCGTAGAAACCCATGTCGAGCATGCGGTCGGCTTCGTCGAGGATCAGCGTGTTGAGGCCGTCGAGCACCAGCGAGCCCTTGCGCAGGTGCTGCTGGATCCGCCCCGGCGTGCCGACGATGATGTGAGCGCCGTGTTCGAGGGAAGCGATCTGCGGGCCGAACGACACGCCGCCGCACAGGGTCAGGACCTTGATGTTGTCTTCGGCGCGGGCCAGGCGGCGGATTTCCTTGGCCACCTGGTCGGCCAGCTCACGGGTCGGGCACATCACCAGCGCCTGGCAGCCGAAGTAGCGCGGGTTGATCGGGTTCAGCAGGCCGATGCCGAACGCGGCAGTCTTGCCGCTGCCGGTCTTGGCCTGGGCGATCAGGTCCATGCCCTTGAGGATCACCGGCAAGCTTTGCGCCTGGATCGGCGTCATCTGGGCATAACCGAGGGATTCGAGGTTAGCCAGCATGGCGGCGGACAGCGGCAAAGTATTGAAAGCGGTGGCGATGGTGGTCACGGTACGGGCCTGCAAAACAAAATGTCGCGCAGTGTAGCAGCCTGGTGCCGCTTTCTTCGAAAGTTCTGGACGAGCTGTGTTGAGACGGGGACCGGCTGTTGTGGCGAGGGAGCTTGCTCCCGCTGGGGCGCGCAGCGGCCCCAAAACCTGACGCTGCGACGTATCAGGAGTAATTTTGGGGTTGCTGCGCAACCCAGCGGGAGCAAGCTCCCTCGCCACAACAGCTTCACTGCACAGAAGCGCCCTCAGTGCTCGATATGCTCGTCGTGACGTTTCTGCCGTCGCCCATCCTGCTTGGACAGTTGGGAGAAAATCGTCGCCGCCAGCATCGCCATGACACCCACCGTCACGAAGGTCAGCTGGAAAGCCCCCAGAACGGTGTCGACGCCGTCATTGCCCACCTGGGCGGTGAAGCCGCCAAGCAGCGCGCCGGCGCAGGCCACGCCGAGGCTCAGGGACAGTTGCGCCACC
The DNA here is from genome assembly GCF_052041925.1 of Pseudomonas sp. SMN5. Lineage (NCBI taxonomy): Bacteria > Pseudomonadati > Pseudomonadota > Gammaproteobacteria > Pseudomonadales > Pseudomonadaceae > Pseudomonas > Pseudomonas sp. SMN5. The sequence continues at coordinate 12,352 of NZ_JBKGGX010000041.1, forward strand.
ACCGACAAGAGACTGTTGCCGCTGCTCGCGCTGGCATCGTCGAGGTCGATCAGGGTCACGGTGTTCATTGCGGTGAACTGGAGCGAGTTGATCGCTCCCAGCACTGCCAGTTGCGCCAGCAGCAGCCAGTATGGCGTCTGTTCGCTGACCAGGCCCATGCTGGCCAACATGATACCCAGGGCCAGGGTGTTGCCGGTCAGGACGATGCGATAGCCGAGGCGTTCGATCAGTGGCCGGGCAACCGACTTGGCGACCATCGCTGCGGCAGCCAGGGGCAGCATGCTCATCCCGGCCTGGGATGGTGAGTAACCCAGGGCCACTTGCAGCAGCAGCGGCACCAGGAACGGCAGGGCGCCGCTGCCCAGGCGCGCGAACAGGTTGCCGAGGATCCCCACGGCGAAGGTCCGTGTCTTGAACAGCGACGGCGGAAACAGCGCGTTCTCGATGTGCCCGGCTCGCAGCCAGTAGGCCGCCAGGCAGGCCATGCCGCCGAACAGCAGCAACATTACCCGCAGGTGCGGCAGGTGCAGTTCACCCAGGCCTTCCATGGCGACGGTGATCAATACCATCGCCGCGCCGAACAGTACAAAGCCCAGCCCGTCGAACCGTGTACGTTCGCTGCCGCGCAGGTCGGGAATGAATTTCCATACCGCATAGCAACCGATGACGCCCACCGGCAGGTTGATCAGGAAAATCCAGTGCCAGGTCAGGTACTCCACCATCCAGCCGCCCATGGTCGGGCCAATCAACGGACCGAGCAGGCCGGGAATGGTGATGAAGCCCATGATCCGCACCAGCTCCGAGCGCGGATAGGCCCGCAGCACCACCAGCCGGCCCACCGGCAGCATCAGCGCACCGCCCAGCCCCTGGACGATCCGCGCACCGACCAACATGGTCAGTGAGTTGGACATTGCGCACAGCAACGAGCCGAGGCTGAACAGCAGGATCGCGCCGAAGAAAATCTTCTTGGTGCCGAAGCGGTCGGCGATCCAGCCCGAGGCCGGGATCAGCAGGGCCACGGTGAGCATGTAGGCGATGATCACACCTTGCATGCGCAGCGGGTTTTCCGCCAGGTCAGTGGCCATGGCCGGCAGTGCGGTATTGAGAATGGTGCCGTCCAGGGACTGCATGAAGAAAGCGATCGCCACAACCCAGGGGAGCCAGCGGGCGGTGACGGCGTCGAGCGGTGCGCGGTTGGGCATGGGACCTCTTGTATGAACAATGAGCAGCGTGGCGAACAAGCTTTTTGTGGCGAGGGAGCTTGCTCCCGCTCGAACGCGAAGCGGTCGCGAGATCCACGAACGCGGACTGTCTGGAGAACCGCGTTCATAGCTTTCGGGGCTGCTGCGCAGCCCAGCGGGAGCAAGCTCCCTCGCCACAGAAGGACAGCATCGGCCTCTAGTTGGCTAGACAGGGGACGGCATCAACCTCCGGTTGTTACAGCGTCAACGTCAACCGCTTCACCAGCGCTCCAGGCAGCAGCATCGAGGCCGTGGCTCGTTGGCTGTAGGTGCTGGCCGAGAGCAGAAGTTCCCGCTCCCGGGTCAGCCCTTCGAGTTGCGAGCCGAGCAGGCTGTAGACGCTGTCATCGAAACGCATGGTGCTGACCGGCGCCACGATCTGGCCGTTCTCGACCCAGAAGGTAGCGAAGCGGGTCATGCCGGTCAGGCGTGCGGCGGGTTGGTCCGAGTAGTTCAGGTACCACAGGTTGCTGATGTAGAGCCCGGTGCCGAGGCGTTCGAGGATCTGCTGCTGCTCCAGCTGGCCTTCGTTCATGACAAGCGCCGTGGGGTATTCGTAGCTGCTGGCGCCGTTGGCGGTGAGGCCGTATTCGGCGGCGCTGCGCGAGTTGATCAGGCGCGCATTGGCCGTGCCCTTGGCGATCAGCCCCAAGTCATCGCGTGGATAACCTTCATCGGAAAACGCCGGGCTCAGGGAACCGCTGACCTGCTCGCCGAGCCCCACGATGGGGCTGAAGCTGGCTTCGCCGGCGTAGAACTTCTGCAACGGGCTCTGCTTGCTGGCAATCGCCCGGGCCGAGAACCCGCCCCAACTGAGCATGCCCATGATTTCTTCCAGCGCGGCGGGCGCCAGGTAGGCGCGGTACTCGCCGGGTGGCAGCGTACGCAGTGGCCGGCCCAGAAACTCCAGCTGCTGGCGGGCCTGCTCGAAACGCCGGGCGAAGCCTTCGCTGCTCCACTGGTGGCCGGCGTAGCTGGCTTTCACCGCCTGGCCGTTTTCGTGAAAGAGACTGAAATCGAAATTGAAGCTGTTGGCCTGATGCCAGCCGAACGCCCCGGATGAGCTGGCAAAACCCCGACTGATGGGGCCTGCGGCATAGATGCCCACCAGGTCCAGGCCTTCGGCAGCGAGGGTGATTTCGGCGACCGCCTGTTCGGTTTCCGGCAGCGGATGGTCCTGCACGTTGTGGCTGTGCCAGTGATTATGGTTGAGCAGCAGGTACGGATCCCGGGGCAGCAACGGCAAGGTTTCACGCAGCTGTTGCAGGCCTTCGGCGAGACGTTGCAGGTCGGTCCCGGGCTCGCCGGACAAGGTGATCTGCAAGTCGGCGTGGCGCCCGTCGTCGATCAACTTGAAGCTGACGTTGGCCTGTTGCACCTGTCCGGCCTGGCGCACCTTGGCGTGGTTGAAGCGTACGAAGGCCGAGGATTCGGCGGCGTAGCCGAGGGTGAATTGTTCGGATTCGCGCAGCGCGTTGCGCAGCCAGTCGACCAGGGTCTTGAACGCCTCGGCCTGATTATTGAAAGTGCTCATCAGGCGTCTCCCCCAAACACGTCAACGTTGCTGAACACGCAGGCCGGTGACGCGTGGCCGACGCGAATGACCTGGTTCGGTTCGCCCTTGCCGCAGTTCGGCGTACCCAGGACCTGCACGGTGCTGGCATCGCCGACCGCGCGTAGACTCTTCCAGAACTGCGCGGAAATGCCCCGGTAATTGGGGTTCTTCACCACGCCCTTGAGCTCGCCGTTCTCGATCAACTGGCCCCATTCGCAGCCGAACTGGAATTTGTTGCGGGCATCGTCGATGGACCAGGAGCGGTTGGTGCGCATCAGCACGCCGTGCTCGATGCCCTGGATCAGTTGCGCCAGCGACTGGTCGCCGGGCTCGATGTTCAGGTTGGCCATGCGGTCGATGGGCGGGCGGTTCCATCCACAGGCTCGACTGTTGGCGACGCCGCTGAGGCCGGCGCGGAACTGCGACAACGCACCACCCAATGGACGCAGCAGCAGGCCCTCGCGGATCAGGAACTGTTTGCTGGCGGCGGTGCCGTCGTCGTCATGGCTGTAGCTCGCCAGTTCCTCGGGAATTTCCGGGTCGAAGGTCACGTTCAACAGGCTGGAGCCATATTGCAGGTGGCCGAAGTCGGCGGTCTTGACGAAGCTGGTGCCGGCGTAATTGCGCTCGTCTCCCAGGATGCGGTCCAGCTCCAGCGGATGGCCAATGGATTCGTGGATCTGCAACATCATCTGATCGGGCATCAGCAGCAGGTCGCGGGGGCCTTGCGGGGTGTTGGGTGCCATCAACAGTTGCAAGGCCTGGTCGGCGATCTTCGGCCCGGCACCGATCAGGCCGCAACGCTGGATCACGTCGAAGCCGCCTTGCTGGCCGAAGTTCTCGCGGCCCAGAGTGCGGGTCTGGCTGTCGTGGCCGTCGAACGCGGTGACGTCCAGCGCGGGGTAGATGAAACGCTGGGCTTGGCGCAATTCGGCGCCGGCGCTGTTGAGGTAGATCTGCTCGACCTGGGTCAGGCCGATGCTCACTTGCCAGTTCACCAGGCGCTCATCCTTCGGTACGGCGGCCGACTCGTCGCCGAGCAGTTGATAGCAGTCGCTGAGCGCCGGGAAGGCCTGGTCGAAAAACGGTGAAAAATAATCGGCTCGGTCGCTGGACACCGGTTGCTCGCGCAGGTCGAGCAAGGCGTGGGGCTTGAGCCGGCGGGCCTGCCGCTCGGCGCGGTCCAGTGCAGCTTGCAGGCCGGCCTGGGACAGGTCGTTGGTGGAGGCATAGGCCTCGACGCCGTTGACCCGGGCGGTGAGCATCGCGCCTTCGTCGCGGTTGAGGCTTGGCGGCTCGGCGACATTCTTGCGCACCGACAGATGCTGGCCGGATTCGCGCACATAACGCAGGGAAAAAAACTCGGCGCCCGTGCGCAAGGCAGCAAACCGCTGCTTGAGCTGGGGGTGGAAGTCGAACATGAAACCTCCTTGTCTGGAGTGGCGGTGCAGCGAGGTGCGGCGCATTGACGCGGCGGCTCTAGAGTAGGCCTGGGCGGGGGAGGGATCAAGGCAGAAAGGAATAGTGGATGTCAGGGCGGACGCTATCGCGAGCAAGCTCGCTCCCACACTGGATCTTTAGTGATCACAAGATTTGTGTTCACCGGCGATCCCCTGTGGGAGCGAGCCTGCTCGCGATGGCGGTGTGACAGTTACTGCGCGGTCGGCCCGACTTCCCGCAACGGCTTGCCGCGCACCGGGGCGTCGCCGGCGACGTAGTACGGGGCGGTGCTGCGCGGCAGCGGTTTGCGGCCGCGGATCTTGTCGGCGATTTTCTCGGCGATCATGATCGTTGGCGCGTTCAGGTTGCCGGTGGTGATGATCGGCATGATCGAGGCATCCACCACGCGCAACCCTTGCAGGCCATGCACGCGACCTTCGCCATCGACCACGGCCATGTCATCGGTGCCCATCTTGCACGAGCAGGAAGGGTGGAACGCGGTCTCGGCGTGTTCGCGGATGAACTGGTCCAGTTGCTCATCGGTCTGCACTTCGATGCCGGGGCTGATCTCACGACCACGGAATGCATCGAGCGCCGGCTGCTGCATGATCTCCCGGGTCAGGCGGATGCCGTCGCGGAACTCCTGCCAGTCCTGCTCGGTGGCCATGTAGTTGAACAGGATGCTCGGGTGCTGGCGCGGGTCCTTGGACTTGGCCTGGATCCGGCCACGGCTTGGCGAGCGCATGGAGCCCATGTGCGCCTGGAAACCGTGTTCCTTCACGCCGTTGCTGCCGTTGTAGTTAATCGCCACCGGCAGGAAGTGATACTGGATGTTCGGCCAATCGAACTCCGGACGCGTGCGGATGAAGCCGCCGGCTTCGAACTGGTTGCTGGCGCCGATACCGGTGCCGTTGAACAGCCATTCGGCACCGATGGCCGGCTGGTTGTACCAGAGCAGCGACGGGTACAGCGAGACCGGTTGGGTGCAGGCATATTGCAGGTACAGTTCGAGGTGATCCTGCAGGTTCTCACCGACGCCCGGCAGGTCGTGGACCACCGCAATGTCGAGGCTCTTGAGCAATGGCGCCGGACCAACTCCGGAGCGTTGCAGAATCTGCGGCGAAGCGATGGCGCCGGAGCACAGCAGCACTTCCTTGCGAGCGCGGGCCTCGACTCGCTCTTCAGCGGCGCCTACCAGGTAGCGCACGCCCACCGCACGCTTGCCTTCGAACAGGATCTTGTCGGTCAGGGCATGGGTGATGATGGTCAGGGTCGAACGTTTCTTGGCGACGTCCAGATAACCGCGAGCCGTGCTGGCGCGACGGCCGTTCGGCGTCACGGTGCGGTCCATCGGACCGAAGCCTTCCTGCTGGTAGCCGTTGAGGTCTTCGGTGCGCGGGTAACCGGCCTGCACACCGGCTTCGACCATGGCGTGGAACAGCGGGTTGTTGCCGGGCTTGGGTGTGGTCACGCTGACCGGACCGTCGCCGCCGTGATAGTCGTTCGGGCCGATGTCACGGGTTTCCGCCTTGCGGAAATAGGGCAGGCAGTCCAGGTAGGTCCAGTCTTCCAGGCCCGGCAGCTTGGCCCAGTTGTCATAGTCCAGGGCGTTGCCACGGATGTAGCACATGCCGTTGATCAGTGAGGAACCGCCCAGGCCCTTGCCGCGACCGCATTCCATGCGGCGGCCGTTCATGTGCGGCTCCGGGTCGGTCTCGTAGGCCCAGTTGTAGCGCCGGCCCTGCAACGGGAACGCCAGGGCGGCCGGCATCTGGGTGCGGAAATCCAGGCGATAGTCCGGACCGCCGGCTTCGAGCAGCAGGACGGTGACGCCCTCGTCTTCAGTCAGGCGGGTCGCCAGGGTGTTACCGGCCGAGCCGGCACCGATGATGATGTAATCGAATTCTTGGGACATGAAATGCACCCTCTTTTGATTGGGTTCAGGTCGCGCGCCAGAGCCACCTTCCCTGTGGCGAGGGAGCTTGCTCCCGCTCGGCTGCGCAGCAGTCGCAAATCAAGCGACCGGGTTCTGTCTGGATGGCGATGGGCCCTGAAGAGGGGCTGCTTTGCAGCCCAGCGGGAGCAAGCTCCCTCGCCACAAGGGCACCGCGTCAGATCAGAACACCGACGCGTAATCGCCCAGCTCGACCTGTACCGATTTGATGCGCGTGAAGTTGTTCAGCGAGCTGATCCCGTTCTCGCGGCCCACGCCCGATTGCTTATAGCCACCGACCGGCATTTTGGCGTCGGACTCGCCCCAGGCGTTGATCCAGCAGATACCGGCTTCCAGTTGATGGATGATGCGGTGGGCGCGGTTCAGGTCGCGGGTCACGACGCCAGCGGCCAGGCCGAAGTCGGTGTCGTTGGCGCGGCGGATGACTTCTTCCTCGGTTTCATAGCTGAGGATGCTCATCACCGGGCCGAAGATTTCTTCACGGACGATGGTCATCTCGTCAGTGCAATCAGTGAAGACGGTCGGCGCAACGAACGCACCCTTGGCAAACGCGCCGTCGGTCAGGCGCGCGCCGCCGCACAGCAGGCGTGCGCCCTCGGCCTTGCCCTTCTCGATGTAGCCCAACACGCTTTCCATGTGGGCGAAGCTCACCAGCGGACCGAAGTTGGTGTTCTCGTCCTCTGGATTGCCGACGCGGATGCGCGCCACGCGCTCGGCGATCTTGGCTTCGAACGCGGCCTTGAGATGGCTCGGCACGAACACGCGGGTGCCGTTGGTGCAAACCTGGCCGGAGCTGTAGAAGTTGGCCATCATCGCGGTGTCGGCAGCGCGATCCAGGTCGGCGTCGTCGCAGATGATCAGCGGCGACTTGCCGCCCAGCTCCATGGTCACGTCCTTGAGCGAAGAGCTCGAGGCGCTGGCCATGACTTTCTTGCCGGTGTCGGTGCCGCCGGTGAAGGAGACTTTCTCGATGCGCGGGTGCTCGGTCAGCCAGGTGCCGACCTCACGGCCACTGCCGGTTAGCACGTTGAACACGCCCGCCGGAACGCCGGCTTCGGTGTAGATCTCGGCCAGCTTCAGGGTGGTCAGCGAGGTGACTTCGCTGGGCTTGAAGATCATCGCGTTACCGGCGGCCAGGGCCGGTGCGGATTTCCACAGGGCGATCTGGATCGGGTAGTTCCACGCGCCGATGCCGGCTACGACGCCCAGCGGCTCGCGGCGGGTGTAGACGAAGGAGGTGTCGCGCAGCGGGATCTGCTCGCCTTCGATGGCGGGCACCAGTCCGGCGTAGTATTCCAGCACGTCGGCGCCGGTGACGATGTCGACGTAGCGGGTTTCGGAGTAGGCCTTGCCGGTGTCCAGGGTTTCCAGGGCGGCCAGTTCATCGTTGCGTTCGCGCAGGATGTCCACGGCGCGGCGCAGGATGCGCGAGCGCTGCATGGCCGTCATCGCGGCCCAGACCTTCTGGCCCTTTTCGGCGCTGACCACGGCGCGCTCGACGTCTTCCTGGGTGGCACGCTGCACCAGGGCGAGAACCTCACCGTTGGCCGGGTTGATGGCTTCGAAGGTGGCGTCGCCGCTGGCATCGCTGTACGCGCCATCGATGTAGAGTTTTTGCAGTTCGAAACGGGCCATAAAGTCCTCGCAAGTGCATAAGTGGTTGGCTGGGCCACCGGGCGTGTCCTCTACAGCTGACTACGCGGGTCGGTGGCGGTTCAGGAGCCGAGCGGTTCTGTGTGCTCTGGCGCTCCTGCCTTGGCCAGTTGGAAATCCATATATTCGTAAGCGATCCGGTGTGCCTGGGCGGTGTCGAACGCGTCTCCCGACAGCGCCCCGCGCAGCCACAAACCGTCAATCAGAGCGGCCAGGCCCCGTGCCGCACTGCGCGCCTCATCGACGGGCAACACGCGACGGAACTGGCAACACAGGTTGGAATACAGACGGTGATCGTTGATCCGCTGCAACCTGTGCAATGACGGGTGATGCATGCTGGTGGCCCAGAAGGCCAGCCAGGTTTTCATAGCCGGGCCGTTGACCTGGCTGGCGTCGAAGTTGCCTTCGATGATCACCTTGAGGTGCGCCCGCGGGCTGCTGTCCTCCAGTGCCTGGCGGCGCGCGGTGACGTTCTCGCTCAGGACAGTCATCAGGTACTGGGCCGTGGCCGCGATCAGGCCATTCTTATCCTGAAAGTAGTGACTGATGATGCCGTTCGAGACACCGGCCAAACGGGCGATCAGCGCAATGCTGGCGTCCCCCATGCCGACCTGATCGACCGCTTGCAGCGTGGCTTCGATCAATTGCTGGCGGCGTATGGGTTGCATACCGACCTTGGGCATCTAGCACATCTCCTTAGGCCAACCGGCAGGCGAGTTCGTCTGTCGGTGCGTGGGCCAGTCTATTTTGTTTTGATTGAACGTTCAATCAACAAAGAATAAGCTCTGCGACAATTCGTCGCGATTTGCCGAAATTTCCTACGTGTAAATGGCGCAGAAACCGGACATCCAACGGCCCAGGCCCCAGCTTTCACTGGGGACAGGGCTTGTGGGGTGTCTTTATAACACCCGCCGGTCGGCTGCCAACTGATCGATTGGTCGGGTACCGCGTTGCCTTGTCCTTCTCTCGCACTGCCTGGAGCGTCCGTGCAATGAGTTCTGCTTCTCCTAATAAAGACCCCGCCGCAAAAGGTGACGGTCAACGGTTGGGTGTTCTACACCTCCACCGCGCTGATTTTGCTGTTGACCGCCATCCTGATCATGGCGCCCCAGGAGGCCGGCCGATTGCTCGGCATTGCCCAGGCGTGGCTGTCACGCAGCTTCGGCTGGTACTACATGGTGGTGATCGCGGCATACCTAGTGTTTGTTGTCGGCCTGGCGTTCTCCTCCTACGGCAAGCTGAAGCTGGGCAGCAAGGACGACACGCCGGACTTCAGCTACGGTGCCTGGGCCGGGATGCTGTTCTCCTCGGGCATCGGCATTTCGTTGTTGTACTTCGGAGCCTCCGAGCCGCTGGATCACTTTTTCAATCCGCCCGAAGGCGTGGCCGGCAGCAACCTGGCCGCCCGCCAGGCGGTGCAACTGACGTTCCTGCACTGGGGCCTGCATGGCTGGGCGATCTATGCGCTGGTCGGCCTGGCCGTGGCGTATTTCGCCTACCGGCATCACCAGCCGCTGGCGCTGCGCTCGGCGTTGTACCCGTTGGTGGGCGAGCGTTGGGTCAAAGGTGCAGCCGGCCATGCGGTGGACGGTTTCGGCATGTTCGTGACCCTGCTGGGGCTGGTGACGAACCTGGGAATCGGCTCGCTGCAGGTGTCGTCCGGACTGGAAAGCCTGTTCGGCATGGAGCACAGCAACACCAACCTGCTGATTGTCATCATCGTGATGAGCACGGTGGCGACCATCGCCGCGGTGTCTGGTGTGGAGAATGGCATTCGCCGGTTGTCGAACCTGAACATCGTGCTGTTCAGCGGCCTGCTGATCTTTGTCCTGCTGTTTGGCCCGACCCTGCACTTGCTCAACGGCTTCGTGCAGAACATTGGCGATTATCTCAACGGTGTGGTGCTCAAGACTTTCGATCTGTATGTGTATGAGGGCAACGGCGCCGATTCGGATCGCTGGCTGGGCCTGTGGACGCTGTTCTACTGGGCGTGGTGGATTTCCTGGGCGCCATTCGTGGGCATGTTCATCGCACGTATTTCCCGTGGCCGTACCGTGCGTGAACTGGTGGCCGGCGTGCTGCTGATTCCCCTGGGCTTCACATTGGCCTGGCTGTCGATCTTCGGTAACTCGGCATTGGACCTGGTGATGAACCACGGGGCAGTGGAGCTGGGCAAGACGGCACTGCAACAGCCGTCGATGGCGATCTACCAGTTGCTGGAGCATTACCCGGCGTCGAAAGTGGTGATCGGCGTGTCGATTTTCGTCGGTTTCGTGTTGTTCCTGACCCCGGCGGATTCCGGTGCGGTGATGATGGCCAACCTTTCCTGCAAGGGCGGCACCGTTGACGAAGATGCGCCGCACTGGCTGCGGATTTTCTGGTCGGTGGTGATCACCCTGGTGACCATCGGCCTGCTGTTTGCCGGTAACTTCGAAGCCATGCAGACCATGGTGGTGCTGGCCGGTTTGCCGTTCTCGGTGGTGCTGGTGTTTTTCATGTTCGGCCTGCACAAGGCCATGCGCCGGGACGTGCAGCTCGAACAGGAGCAGGCGGCGTTGGAGACGCGTGATTGGCAGCGCTTCAGTGAACGCATGATGCAACTGGATCGACAGTTGTAATCACCGTCGTGGCGAGGAGCTTGTGTGGCGAGGGAGCTTGCTCCCGCTGGGGTGCGTAGCAGCCCCCAAACCTGACGTCACCCGCGGTACCGAGTGACCTGGGTTGCGGCTGCTGCGCAGCCGAGCGGGAGCAAGATCCCTCGCGACAGGGCAGCATTTCAGGCCGGCAGTCAGCGTTCCAGGATATGCCGCCAGCATTGCAGGCCGGTTGCCAGCGATAGGCCACAAACAAAAACGCCGCGATCTCTCGCGGCGTTTTTTTTGTTGGCGCTGGCTCAGCCCAGGTTCTTGCCGAGCAGGGCGTGGTACAGCTCGCTGTCGCCGAGGATCCCGACGACCTTCTGGTTGTCGTGGAGCACCAGTTTGTTGCCGGTCTGGTAGCGGATCTGCAAGGCGTCGCGCATGCCGATGTTGGAATCCACCAGCGTCGGGCGGCGACCCAGTTCTTCGACGGCCTGGCCCGGCACCCAGTTTTGCAGGTCCAGTGCCGCGCCGTTCTGGCGGGCGCCCTTGATGGTGTTGCCTTCGGCCAGGTCGAGCCAGGAATCGCCACCCGGGTCCAGGCACACCGAGCCGTTGATGCGCTTGCAGTTGTCCAGGGTGCGCATCAGGCTGCGACCGCAGAGCACGTTGAGCGGGTTGGTATGGGCGACGAAGGTGCGTACGTAATCGTCCGCCGGATTCAGCACGATCTCTTCCGGCTTGCTGTACTGGATGATCTTGCCGTCCTTCATGATCGCGATCCGGCTGCCCAGTTTCAGGGCTTCGTCCAGGTCATGGCTGACGAACACGATGGTCTTTTGCAGTTTGCGTTGCAGTTCCAGCAGTTCGTCCTGCAAACCCTGGCGGATCAGCGGGTCGAGGGCCGAGAACGGTTCGTCCATCAGCAGGATGTCGGCGTCCATCGCCAGGGCACGTGCCAGGCCGACCCGTTGCTGCATACCGCCGGACAGCTCGTCGGGCTTCTTGTTGCGCCACTGGGTCAGGCCCACCAGCTCGAGTTTTTCATCCACCAGCTTGCGTCGTTCCTTCTCGGGACGACCCTGCATTTCCAGGCCGAAGCTGATGTTCTCGCGCACGGTCAGCCAAGGCATCAGGGCGAACTTCTGGAACACCATGGCGATGCGCTTGGTGCGCATCATCTTCAATTCGGCAGGCGAGCAGGAGGCGATGTCGATCTGCCGTCCTTCATGTTCGACGAACAACTTGCCGCGACTGACGGTGTTCAAACCGTTGATGCAGCGCAGCAGACTGGATTTGCCTGAGCCCGAAAGGCCCATCAGGACACAGATCTCACCCTTCTCGATGGACAGGCTGGCTTTTTCCACACCGACGATCAGGCCGGTCTTTTGCAGGATTTCGGGGCGCGAAAGGCCCTTGTCCAGAAGGTCCAGCGCGGCCTTGGGACGGTTGGAGAAAATGACATCGACGTCTTCGAAACGAATGATGCTCATGCGTCACCCCCTACTTTAGCGTCGGGTTGTTTGCAGATTCGGTCGAGCATGATCGCCAGCAATACGATCGCCAGGCCGGCTTCGAAGCCCAGGGCGATATCAGCGGTGTTCAGTGCGTTGACCACGGGTTTGCCCAGGCCATCGGCACCCACCAGCGCAGCGATCACCACCATCGACAACGACAACATGATGCACTGGGTGACACCGGCCGCGATGCTCGGCATCGCATGGGGCAGTTCGATACGCGACAGGAGCTGGCGACGGGAGCAGCCGAAGGCTTTACCGGCGTCGAGCAATTCTTCCGGAACGTCGCAGATACCCAGGTACGTCAGGCGGATGGGCGCGGCAATCGCGAACACCACCGTGGAGATCAGGCCCGGAACCACGCCCAGCCCGAACAGGGTCAGGGTAGGAATGAGGTAGACGAAGGTCGGTACGGTCTGCATCAGGTCGAGCACCGGCCGCATCAGGGTGTAGAACATCGGCTTGTGCGCGGCAACAATGCCCAGCGGCACGCCGATCAGTACGCAGACCAGGGTGGCGAACATCACCTGGGCGAGGGTTTCCATGGTTTCCTGCCAGTAACCCAGGTTGAGAATCAGCAGGAAGGACGCGATGACGAATACGGTCAGGCCCCATTTACGCTGGATGAAATGCGCCAGCAGGGCGATGAGGCCGATCAGGGCCAGGGGGTTGAACCAGGTCAGCGCAAACGTCACGCCGTGAATCATCGTTTCCAGAAACAGCGCGATTGCGTCGAAGGTGCTGGCGCCGTTTTGCGTCAACCATTCGACAAAGCCCGCGATGTACTGGCCCAAGGGTATTTTCTGATCAATGAGCATGGTAGTGAACGTCCGCATGCAAGGGATTAACAGCCCGGGCGAGCGAGCCCGCCCGGCCTAACATAAGCAGTTACTTCGCGAGCTTGGCTTTCACGGCTTCCAGGCCAGGTTTACCGTCAATGGTGGTCACGCCAGCGAGCCAGGTATCGAGTACCTGTGGGTTCTTCTGCAGCCAGGCCTTGGCGGCGGCTTCAGGCTTCATCTTGTCGTCCAGGACGTTGCCCATCAGCGAGCTTTCCATGTCGACGGTGAACTCAAGATTCTTCAGCAGTTGGCCAACGTTGCTGCATTCCTGGCTGTAGCCCTTGCGGGTGTTGGTCGCCACGGTGGCCGCGCCGAAGTCGGGACCGAAGAAGTCATCGCCGCCGGTCAGGTACTGGATCTTGAAGCGGGTGTTCATCGGGTGAGGAGCCCAACCCAGGAACACCACGTCGGTGCCGCGTTTCGAGGCGCGGTCAACCTGCGAGAGCATGCCGGCTTCGCTCGATTCGACGACTTTGAAACCCGCGTCCTTCAGGCCGAAGGCGTTCTTGTCGATCATGCTCTGGATCAGGCGGTTGCCGTCGTTGCCAGGCTCGATGCCGTAAATCTTGCCGTCCAGTTCTTTCTTGAATTTGGGGATGTCGGCGAAGTCATGCAGGCCTTTGTCGTACAGCGCCTGGGGCACGGCGAGGGTGTACTTGGCACCCTTGAGGTTGGTGCGTACGGTTTCCACGGTCCCGGCCTCGCGGTAGGCCTTGATGTCGTTCTCCATGGTCGGCATCCAGTTGCCGAGGAACACGTCCATGTTCTTGCCATCGGCCAGGGACTTGTAGGTCACCGGCACGGAAATCATGGTGGTCTTGGTCTTGTAGCCCAACGCATCGAGTACCACGCTGGTAGTGGCGGTGGTCACGGTGATGTCGGTCCAGCCGACGTCAGAGAAGTTGACGGTGCTGCATTGCGGGGGTTCTGCAGCGTTGGCCAGCATCGGAAGACTCAGCATGGCGGCCAACAACAATGGCTTGGAACCTTTCATGGGTAGACTCCTGGTGTTTTATCGGCAGTGTCCTGGCAGGACAACCGCTCGCTTATTGGTATTGCGGTTGGTGGCGCGTGGGCACTCTCTTGCACGCGGCCTTGCAAACGAGCCGTAACTGATCATGTACCAGTGCAAATCTGACGCCTACGGGGATAGTCGTATCCAGTACAGGGAGGGTCGCATCCAGTGTCGGTGACGTCGTTTACAGATTTTTTCTGCCCTTGGTGCAGCTCTGACACGCAGAAAAACGCCGTAAAACCGGGGTAAAACGCCGGCGGCGCTGGCGGGCATGATTGCGTCGGTGTCAGACGTCGGGCTCCAGGGTAAAAACCGGATGATGCGGCCATCCCGGCGTTGAGCGTAGCAGCTCCGTCAGCGGGCGCTTCCGCGCCCGCGTGTGCCCGTTCTGGAGGTTCTAGGCAATGGCAATCAGCGTATTCGACCTGTTCAAAATCGGTATCGGCCCGTCCAGTTCCCACACCGTGGGCCCCATGCGTGCCGCGGCGTTGTTCGTGCAAGCACTGCGGGAAAAGGCGTTGCTCGACGAGGTGCGCCGGATCGAGGTGCAGTTGTATGGTTCGTTGTCGGCCACAGGCATCGGCCACGGCAGCGATACCGCTGTCATCATGGGGTTGATGGGGGAGTGGCCGGATGCAATCGATCCGTCGCAGATCGCCCCGCGTATCGCGCTGTTGCGCGAGACCCAGACCCTGTTGCTGGACGGTCGCCTGCCGGTGCCGTTCGTATGGTCCCGGGACATGCGCCTGATCGATGAAAACCTGCCGTTCCACCCCAATGCAATGACGCTGGTGGCCGAAGGCGACAACGGCGAGTTGCACCGTGACACCTATTATTCGGTGGGCGGTGGTTTTGTCGTCGACCAGGCCCAGGCCAACAGCGGCGTCGTCGATCTGGATACCACCGAGCTGCCTTACGATTTTTCCAGCGCCGAAGAACTGCTCCAACTGTGTCGCACTCACAACCTGCGGGTGGCCGAATTGATGATGGCCAACGAAAAGGTCTGGCGCTCGGAAGAGGAGATCCGCAGCGGCCTGATGAAACTCTGGCGGGCCATGCAGGAGTGCGTCGAGCACGGCCTCAAACATGAGGGCATCCTGCCCGGCGGCCTGAATGTTCGACGGCGTGCGGCCAAGCTGCACCGCAGCCTGCAAGAGCTGAACAAACCCAATGTCATCGGCTCGACGCTCAGCGCCATGGAGTGGGTCAACCTGTATGCCTTGGCGGTCAACGAGGAAAATGCCGCCGGCGGGCGCATGGTCACGGCCCCGACCAACGGCGCGGCCGGGATCATTCCGGCGGTGCTGCATTACTTCATGAAATTCAGCGAAGCGGTGACCGACGCCAACGTGGTGGACTACTTCTTAGGTGCCGCGGCGGTGGGGATCCTGTGCAAGAAGAATGCATCGATCTCCGGTGCCGAAGTCGGTTGCCAGGGGGAGGTCGGTTCGGCCTGCGCGATGGCGGCGGCGGGCCTGGCGGAAATCCTCGGCGCGACGCCGGAGCAATTGTGCAACGCAGCGGAAATCGGCCTGGAGCACAACCTCGGCCTGACCTGCGACCCGGTGGGCGGCCTGGTGCAGGTGCCGTGCATCGAGCGCAATGCGATTGCCGCGGTAAAAGCCATCAACGCTGCACAAATGGCCCTGCGCGGCGACGGCCAGCACTTTATCTCCCTTGACCGGGTGATCCGCACCATGCGCGATACCGGTGCCGACATGCATGACAAATATAAGGAGACCTCGCGCGGCGGGTTGGCGGTGAGTGCGGTGGAGTGCTGACAGAACACCGCACCTGCCCCTGTGGCGAGGGAGCTTGCTCCCGCTGGGGTGCGAAGCACCCCCAAAACCTGGCACCCTCGGTCTTTCAGAAGTTTCCCGAAGCCCCTTTTTCGCCCGCTTTACGGTCGAGCGGGAGCAAGCTCCCCTCGCCACAGGAAGGCTTGTCGCCGGTCCTGATAGTGATCCGCATATCGCTCGTAAATTGAGCAGAAAGAAGAAAACACGCCACCTTTTAGCGCGTCGCTAACAGACAAGACGCCCGTTGTCGGGTTCGTCGCTATACGGCGCCTGACCGTCCGTCACCCGCCCTGTGGTGATACCGGTTGCGCAAGCGGCGCAGCCCAGTACCCACAAGTGCTACCGAACTGCTCACAGCCCGCTGTGACGGCTGCCCGCCGCCACGATTAATGCCAATAACCTGTACCGGATCCACCCCTTGTCTAGAGGGGCGCGATGTCGTTTTCAGGATTTATTGAATACGCATTCAACTTTAGGCACGGCAATTGCTCTATCCCGCAAAAGCCCGTTTCTGGCAACAGAACGATGGCAATAACAAGAGCCTCCGCCTGAGGCCATCACCCGCTTTGTGTGAGGAGATACCGCGATGACGACGTCCAACTCCGGGGCCCAACCCCAGAACCGTGCGCCTCAATCCATCGGCTTTCTGCTGCTGGACAATTTCACGCTGATTTCCCTGGCGTCCGCGGTAGAGCCGCTACGCATGGCCAACCAGTTGTCCGGTCGAGAGTTGTATCGCTGGACCACCCTCACCGTCGACGGCGGCCAGGTCTGGGCCAGTGACGGCTTGCAGATCACCCCTGACGCCTCCATGCACAAGGCACCGCCCCTGGACACGGTCATCGTATGTGGCGGCATCGGCATCCAGCGCACTGTTACCCGCGAGCACGTGTCATGGCTGCAAGGCCAGGCCCGCCAGTCCCGGCGCCTTGGCGCGGTCTGCACCGGCAGTTGGGCCCTGGCCTGCGCCGGCCTGCTGGACGGCTTCGATTGCAGCGTGCACTGGGAATGCCTGGCAGCGATGCAGGAAGCTTTCCCACGGGTGTCGATGAGCACCCGGTTGTTCACCCTCGACCGCAACCGTTTCACCAGCTCCGGCGGCACCGCGCCGCTGGACATGATGTTGCACCTGATCAGCCGCGATCACGGTCGCGAACTGTCGGCGGCCATTTCCGAAATGTTCGTCTACGAGCGCATCCGCAACGAGCAGGATCACCAGCGTGTGCCGCTCAAGCACATGCTCGGCACCAACCAGCCGAAGCTGCAGGAAATCGTCGCGCTGATGGAAGCCAACCTGGAAGAGCCGATCGACCTCGACGAATTGGCGGTGTACGTCGCCGTGTCGCGGCGTCAGCTGGAGCGTTTGTTCCAGAAGTACCTGCACTGCTCGCCGTCGCGCTATTACCTCAAGCTGCGGCTGATTCGTGCGCGGCAGTTGCTCAAGCAGACGCCGATGTCGATCATCGAAGTGGCCTCGGTGTGCGGCTTCGTCTCCACGCCGCACTTCTCCAAGTGCTACCGCGAATACTTCGGCATTCCGCCGCGTGACGAACGTGTCGGCTCCAACACCACGCAGCAGGTGGCGATGATGCCGTTGCCGCAGGCCCTGGTGCTGTCGCCATTGTCCGGCCCGCTGTCGGCGCTGAGCCAGGCGCGCAATGAGTCGACGTTTGCCAGTGTAAGGCTCTGAGCCGAGGCCCTTTGTGGCGAGGGAGCTTGCTCCCGCTGGGGGCGAAGCCCCCCAAATCCGGATATCACGGTGTTCCAGAAATATCGCGGAGACTGGATTTGCGACCGCTTCGCGGCCGAGCGGGAGCAAGCTCCCTCGCCACAAGGTCAGGCGCTGTGGTTCTTCTGGTAATCCGCCAACGCCGGCAGCAGCTGCTGTTCGATCGCCTGGCGCACGGCCGGCAGGATGGTCGCGCTGCTGGTGTACATGTCCTTGACCATCCGCCGCAATTCATTGGCGCGGGCCCTGTCCAGCCCGCGTACGGCACACTCACAGGCCTGTTCGGCGCTGGAGCCGCTGGGAATCTGGAGACCCAGGGCCTTGAGCTGGCCCAGCAGGTCTTCCTGGTCGATCAAATCGGCGTGCATCATGACGCTTTTCCTTGTTCCGGGATGGGGGGCGTGACTCGATTCTGGTAGCCACCCGAAGCGGCGGCAAGGGCAAACTGTCGCAATGGCAGGGATACCTATGAACAGGTCGTTTTCGGTTAACTCGCACAATCCGGGACTGGGCACACTGGCCTCAAGCTGAATCACGATGGTTTGGTCACCCTCGCGCAACAGCTCCTCCAGTAACGCCTCCTGCCCCGATCCTGTCACGGCTTGATTGGGGATTTTTTTGTCTGTGAATCAGGGAAAGCTTGGGTGTCAGGTGGATTGT
>NZ_JBKGGX010000042.1:0-29085 GCF_052041925.1 Pseudomonas sp. SMN5
ACAGGAAAGTTGAGCCAAGAAGATGACCTCTGCAGGCCATCTTTTTTACAACCAGGCTGTCAGGCCTCAGGCACTGGACAGCTCAAGTCCCCTTCCTTGCACTCGAGATAGGTCTTGAAGGCCTCGACCCGAGCTTTGGTCTGGGCGGTCATACAATCGGTGTAAATCAGCGGGTAGACACTGCCGCCCTCAACCCCTGAGGCGGAGAACTCGCATTCGGCATCCCGGAAACCGATCCACGCTCGTTGTGCCTTGACCAGCAGTTGCTTGGCTTTGGGATCGTCCTTCAAGCGTGCCGTGATCTGCTTGTAGAGATCGTTCAGCTCTTTATCGGCGGCTTTGTACTGTTGAGCTGCACACTGGTTCATCTCGCCTTGGGTGATGGCATTGGCGCAGTCGTCAGCCTCGGCAACGGTGGCGAGAAGCAAAGGCGCCAGGGCCAGGAGCAAGCGTGGGGACATGTGTTGGTTTCTCCTTGAGGGTAAAAAAGGCTGGGAGGAGTCTACATTGCGTCCTGCGCTTTTAAAGGGTACGAACGTTAAACTACGGTCTGATACAACTTTCCGGTTGGCCTCGTGGTCTTACAAGCCTACTGTTGAACACAGGAGGTGACCCATGCATTCATCCGACCGCATTGAAAGAAAGATCCTGCTCAAGGCGCCACGCTCTCAAGTCTGGCGTGCGTTGGCGAACGCCGAAGCCTTCGGCCAATGGTTCGGTGTCGCCCTTGAGGGCAAGCGGTTCGTGGCGGGGGAGCGAACCCAAGGGCAGATCACCTATCCCGGTTACGAACATCTCATCTGGGATGTGGCGGTGGAGCGCGTGGAGCCGGAACGGGTGTTTTCGTTTCGCTGGCATCCCTACGCCGTCGAGCCAGAGGTGGATTACTCGCAGGAGACCGAAACACGGGTGCAGTTCGAGCTCGAAGACATGGACGGTGGGACGCTGCTCAAAGTCGTGGAGTCAGGTTTCAATAGTATCCCGGAGGCGCGCCGGCTCAAGGCTTTTCGCATGGACAGCCGCGGCTGGGACGAGCAGATGACCAACATTGAAGCGTTCCTGAACCGGTCTTGACGGAAAATATCGCCTGCCAAGCCTGACATGGCTAAGGGTTTACGGAAGTGCGCTATAGCGAATGTCTTACACGCAATGGTAGTTATGTCGTCTGTTGCGCTTTGGATCCGACCAGTAATCTAGCCACATCCACTGAAGCACAGGGAGTGCTCAGGATCAGGGACGATCGACCTTGCAAGGATGGCTATCGACAGGGAGTCGTAATGGTCTTGGAAAAACCCGCTTCGGCGGGTTTTTTTTCGTCTGGCGAAAAGTACCGGAATCAAGCTATAGGCAAATGCTTACACGTCGTCGCTGTGTTGTCTTCTTTTCCCGGCGAGGCTGTGCGCCTAATCTGTGTCCATCCACTGAGTACAGGGAGTGCTTGGGGTCATGGATGATGGGACCAGGCAAGGAATGCCAGACAGGAAGTCATATCGGTCCTTGAAAAACCCGCTTCGGCGGGTTTTTTTTCGCCTATGAAAAAGTGTTCCACAGTCATGTCTGCCGGGAAAGGCTCAGGCGCTGCTCGCCTGCAACGCCTGCGCTCGCAGGCGAGCGATGTCTTTAGTGGGCGAGGCGCCAAACAAACGGCTGTATTCGCGACTGAACTGCGAAGGGCTTTCATAGCCCATCTTGTAGCCGATGGATGAGACGTCGCTGTTTTCCGCCAGCAGCAACCGTCTGGCTTCCTGCAGGCGCAGCTGCTTCTGATATTGCAGCGGACTCATGGCGGTCACGGCCTTGAAACGGTGATGCAGTGCCGAAGGGCTGAGGTTGATCATCTGCGCCAGGCTGTCGATGCTCAGCGGCTCGGCGTAGTGAGTGTTGAGCCACTCGATGGCTCGGCTGATGCGGTGGGTCTGGGTATCTGGAATGGCAATTTCATGCAAGCGCTGGCCTTGGGTGCCACGCAACAGGCGGTAGAAAATCTCCTGTTGGGCCAGGGGCGCTAGGGTGGCGATATCGTCCGGGCTGTCCAGCAACCGCAGCAAGCGCAGCACCGTATCAAGCAGTGGCGTGTCGATACGGTCCAGGAACAGGCCCCTTGCGGTTCGTGCGGCCGGTACGCCGCTGGGGCTGGTATTGGCGATCAGATTGCAGATCTGTGCAGGGTCGATGTCGAGACGGACACACAGGTAGGGGCGCTCGGGACTGGCTTCGATGACCTGGCCCGCCAAGGGCAGCGTCACCGAGACCACCAGGTAATTGAGCGGGTCGTACACATAGCGTTCTTGTGCCAGCCGCACTTCCTTACGCCCCTCGACGATTACGCACAGCCCGGGTTTATGCACGACGGGCAGGGCATCGGTCGGTTGGTCGCTACGGATAAGGTTCAAGGCGTCGATGGCGGTGGGATAAATGCCGTTTCCCGGGGCGAAGCGCTTTATCAGGTCCGCCAGTTCGACGTGCCGCTGACTGAGACCGGCATCTGGCGCAACCTGTAAGGACGTGGAAACCGACATGCCTAATACCTCCCTGGCCAATGAGTGAACGGCGCTAGTAAAGCCGATTGTATGGCTGACGACCAGAGGCGGTTCTGCGCTACAGGATCGTGCAAGTGGGCAGGAGAATCCGGCTAACCCTGGCATCGCTCGATTTTCTAATCTGGACCTGTCGAATCGCTCCTACCCGGAGTCAACACATCCAGACGAGGAAACCATCATGTCCGACATCCAAAACAAAGTAGTAGTGATTACAGGTGCCAGCAGCGGGATTGGTGAGGCGGCTGCGCGTCTGTTGGCCGCCCGCGGTGCTCGCGTGGTGCTGGGAGCCCGACGTACCGATCGCTTGCAAGCGTTGGTGCAGGAGCTTGAAGCGATTGACCGGCAAGCGGTCTACAAGGCCGTAGACGTGACCCGTCGCGACGATGTCCAGAGCCTGATCGACTTTGCGGTCGAACGCTTCGGCAGGGTCGATGTGATCATCAACAACGCCGGGGTCATGCCGCTCTCCAAGCTCGAGGCGCTGAAAGTCGAGGAGTGGGACCGCATGATCGACGTCAACATCCGTGGCGTGCTCCACGGCATCGCAGCGGGCCTGCCGTTGATGCAGCGCCAACGCAGCGGCCAATTCATCAACATTGCCTCCATCGGCGCTTATGCTGTCAGTCCGACCGCCGCCGTTTATTGCGCGACCAAATTTGCCGTGCGGGCGATCTCCGAAGGCCTGCGCCAAGAGGTGGGTGGCGACGTGCGGGTGACGGTGATTTCCCCCGGTGTGACTGAATCGGAACTGGCCGAAAGCATTTCCGATGAAGGTGGGCGCGCCGAAATGCGCGAGTTCCGCAGGATCTCGATTCCTGCCGAAGCCATCGCCCGGGCCATTGCCTACGCCATCGAGCAGCCGGCGGATGTAGATGTCAGTGAACTGATAGTGCGGCCTACCGCGAGCCCGTTCTGAGACAACGTGGCAATAAAACGGTGGCGAGAGAGAAATCCCTCGCCACCGTTTTTTATTGCTCACGAAGATTTTTCGTCAAGCCAGTTCCAACCGCTGCGCGGCCCGTTGCGTGATCTGCGAACGCACCCGGAACGACTCCGCCGTGCGCCGGTGGGCTTCTTCCAGAACGTGCGCTGGGGCGGTTTCCGGGCTGCCTGCGTCGAACGGCGGGGCCGGGGCGTACTCGAGTTGCAGCTGGACCAACTGAGCAATGTCCTGGTCGAACAGCTCGGCCGCCAGGGTCAGGGCGAAATCGATCCCCGCCGTGATCCCGCCGCCGGTGATCAGATTGCCGTCACGTACCACACGTTCCTTGACCGGAGCTGCCCCCAGGGTTTTCAGCAGGCTGTGATAGGCCCAGTGGGTGGTGGCCTGCTTACCTTTCAACAGCCCAGCGGCACCGAGCACCAGCGCGCCGGTGCAGACCGAAGTGATGTATTGCGCGTGGTTCGCCTGGCGTTTGATGAAAGCCAGCGTCTGCTGGTCTTCCATCAACGGCCCGACGCCGGTGCCGCCGGGCACGCAGATCACGTCCAGTGCCGGGCAGTCGTCGAATGTGATGGTCGGCAGCAGCACCAGCCCGGTGCTGGCGGTGACCGGAGCCAGGTCCTTCCAGATCAGGTGCACCTTCACATCGGGCAACGAAGCCAGTACGTCATAAGGGCCGGTCAGGTCCAGTTGCTGGACTTGGGGGAATAGCAGCAAACCGATCTGCAATGTCATGTCGTCTTTTCCTTGTAAATACTGCCCGGGGGTGGACGGCTTTACTTTAGGGCCGTAGGCTCTGGCGTACTCGCCAATAAGCCCACGAATTACGCCAATATGCCGAACCCGCCGAAAACTGTTCATGTGCTGGCTTTTCCCAACGTGCAAGTGCTCGACGTCACCGGGCCGTTGCAAGTGTTTGCCTCGACCAACGACCTGGCCCGCCAGCAAGGCTTATCGTTGCCTTACGCCCCGACGGTGATCGCGGCCTCTGGTGGTCCGGTGGTGTCCTCGGCGGGCTTGGCGTTGTTGGCCGAGCCGTTGCCGAGCGAAGACAGCGACACCCTGTTGATTGCCGGTGGCTGGGGGGTGTACGAAGCGGCAAAGGATCCGGACCTGGTGGCCTGGGTCAAGACGCATGGCTTGCGCTCGCGACGGGTTGCGTCGGTGTGCACCGGAGCGTTCCTGCTGGCCGCCAGTGGCTGGTTGGACGGACGACGGGTCGTCACTCATTGGACGCGTTGTGAACAGTTGGCCGAGCAGCATCCGCAATTGCGGGTCGAACCCAATCCGATCTTTATCAATGACGGTCCGGTCTGGACCTCGGCCGGGGTCACGGCCGGCATCGACCTGGCTTTGGCCTTGGTAGAGGACGACCTGGGCCGCGCCATGGCCTTGGAGGTCGCTCGGCATTTGGTAGTGTTCCTCAAGCGTCCTGGCGGGCAATCACAATTCAGCGTGACCTTGTCGCTGCAAAAACAGGGCGGTCGGTTTGATGATCTGCACGCCTGGATCGCCGAGAACCTGACCCGCGACCTGGGCGTGCCAAGCCTGGCGGCCCGGGTCGGCATGAGCGAGCGCAGTTTTGTGCGCCATTATCGCGCCGACACCGGCCAGACCCCGGCGCGGGCGGTGGAGTTGATTCGCGTGGAAACCGCTCGCCGGCTGCTGGCCGACACAGCGGTGCCGATCAAGCGGGTGGCGGTGCAATGTGGCTTCGGCAGCGAAGAAACCCTGCGCCGCAGCCTTCTGCGCGCCATGGGAGTGACGCCCCAGGCGTATCGCGAGCGATTCGCTCTCAGCCCTCAAGCAGATCCAGCAGTGCCTTGAGCGTCGCCTCAGGGGCTTCCTGTGGAATGTTATGGCCCACGCCGGCCAGCACGCGGCGCTCATAGAAACCGGTGAAGTGCCGGGCATCCTCGTCCTGTTCCGGCGCGGGCCCCACGCCGTCGTCGGCACCGCACAAGGAAATGCTCGGCACGCTGATCGCCGGTTGCTCCGTGAGTCGCTCCTCCATCCACTCCAGGGTCGGATCGCCGGGTGCGTACATGAAGCGGTGTCGGTAGGAATGAATCACCACCTCGACGAAATCCGGGTTGTCGAAGGACGGCGCGCTCAGTGGATAGAGCGCCGCGCCGCGCTTCCAGGTCGGTGACCACAAGCGCCAGAGCAATTCGCACAACTCGCGTCGGTTTTGCGTCAGGCCCTCGACACCTCGCGCGGTGTGGAAATAGTACTGATACCACAACCGGTGTTCGGTTTGAGGATCCAGCGGTTGCGTCGAATGGGGAATGTCCTGCAAGTTGTAGCCATCGCCGGTCACCAGGCAGCGAACGCGCTCGGGCCACAACGCCGCCACGATACAGGCCGCCCGGCCGCCCCAGTCATAACCGCATAGCGCGGCCTGAGGGATGTCCAAGGTCTGCATCAGGTCCAGCAGGTCCTGGGCCAGTGCAGCTTGTTGGCCGGAGCGCAGGATGGCGGGGTTGTTGAAGCGGGTCGGGCCGTAACCGCGCAAATACGGCACGATCACTCGATAACCGCGCTGGCCCAGGACCGGCGCGACTTCATCGAACGCCCTGGGATCATAAGGAAACCCGTGCAGCAGGATGACCGGCTCGCCCTCGGCGGGGCCGTGCTCTTCGTAGGCGATGCGCAGCAAGGGCGTTACCGCAAAGTTGATCTTGGGTGCTGGGTTCATGTCGGCCTCCGGCAATGCACGATGGCGCTCAGGCGGGTTCCTGATTCACGTATTTGGCCCGGTCCGGGGTGAAGGTCACGATCATGTTCGTGCCGGAGCAGGTGAGGGTGCGTTCCTGGGTCAGGTCGATGTCCAGGTCCTCACCGCGCAGGCCCTGCCATTGCGCGAGATATTTGAGACAGCCGAATTTCGCGTTCTTCTTCAGGCTGCGGCTGACGCCACCTTTCCAGCCCAGCACCGGCAGTTCGCCGGCCAGACAACGTTGCGCCAGTTCAGGAAACCGCCCGGCCCGTTCGCGGCCGATTTCCCAGCATTTGATCAAGCCTTTGTCCTGGCCGTCCCAGAGGTCTTCCCGGGACAAGCCTGATCGGGGGGCGGTGGTGATGGAGCGTTTTATGTGAGTCATGTCGAATCCTTGAGTCGGGTGTGACTGGGCAGCTCCGCTGCACCCGTGGGTGCAACGATCTTAGGAGGGGTTTGCGGGGCTGGCAAATTGAAACAGGGCGCAGATGATCAGTGGAGACGGCGTCCCAAATTGATTTTGTGAAGCGCAAACGCCCCGTGGCGAGGGAGCTTGCTCCCGCTGGGACGGTCCGACGTCTCGGGCGCAGCGACCCCAAGATTTTTGCGCCTGCTGCGCAGTCGAGCAGGAGCAAGCTCCCTCGCCACGGGGTTGTGTTCCTACAAAAAATTAAGCGAAGCGGAATTTTCCGACGAGTCCTGTCGGTTGTCGGTTAGGAAGGGGCGGGGATAGGCTTTGCCCGTCGTTGCAAAATCAGCGACCGGGCTTGGTCGCCTGGGTTTAGAATGGCGCACAATGCCGCGCGAGCGGCTGTCTGCTTTATGGCTGGCTGTGCGTGGGAGGGCTTCGGGCCCTGCCGGGTTTCCATTCCCTGGTCGACCAACCTGCGTACAGTTCGCCACCCCTCTGCTTGGTCGCGGAAACGGCGAACTCCACTTTTGAATGGAGTTATATGTCATGGTCAAAATCACCCCCAACCCTCCAACCGCCGAAAACCTCTCGTCCTACACCACCCTCGATTCCAAAGAGCACCGCGAAGCTGCCGAACGGGCGCTGAACATTCACTTGTCGCCCGACGCCCCAACCAAGCCCGACACCCAGGACGGACAGGTCTTTTCGGTCGCTCCGGGGCTGAGCAGCGAATCGGTGCTGACCAGCCTCAGCGAAACCCTGGCTTCGGCCAATGCGATGCTCAATGATTTTGCCTTTGATCTGGAAGGTTCGCGGCGTCATGTGGCGTTGGGGATTCAGCAGTTGATCGAACTGAGCACGCTGTTGGCTAACCGGGCATTGGATAACATCGAACCGACGTCCTGACTGATACACCGCTTCTGTGGCGAGGGAGCTTGCTCCCGCTGAAACGGTCCGACGCACCGGGCGTAGCGACCCCAGGATGTTGCGACTGCTGCGCAGTCGAGCGGGAGCAAGCTCCCTCGCCACGGGGGCCGCGCTTACAACACAAGAGCATTGTGTTCATCTGCAGGCGAGGCGACGTTCTCACGGCTGCCAATGATTCTTCTCCCCACTCAACTTTCGATCCAGAAAACTCGCCGCACTGATCAATGCCAAGTGCGTCAACGCCTGGGGTGTGTTGCCCAAGTGATAACCGTGGCTGTCGAACTCCTCGGCGTATAACCCCAGCGGGTTGGCGTAGCGCAAAAGCTGTTCGAACTCCAGCTGGGCTTTTTCCACGCGGCCGGCGCGGGCCAGGCATTCGACGTACCAGAACGAGCAGGCGGCGAAGGAGCCTTCGGTGCCGCTGAGGCCGTCGATGGGGCTGTCGTCGTTGCGGTAGCGGTAGACCATGCCGTCGCGCACCAGGCTTTTTTCGATGGCATCCAGGGTGGAAAGCCAGCGCGGGTCGCGGGCGCTGACGAAGCGCACCAGGGGCATCAACAGCATCGCGCCATCGAGGGCAGTGCTGCCCAGGCGCTGGACGAAATGCTGGTGTTCCTCGTTCCAGAAATTTGTCCAGATGTCCTCGTAGATCGCCTGGCGAGTCTCGTCCCAGCGAGCGAACGGGGCTGGGAGCGAGCGTTTTTCAGCCAGGCGGATGGCACGATCGACCGCGACCCAGCACATCAACCGCGAATGCAGGAACTGCTGTTTTTCGCCGCGCATTTCCCAGATGCCCACGTCGGCGTCCTGCCAGATGTTGCACACCTGATCGACCACATCGACCACGTGTTTCCAGCCTTGATGAGAGATGGCCTCACCGTACTTGTTGACCAGGTACACCGCATCCATCAATTCGCCAAAGATATCCAGCTGCACCTGCTGGTAGGCCAGGTTGCCGATGCGCACCGGTTGCGCGTTGCCGAAGCCGGCGAGGTGCGGCAGTTCGGTTTCCGGCAATTCGAGCCTGCCGTCCAAGCCGTACAGGATGTTCAGTCGGGTCGGTTGTTCGCAGCAATCGCTGACCCGGCTACGCAACCAGCGCATGTAGGCATTGGCTTCTTCGACAAAGCCCAGGCGCATGAACGCGTAGACCGTGAACGAGGCGTCGCGAATCCAGGTGTAGCGGTAATCCCAGTTGCGTTCGCCGCCACGGGTTTCCGGCAGGCCGAAGGTGGCCGCGGCGATGATCGCGCCATGTCTGCGCGAGGTCAGCAGCTTGAGCGCGAGGGCGGAGCGGTTGACCATTTCCCGCCAGCGGCCCCGATAGTTAGACTGGCCTATCCAGCCGCGCCAGAACGCCAGGGTCCGCTCCAGGCATAGCGCGCTGGCGTCTCCCTGGAGCCGTGGATCGTCGATGCCGCCCAGCAGGAACTCGGCGTCCTGGCCCTGTTCCAGGGTGAATTCGGCCACTGCCGTGTCGCCGTCCAGGGTCATGGACTGGTCGGAGCACAAACGCAGGCTCGGTTGCCCCGGCGCCTCGAAGCAGATATGTGTGTCGTCCTGGCGCGCCGTGGTGGCGGCCCGGGCATAGTCGTGGCGCACCGCGCAGCGCATGCGGAACGTCGCGCGGCCAACGGCCATGCGCACCTTGCGCATCAGCACGGGCAGGTCCTCCTCACTGTCGCCGATGGGTAGCAAGTCGGTGATTTCCACCACCACGCCATCGCTCAGCCAGCGGGTTTGCAGCACGTTGGTGTCGGGCAGGTAGATCTGTTGACGACGGGCCTCCGGCAGGTCCGGGGCGAGTTGGAAAATGCCTGCCTGGGGCGTGTCCAGCAGCGAGCAGAATATCGATGGGCTGTCGAATTCCGGCCAGCAGAAAAAGTCCACGCTGCCCCGGTCGTTGACCAACGCGGCGGTGCGCATGTCGCCGATGATGCCGTGGTTTTCGATCGGGCTCTGCGGTTCGTCGTGATCAGCCATTGCCGCGAAACCCCGGATAAAGGCTCATCCCGCCATCGATGAACAACGTGGTGCCCACCACATAATCGGACAGGTCCGACGCCAGCCACACCACTGCGTTGGCGACATCTTCCACATCACCTACGCGGCCATACGGAATCAGATCCAGCAGTTTTTGCCCCTGTTCACCCTCGACGACCTCGCGATTGATGGCCGTGCTGATGGCCCCCGGCGCGATGCTGTTGATGCGGATGCGTTGGTGGCTGGTTTCCTGGGCCAGGGACTGCATCAGCAGGTCGACGCCGCCCTTGGACGCGGCGTAATTGACGTGACCGGCCCAGGGAATGCGCTGATGAACCGAGCTCATGTGAATGATCTTGCCGGCGGCCCGGGATACACCCTGGCGAATCCCCTGGCGATTGAAAATCCGCAGGGCAGCCCGGGCGCAAAGAAATTGCCCGGTGAGGTTAGTGCCGATCACGGTGTTCCAGTCCTCCAGGCTCATGTCGACGGCGGCCGCGTCTTTTTGCAGGCCGGAATTGGCCACCAGGATGTCCAGCGTGCCGAAGGCATCGAGGGCCTTGGCGAACAGTTGTTCGACGTCCGCCTCCTTCGAAACGTCGGCACCGACGGCGATGGCACGGCCACCGCTGGCGTTGATTTCGCGGGCCAGGGCTTCGGCTGGAGCGGCGCTGGAATGGTAGTTGAGCACAACGGCGGCACCGGCGTCAGCCAGAGCCTTGGCGGCGCCGGCACCGATGCCGGAGCTGGCACCGGTCACTAGCGCGACTTGGCGGGCGAGGGAAATCTGCATAAAAAGCACCTTCAATGGACGGCCTTATTGGCTGACTGGCGCGAGGCGTGCAGAGTTCACTTGCACCCGACAGTCTTCACATTTGCACCACATCTTGGCGCTTCCCCCGTGACCGCCCTTTGTGGCAAGTTGCAGGCCCCTGTCGAGGCCCGGATCCCATGGCAAACCCTTATCGCGAACTGTTCAACGCTCCCGGCAGCCTGGGTTTCGTGCTGGCGGGGATGGTTGCGCGAATGCCGGTTTCCATGACGGGCATCGGCCTGATCACCATGCTTTCGCAGTTGCAGGGCGGTTACGCCCTGGCCGGTGCGGTGGCAGCCACGTTCGCCTTGGCGACCGCATTTTGCGCGCCGCAGGTGTCACGCCTGGTGGACCGTTTCGGCCAGGGCCGGGTCTTGCCGGTGGCGGCGCTGATCGGCGGCGGGGCGTTGTTGATGTTGTTGCTCTGCACCCGGTTGCAGGCGCCCCACTGGACCTTGTTCATTTTCGCCGCCTTGTCCGGTTGCATGCCCAGCATGTCGGCCATGGTGCGGGCGCGCTGGACCGAGTTGTATCGCGGCCAACCGCAACTGCGCACCGCCTATGCCCTGGAGTCAGTGCTCGACGAGGTCTGCTTCATCGTCGGGCCACCGCTGTCGGTGGGATTGTGCGTGGTGGCGTTTCCCGAGGCGGGGCCGCTGGCTTCGGTGCTGACACTGGCAATCGGCGTGACGGCGTTCATCTTGCAGCGCGCCACCGAGCCGCCGATCCATCCGCACCAGGCGCAGCACCAGGGTTCGCTGATCGGTTCCGGTGACATGCTGTTGCTGCTGTCGTTGATGCTCGCGATGGGCACCATCGTCGGCGTGGTGGATGTGGTCAGCGTGGCGTTCGCCCAGCAACAGGGGCAACCGGCGGCGGCAAGTATCGTGCTGTCGGTCTATGCCTTTGGCTCGTGCCTGGCCGGGTTGGCGTTCGGGGCGCTGCGCTCGAAGCTGCCGTTGCCGTTGCTGTTTTTGTTCGGGGGGATGGGGACGGGCCTGACGACGTTGCCGTTACTGTTCGCATCCAATATCACCGGGCTGTCGGCGGCGATGTTTGTCGCCGGACTGTCGTTTGCCCCCACACTGATCGTCGCCATGGCCCTGGTGGAACGCCTGGTACCGCCGGCCCGGCTGACTGAAGGCCTGACCTGGCTGGTGACCGGCCTGAGCATCGGCGTGGCGGTGGGCGCCGCCGGTTCCGGCTGGCTGGTGGACCACTACGGCGCTCGTGCCGGTTTCGGGCTGGCGATCCTCGCCGGGGCCGTGGTGCTGGGGGCGGCGGTGCAGAGTTATCGGCATTTGAAGTAGCCGGGCCAAACACAAACCACTGTGGCGAGGGAGCTTGCTCCCGCTCGACTGCGCAGCAGGCGCAACAATCCTGGGGTCGCTGCGCCCGATGCGTCGGACCGTCCCAGCGGGAGCAAGCTCCCTCGCCACAGGGGCAGTGTTCTCTTACCAACCCCGCCCCGAATTCACCCAGAAATTCACCGACAGCGAGGTGGACACCGACTCCACCTGGTGAAACCAACCCTCAGGCAAGAACAGCAAGTCCCCAGCCTCCAGCGTCACGCGCAGGAACGTCACGTCCCGGGCCTGGGGGAAGCGTTGGTAGTCCGGGGCATCCGGGTTGAAGTCGCAGCCGTCCAGGCCACCCTGGGGCGCGGTCGACCAGGTGCCGAGTGCCTCGCGGTGCTGGGGCGCGGCGAGGATGAAGCTTTTCTGGCCCCAGACCTGGGCGAACAGGTTATCGGTGTCGTCGCGGTGCAGCGGGGTCAAGGTGCCCTTGGGGCCGATCCAGATCCTTGGCGGTATGAACAGCGACCGGTCGAAGTAGGGCGGATAGTTGATCAGTTCCAGCAACTGCGCCGGCAGGATGTTGTTGCCCATATAGGCCGGCGGTACGCCGTCCGCACCTAGGGCCGTCGGGTTGTCCAGGGAGGCGATGAACGCCGCCATCGACGTGGAGCGGAAGTCTCGCTCGGTGGAAAAGGTTTTCTTCACGTAGTCGCCGTGGCGGGTGATGCCTTGCAGCTCGGCGAAGTGCACCAGGGATTCTTCGCGGCTGAGCTTGAACAGTGGCCAGTCCTGCAAGGCATCGCTGATGACCAGCGGGATGCCATGGGGCAGATAGCGGGCGCGAAACTCCTGCACCGACAACTCGCTGCGCGGTCGTCGTTCCACGTGGCGCTGGGTGGGCAGGCTGGCGGTGAGTTTTTCGCTGAATCGCGGCGGGGTGGGGTAGCGTTGGTTCATGTCGACCTTCGCCGCCACGGTGCTGCCGTGGCGGGCATGGTCGATGATCTGCGGCAGCAACGTCGCCAGGCCCATGTTGCCGCCGATCTTCAGGCGGCCACTGGCAAACAGTTCCTCGACGTTGGCCATGCCGGCCATGATCCCGAGAAAGTCCTTCTCAGCCACTTCAATGGTCACGTCAGGGCGCGGGTGCCGACCGGCCTGGGTGTGAGTACTGTCCGTGATCTGCGACCAGTACACCTGGTGCGAACCGAACACGAATTGGAAAACGCCTTCGATAC
Source organism: Pseudomonas sp. SMN5 (assembly GCF_052041925.1). Classification (NCBI taxonomy): domain Bacteria; kingdom Pseudomonadati; phylum Pseudomonadota; class Gammaproteobacteria; order Pseudomonadales; family Pseudomonadaceae; genus Pseudomonas; species Pseudomonas sp. SMN5. Next base: position 12,875 of record NZ_JBKGGX010000042.1, read on the forward strand.
CAACGGCGCTGGCGTTGGTAAACAGCTTGCCCAGGATGGTGTGCAGGTCCACGGTGTTTGCTCTTGTGGGGGTGGTTCTGGCAGGTAACGAGAACCTGAAGTAAAAATTTACCCCCCCACTGCAGAGCCTAACGCGTCGCCACCATGAATACCCGAGGAAAGGGCAGCAGCACCGTCCCATCTTCCAGCGCCGGATACGCTTGTTCGACCGCCCGCAAATAACGCTCCAGATACGCCTGGCGCTGTGCCTCATCCAGCGGCGTGAGGAACGGCCCCAAGCCACTGCCCTTGAACCACTCCACCACGCCCGCAGCACCGCCAGCCAGTGGATGATGGTAGGTGGTGCGCCACACATCGACCCGGGCGCAGTGGGGCTTGAGAATCGAGTAATAAGTCCTGGCGTCTTCCACCTCCGTGCGGCTATCCGCGGCGCCGGTCAGTTGGCTGGCCCACGGCCCGTCGGCGGCGATGTCCCGCATCAAGCGGTGGGAGGGTTGGTGCAGGGTGTCCGGCATCTGGATGGCCAGGCTGCCGCCCGGCGCCAGTTTGCTCACCAGCGATGGCAGCAGGCTGGCGTGGTCGGGCAGCCATTGCAGCACGGCGTTGGCGAAGATCACATCGAACGGCCCCGGCTCGTTCCATTGGCCGATGTCTGCGGTATCGAACGCCACGGCGGGCAGGCGTTGGCGAGCGGCTTCGACCATGTCGCTGGAGCTGTCCAGGCCGCGCACCGTGGCGCCGGGAAAGTGCTCCACCAACAGCTCGGTGGAGTTGCCGGGGCCGCAGCCCAGGTCGATGACCGAGCGCGCCTGTGTGGGCGGGATGGCGGCCAGCAGGTCCCGGGCCGGACGGGTGCGTTCCTGTTCGAATGCAACGTATTGTTTGGCGGACCAGCTCATGACGTTTTCCTTGGGTGGCGTGAATCGGATGCCGCCAGTATAGGATTGTGAGGCGGCGACATCGAATGCGACTAATTCGCTATGTTGCAGCTTCGTTATCTTTCATACACGACCGATCGGAGAAAACCGCAGTGACCCAACTGACCCTGCTGTGCCTGCCTTATTCCGGCGCCAGCGCGATGGTGTACAGCCGCTGGCGGCGTAAATTGCCGTCATGGATGCAGGTCCAGCCGGTGGAATTGCCGGGGCGCGGAGCGCGCTTCGATGAACCGTTGCAGACCGACATGGCGGCGCTGGCGCTGCAACTGGCCCGAGAATTGCGGCCGACGCTCCAGGTCCCGTATGCCTTGTTCGGTCACAGCCTGGGTGCGCTGCTGGCCTGTGAGCTGGCCCATGCCTTGCGGGAATTGGGATGCCCGCCGCCACTGGCGCTGTTTGCCTCGGGCACGGCGGCACCGACCCTGCGGGCCGACTACGACCGGGATTTTGCCACGCCGAAAACCGATGCTGAGCTGATCGACCAGTTACGCACCCTCAACGGCACCAGCGAGGAAATCCTGGCCAACGAAGAACTCATGGCCCTCACCCTGCCGGTGCTGCGGGCCGACTTTCTGCTGTGCGGTCGTTTCCAGCCGCGCCTGCGGGCGCCCCTCGATTGTCCGGTGCACGTGCTCGGCGGCACCACCGACAAGGCCACCACCGAACAGTTGATGGGCTGGCGCCGGGAAACCTCGGGCAGCTTTTCTCTGGACATGTTGGCCGGTGGGCATTTTTTCATCCATGAGCACGAGGCCCGGGTGCTGCGGCTGATCAAGGATCAGTTGAGCGGGCATCATCGGCGCCATGGCCTGGCGGCCAGCGCTTGACTCCCTGATTCACCCAGCCCCGCTGTTGTGGCGAGGGAGCTTGCTCCCGCTGGGTTGCGCAGCAACCCCTACCAGGCGAGACGCAAGTTTTTCCGAGCCTGGAAAATTCTGCGGCTGCTGCTCAGCCGAGCGGGAGCAAGCTCCCTCGCCACGGACTTTCTCTCCTTCCTGATACCCATTCCCAAACGCTAATTTTTCCGGTCTGCATTCGTTTTATAGGGACGACTTGCCTCTGTGCCTTGTGCCCACTGATTCCGGATACCCCAGAAATGAATGCTGAAGACGCCTTGAAACTTGCTCGCCGGTTTATCGGGTTGCCCCTGGAAAAGCGCCGTATGTTCCTGGCGGCACTGGACAAGGAGGGCGTGGACTTCAGCGGTTTTCCCATCCCTCAGGGCGTCGAGGCCGAGGATCGCCAGGCCTTGTCCTATGCCCAGCAGCGCATGTGGTTTCTCTGGCAGTTGGAGCCCGAGAGTGGCGCCTACAACCTGCCGGGGGCCGTGCGGCTCAAGGGCGTTTTGAACCTGTCGGCGCTGGAGCAGGCGTTCGCCAGCCTGGTGGCCCGTCATGAAACCCTGCGCACGGTGTTCCAGCGCCGGGCCGACGACAGCCTCCGGCAAGTGCCGTCCGACACGGTGCTACGCATTGTTCATCAAGACTTCAGCGCCTTGCCGGCGGACGCGCGCGAACAGGCGGTTCGCCACGCCGCCAGCGAGCAGTCGATGCGCCCCTTCGACCTGTCCAGCGGTCCGCTGCTGCGGGTTGAATTGCTCAAGCTCGACGACGAAGAACACGTGCTGTTGCTGACCCTGCACCACATCGTCTCCGACGGCTGGTCGATGAACGTGCTGATCGACGAGTTCATCCGCTGCTACGACGCCTTTGAAGCGGGCCTTGTCCCGCAACTGCCTGAGTTGCCGATCCAGTACAGCGACTACGCCCTGTGGCAACGGCGCTGGCTGGAGGCCGGTGAGCAAGCGCGGCAATTGGCGTACTGGCAAGCGCAACTGGGCGATGAACATCCGGTGCTGGAGCTGCCGATCGATCACCCGCGCCCGGCCATGCCGAGTTATCGCGGCACGCGCTACGAATTCGCCGTGGCGCCGGCGCTGGCCGAGCAACTGCGCAGCACGGCCCAGCGCCACAACATCACTTTGTTCATGCTGCTGCTCGGCGCGTTCAACGTGCTGTTGCATCGCTACACCGGTCATACCGACATCCGCGTCGGCGTGCCCATCGCCAACCGTAACCGGGCGGAAACCGAAGGGCTGATCGGCTTCTTCGTCAACACCCAGGTGTTGCGCAGCGAGCTCCGCGGTCAGACCCGTGTCGACGATCTGCTGCGCTCGGTCAAGGAAGCAGCCCTCGGCGCCCAGGCCCATCAGGACTTGCCATTCGAGCAACTGGTGGAAGCCCTCAGACTTGAGCGCAGCCTCAGCCACACGCCGCTGTTCCAGGTGATGTACAACCACCAGCCGCAGGTCGCCGACATCGCCAGCATCCGCACCGCATCGGGGTTGGAGCTGTCGATGCTGGAGTGGCAGAGCCGCACCACGCAATTCGACCTGACCCTCGACACCTGGGAGAAGGGCGGCACCTTGCACGCGGCGTTGACCTACGCCGACGATCTGTTCGACGCCAGCACCATTGAGCGCATGGCCCGGCACTGGACGCGCCTGCTGCAAGGCATGGTCGCTGACAGCCAGGCCTTGGTCGGCGAATTGCCGTTGCTGGCCGATGACGAATACCGGCGCCTGATCCACGACTGGAACCCGCTGCATCCGCCGTTCGAACAAAGCCAGTGCATCCACCAGTTGATCGCCAGCCAAGCCGCTGCCACACCGGACGCCGTGGCGGTGACCTTCGCCCATACCCGATTGACGTACAGCGAACTCGACGGTCGCGCCAATCGCTTGGCCCACAAACTGATCGAACTGGGCGTGGGGCCGGAGGTGCGAGTGGGCGTGGCGATGCCGCGTTCCGAACAGCTGCTGATTGCTTTGCTGGCGGTGCTCAAGGCCGGTGGCGCCTACGTGCCGCTGGACCCGGATTACCCCGGCGAGCGTGTGGCTTACATGCTCGACGACAGCCGCGCCCGCGTGTTGCTGACCGAGCAAGTGGTCGCGCAGGCCTTGGCCGTGCCTGACGCAACGGCCGTGTTGCTGTTGGATCGGATCGACTTGACGCGTTATCCGCTGGTTGCGCCGGACACCACGGTCACCCCGGACAACCTCGCCTACGTGATCTACACCTCCGGCTCCACCGGCCAACCCAAGGGCGTAGCGATTGCCCATCGCAACGTGCTGGCGCTGATCGACTGGTCCGCTTCGGTCTACAGCCGCGACGACATCCAAGGCGTGCTCGCCTCCACATCGGTGTGCTTCGACCTGTCGGTCTGGGAGCTGTTCGTCACCCTGGCCAACGGCGGCTCGCTGATCATCGCCCGCAACGCCCTGGAACTGCCGCAACTGCCGGCTCGCGACCAGGTGCGACTGATCAACACCGTGCCCTCGGCCATCGCCGCGTTGCAGCGCAGCGGCGAGATTCCGGCCAGCGTGCGGATCATCAACCTGGCCGGCGAGCCTTTGAAGCAGAGCCTGGTTCAAGCGCTGTACCCCTGTGGGAGCGAGCCTGCTCGCGATAGCGGTGGATCAAGCAATGAAGGGTTAACTGACAGGACGCCATCGCGAGCAAGCTCGCTCCCACCGTTAACCGCGGTGCCTGTGAAAAATGGCGTCGAACACGTCTACGACCTCTACGGCCCCTCCGAAGACACCACCTATTCCACCTGGACCCGGCGCACCGTCGGCGGTACGGCGAACATCGGCCGGCCGCTCAAGCACAGCGCCGCCTACCTGCTCGACGCGGACCTGCAACCGGTGCCGCAAGGCGTCTCGGCAGAGCTGTTCCTGAGTGGCGCGGGCATCACCCGTGGCTATCTCGGACGGGCGGCCATGACGGCTGAAAAATACCTGCCCAATCCGTTTTCCAGAACCGGCGAACGGCTGTATCGCACCGGTGACCTGTGCCGTTATCGCAGCGATGGCGTGCTCGAATATCAGGGCCGTCTCGACCATCAGGTGAAAATCCGCGGCTTTCGTATCGAACTGGGGGAAATCGAAGCGCGGCTGCTGCAACAACCCCAGGTGCGCGAACTGGCCGTACTGGCCCAGGAAACCGAGCACGGCCCGCAACTGGTGGCGTTCATCGTGCCGAACGACGCCAGCGTGCTGACCGAGGCCCAGGCCCAGGTGCAACTGCGCGAAACCCTCAAGACCGCCCTGGGTGAGCATCTGCCGGACTACATGGTGCCGGCGTATCTGCTGTTCCTCGAAAGCCTGCCACTGACCCCCAACGGCAAGCTCGACCGCAAGGCCTTGCCGGCGATTGACGGCAGTGCGCAGCAACGTGAATTCATCGCGCCCAAGAGCCCGATGGAAAAAGCTCTGGCGACGATCTGGCAAGAGGTGCTGAACCTCGACAGCATCGGTGTGGAAGACAACTTCTTCGAGTTGGGCGGCGACTCCATCGTCTCCATGCAAGTGGTCAGCCGGGCGCGACAGGCCGGTATCGCAATCAATCCAAAATCGCTGTTCCAACATCAGACCCTGCGCAGCCTGGCGTTGGTGGCGCGCCAGGGCGACAGCCACCCGATGGAGCAGGGGCCGGCCAGCGGCAGTGCGCCGTTGACACCGGTGCAGCACTGGTTTTTTGGGCGTGACATTCCAGAGCGTCAGCACTGGAACCAGTCGCTGCTGCTGGTGCCGCAGGCGCCGCTCGATGTCGCGGCGCTGGACGCGGCCCTGACGCGCCTGACCGAGCACCACGACGCCTTGCGCCTGCGCTTTACCCACGTGAACGGCCAATGGCAGCAAGCCTATGCCGAACCCTCGGCGGACAGCCTGTTGTGGCAACGCCAGGCGACTTCGCCGGAACAACTCAACGCCCTGTGCGACGACGCCCAGCGCAGCCTCGATCTGAAAGACGGGCCGCTGCTGCGTGCGTTGCTGGTGGACATGGCCGACGGCAGCCAGCGCCTGCTTCTGGCGATCCACCACTTGGTGGTGGACGGTGTTTCCTGGCGCGTGCTGCTGGAAGACCTGCAGCTTTTTTATGCCGCGCTGCAGGGCGGCCAGCCGATCCAACCACCCGCCAGGACCAGTGCCTATGGGCAATGGTCCGCGCAGTTGCACGGGCATCTGGACAGCTTCATGGACAGTCTCGACTATTGGCGCGCCCAGGCGAAAACACCCGCCGATCATCTGCCGTGCGACTACCCCGAGATCTCGTTGCTGGCGTGCGACGAACGCAAGGTCCGGTTGCAGCTGGACGCAGAGCGCACCCGCCAACTGCTGCAACAGGCGCCCAAGGCCTACCGCACCCAGGTCAACGACCTGCTGTTGACCGCGCTGGCGCGCACGATCTGTCGCTGGACCGGCCAGGACAGCACGCTGATCCAACTGGAAGGCCATGGCCGTGAAGACCTGTTCGACGGGCTGGACCTGACCCGCACTGTCGGCTGGTTCACCAGCCTGTTTCCGGTGAGCCTGCGTCCTGCTGCGCAGTTAGGTGCATCGCTCAAGCGCATCAAGGAACAACTGCGCGCCGTTCCGGACAAGGGCCTGGGCTACGGCGTGCTGCGTTACCTGGGCGAGCCGTCGGTGCGCCGCGAACTGGCGGCCTTGCCGGCGCCGCGTATCACCTTCAACTACCTGGGCCAGTTCGACCGGCAGTTCGACGATGCTGCGCTGTTCGTGCCGTCCAGTGAAGGCAGCGGCGCGGCGCAGCACGCCCGGGCGCCACTGGCGAACTGGCTGACGGTGGAAGGCCAGGTCTACGGCGGCGAACTGTCGTTGAACTGGGGCTTCAGCGAACGGATGTTCAAGCGCCAGACCATCGAGGCCCTGGCCGCCGACTACCTCGATGAACTCAGTGCACTGATCGAGCATTGCTGCACCCTCGAAGCGCCGCAGGCGACCCCGTCGGATTTCCCATTGGCGCGCATCACCCAGGCGCAACTCGACAACCTGCCGGTCGCGGTGGGGCAAGTCGACGACCTCTATCCGCTATCGCCGATGCAACAAGGCCTGCTGTTCCACACCCTGTACGAGCAAGCGGCGGGGGAGTACATCAACCAATTGCGAGTGGACGTCCAGGGCATCGATCCGCAGCGTTTTGCCGCGGCCTGGCAAGCCACCCTCGACGCCCAGGACATCCTGCGCAGCGGCTTTGTCTGGGAGGGGCTCGAACAACCCTTGCAGATCGTTCTGCGCCAGGTCGAGTTGCCTTTCACGGTGGTGGACTGGCGCGGGCGCGAGGAGCTCGCCGAGGCCTTGAACGAGTGCGCCGACGCCGAGCGCCACCAGGGCTTCGACCTGGCCCGGGCACCGCTGCTGCGCTTGGTATTGGTGCAGACCGGCGCTGACCGCTGGCACCTGATCTACACCCATCACCACATCCTCATGGACGGGTGGAGCAATGCCCAACTGCTGGGCGAAGTGCTGCAGCGCTACAACGGCCAACCGCCGGCGACCAACGCCGGGCGCTATCGCGATTACATTGGCTGGTTGCAGCGCCAGGACGCGCAACGCAGCGAGGCGTTCTGGAACGGCCAGTTGGCGGCCTTGCAGGAGCCGACCCGGTTGGCGCGGGTTGTGTCCACCGACGCTGTCCAGAGCGGCCGGGGCGATTATTTCCAGGCCCTGGAATTGCCTCGCACCCAAGCCCTGGCGCAGTTTGCCCGCCAGCAAAAAGTCACCGTCAATACCCTGGTGCAAGCGGCGTGGCTGCTGTTGCTGCAACGCTACACCGGTCACGACAGCGTTGCCTTCGGTGCCACCGTGGCTGGGCGTCCGGCGGACTTGCCGGGTATCGAGCAACAGATCGGCCTGTTCATCAACACCCTGCCGGTGATCGCCGCGCCGCGCCCGGATCAATCGGTGGGCGCCTGGCTGCACGCGGTACAGGCGCAGAACCTGAGCCTGCGCGAGTTCGAGCACACGCCGTTGGCCGACATCCAGCGCTGGGCCGGGCAGGGCGGCGAAGCGCTGTTCGACAACATCCTGGTGTTCGAGAACTACCCGATTGCCCAGGCCCTGCAGGACGGCGCCGGGCAACGGGCCACGTTCGGCGAGGTCGCTCACCTGGAGCAGACCCACTACCCGCTGAGCGTGGCCGTGACCCTCGGCCAGACGCTGGCGCTGCACTACAACTTCGACCGGGCGCACTTCAGTCCCGAAGCGATCGAAGGCATCAGCCAACATTTGGCACAGCTGCTGGAGCGTTTCGCTGAATCGGCCACGCGCAACCTGGGTGAAATCGCTCTGGTCAGCACCGCCGAACAAGCCCGCCAGCAGGCCGCCAACCATCCGCAGCCGTACCCGACCGATATTCCCGTGCACCAGCGCATTGCCCATCTGGCCGCGTTGAAACCCCAGGCCACGGCGGTGATCTTCGACGGGCAGCGGTTCAGCTATGGCGAGATCGACCGTCGGGCGAACCAGTTGGCCCACGCTTTGATCAGCCATGGCGTCGGTCCGGAGACCCGGGTCGGCGTGGCGTTGCCGCGCAGTGAGCAGGTGATCGTTGCGCTGCTGGCGGTGCTCAAGGCCGGCGCCGCCTATGTGCCGCTGGACACCCACTACCCCCGTGAACGCCTGGCGTACCTGATCGAGGATTCGGGGCTGGCGTTGTTGCTCACTGATTCCAGAGTGTCGGCGCAACTGCCCTTGGAGCGGGCTGCACAGGTGTTGGAACTCGACAACCTGGATCTGGACGGCCAACCGTTGGAGGCACCACAGGTCAGGCTCGACCCGCAAAACCTGGCCTACGTGATCTACACCTCGGGCTCCACCGGCAACCCCAAGGGCGTGAGCGTGGCCCACGGTCCGCTGGCGATGCATTGCCAGGCCATCGGCGAACGCTACGAAATGCGCGACAGCGATTGCGAATTCCATTTCATGTCCTTTGCCTTCGACGGCGCGCATGAGCGCTGGCTCACCAGCCTGACCCATGGGGCATCGTTGCTGATCCGCGATGACAGCCTGTGGACCCCGGCACAGACCTTTGACGCCATGCACACCTACGGCGTAAGCGTGGTGGCGTTCCCGCCGGTGTACCTGCAGCAACTGGCCGAGCACGCCGAGCGTGAAGGCCGCCCGCCGAAGGTACGCATCTACTGCTTCGGCGGCGACGCGGTGCCCAACGCCAGTTTCGAGCGGGTCAAGCGCGCCCTGGCCCCGGATTTCATCATCAACGGCTACGGCCCGACCGAAACCGTGGTCACGCCGCTGATCTGGAAAGCCGGCCGTGACGTGACCTGCGGCGCCGCCTATGCACCCATCGGCAGCCGCATCGGCGACCGCAGTGCCTACGTGTTGGACGCTGACCTGAATCTGCTGCCCCAAGGCATGGCCGGCGAACTGTACCTGGGCGGCACCGGCCTGGCCCGCGGCTACCTGAACCGTCCGGGCCTGACCGCCGAGCGCTTTGTCGCCGACCCGTTCAGCCACCACGGCGGCTTGCTGTACCGCACCGGCGACCTGGTGCGCCAGCGCGCCGACGGCACTTTCGATTACCTGGACCGCATCGACAACCAGGTGAAGATCCGCGGCTTCCGCATCGAGCTGGGCGAAATCGAAGCTTGCCTGCAAGCCCAGGATGGCGTGCGCGAAGCGGTAGTCGTCGCCCAGGAAGGTGCTGCCGGCAGCGGCAAACGCCTGGTGGCCTATGTGGTGGCTGACGCGCCAACCGCTGCACCTGAAGGGTTCGCCGAGCACCTGCGTGAACAACTCAAGGCGACACTGCCGGCGCACATGGTCCCGGCGTACCTGCTGGTGCTCGACCGCCTGCCGCTGACCCCCAACGGCAAGCTCGACCGCAAGAACCTGCCCAAGCCCGACGCCAGCCAGTTGCAACAAACCTACGTGGCCCCGCGCAACGCCCTGGAGCAACAACTGGCGGACATCTGGCAGGACGTGCTCAAGCTCGGCCAGGTCGGCCTGCGGGATAACTTCTTCGAACTGGGCGGCGACTCCATCGTCTCGATCCAGGTGGTCAGCCGCGCCCGTCAGGCCGGTATCCATTTCACTCCCAAGGATTTGTTCCAGCATCAGACCATCGAGGCATTGGCGAGCGTGGTGCAGACCGGTGTATCGCCGCAAACGGTCGATCAGCGACCGGTGACCGGCGAAACCGCGCTGCTGCCGATCCACCACTGGTTCTTCGCCCAGGCGATACCCGACCGCCACCATTGGAACCAGTCGGTGATGCTCAAGCCGACCCAGGCACTGGATGCGCCGTTGCTGGAGCAGGCCTTGCACGCCGTGGTCGCTCACCACGACGGTTTGCGCCTGGACTTCAGCGAGCAGGGCGAAGGCTGGACCGCGCACTATCGCCAAGTGCAAGAGCAGGGCGCCGAGACCTTGCTCTGGCAGGCCGACGTGGCTGATCTCGACGCGCTGCAAGCCCTGGGCAACCGGGCCCAGCGCAGCCTGCGATTGCACGGCGGCTGTTTGCTGCGGGCGGTGCTGGCGAACCTCGCCGATGGCTCGCAGCGCGTGTTGCTGGTGGTCCATCACCTGGTGGTGGACGGCGTGTCCTGGCGGATTCTGTTCGACGACCTGCAAAGCGCCTATCGCCAGCTCGTCGCCGGGACAACCGTGCAATTGCCGGCCAAGACCCATGCCCTCAAGCACTGGGCCGAAGCGTTGCAGGCCCATGCCGCCAGCACCGCATCGCAGGCCGAGCTGGGCTTTTGGCAGCAGCAGTTGCAGGGCGCTAACGCCGCATTGCCTTGGGATAATCCACAGGGCGGGCAACAGCATTGCCAGGCCCGGGTGATCCGCACACGGCTGGACAAGTCCCTGACCCGACAGTTGTTGCAGCAGGCTCCGGCGGCTTATCGCACCCAGGTCAATGACCTGTTGCTCACCGCCCTGGCGCGGGTGATGGTGCGCTGGACCGGCGACGACAGCGTGCTGGTGCAGCTCGAAGGCCACGGCCGTGAAGAACTGTTCGCCGAGGTCGACCTGACCCGCACCGTCGGCTGGTTCACCAGCCTGTACCCGGCCCGGTTGACCCCGGTCGCCGACCTCGGGGCCTCGCTGAAGCAGATCAAGGAACAACTGCGCGCCATCCCCGACAAGGGCATCGGTTTCGGCGCCCTGGCGCACCTGGGGGATGAGCAGGCGCGGCAAACCCTGCGGGCCTTGCCGACTCCGTCGTTGACCTTCAACTACCTCGGCCAGTTCGACGCCAGTTTCAGTGGCGCCGCCGACGCCTTGTTCGTGCCCACCGCTGAAAGCGGCGGTGAAGAGCTGAACCTGCAAGGCCCGCTGGGCAGTCCACTGGCCTTGGACGGCAAGGTCTTCGACGGCGAGCTGGACCTGAGCTGGACCTTCAGCGGCGCACTGTTCGACAGCGCGACCATCCAACGCCTGGCCGATGCCTACACCCAGGAACTCAGCGCGTTGATCAGCCATTGCTGTGATGACCGCCAGCGCGGCGTCACACCGTCGGATTTCCCCTTGGCACGGTTGACCCAGGCCCAGCTCGACAGACTAGTGCCGCAACCCCACGCCGTGGACGACCTGTATCCGCTGTCGCCGATGCAGCAGGGCATGTTGTTCCACAGTCTGCTCGGGCAGGGCGCGGGCGACTACATCAACCAGATGCGCCTCGATGCCGAGGGCTTGGATCCGCAACGCTTCCGCGCCGCCTGGCAGGCCGTGGTCGATGCCCATGACATCCTGCGTAGCGGCTTTGTCTGGCAGGGCGATCTGGAGCAACCGCTGCAAATCGTGCAGCGTCAGGTCGATGTACCGTTCCGGCTCCTCGACTGGCGCGAGCAGCCTGATTGCGCCGATGCGCTGCAAACCCTTGCCGATGAGGAGCGTGCCCTGGGCGTGGACCTGGGCTGTGCGCCGCTGATGCGCTTGGTGTTGGTGCGCACCGGCGCGGACCGGCATCACCTGATCTACACCAACCATCACATCCTGATGGATGGCTGGAGCAGCGCGCAGCTGCTGGGCGAAGTTTTGCAGCATTACCGTGGCGAACCGGTGCCGCGTCCGACGGGCCGTTATCGGGACTACATTGCCTGGCTGCAGCGTCAGGATGCGGCGCTGGGCGAACGGTTCTGGACGCAGCAACTGCGTACGCTGGAGGAGCCGGTCCGTCTGGCCCAAGCGTTTGCGCGGCCGGCAACGACGGCTGCGGCGAATGCCTACGCTCACCATCAGCTGCAACTGGACACCACGCAGACCCGGCGTCTGGCCGAGTTCGCCCGGGCCTCGAAAGTGACCGTCAACACCCTGGTGCAAGCCGCCTGGCTGTTGCTGTTGCAGCGCTACACCGGCAAGTCCAGCGTGGCGTTCGGTGCAACCGTGGCGGGGCGCCCGGCGGACCTGGTTGGCGTCGAGGGCCAGATCGGCCTGTTCATCAACACTTTGCCGGTCATTGCCAGCCCTCGCGCCGACCAGTCGCTGGGCGACTGGTTGCAACAGGTGCAGGGCCTGAACCTGGCCTTGCGCGAGTTCGAGCACAGCGCGCTGTTCGATATCCAGCGCTGGGCCGGGCTGGGCGGTGAGGCGCTGTTCGACAATATCCTGGTGTTCGAGAACTACCCGATCTCCGAAGTGCTGACACAAGGTGCGTCCGAGGGTGTGCGCTTCGGCGCCGTGGATAACCTCGAACAGACTCACTATCCACTGACGCTGCTGGTCAGCCTCGGCGAGCGATTGGCGGTGCAGTTCAGCTACCAGTGCGCCCGTTTTGCCCAGGACTCGGTCGAGCGAATCGGCCTGCACCTGCAACGCTTGCTGATGCAAATGGTCGACGCTGGGCAACATCCCCTGGGCGAGCTGAGCCTGCTGGATCCGCAGGAGCTCCAACAACAGCTGCACACCTGGAATGCGACCGCAGCGGACTATCCCGCTGAGCGTTGCGTCCACCGCTTGTTCGAAGCCCAGGTGCGGCGGACCCCGGACGCTCCGGCACTGGTGTTTGCCGAACAGTCACTGACTTACGCCGAACTCAACACCCGGGCCAATCGTCTGGCCCAGCGTCTGCTGGAACGCGGCGTCGGCCCTGATCAGTTGGTGGGGATCGCCCTGGACCGCGGCGTTGAAATGATTGTCAGCTTGCTGGCCGTCCTCAAGGCCGGTGGCGCCTACGTGCCGCTCGACCCGCAATACCCCGCCGACCGGTTGGCCCACATGATCGAAGACAGTGGCCTGCAATGGCTGCTGACCCAGGCGTCGGAGTTGCAGCGGCTGGCGATTCCGGACGGGGTGCAGACCTTGATACCCGCCGTACTGGATGACATGTCCGACGGCGCTGGGTCTGTAGATCCACAGGTGCATGTAGAGGGTGACCATCTCTGCTACGCCATCTACACCTCTGGTTCCACCGGCAAGCCCAAGGGCGTGATGGTGCGCCATGAAGCGCTGGTGAATTTCGTCACCAGCATGGTCCGTGAACCGGGCCTGTGTGCCCGTGACCGGGTGCTGTCACTGACCACGTTCTCGTTCGATATTTTCGGCCTGGAACTCTACGGCGCGCTGCTCAGTGGTGCCTGCGTCGTGCTGGTGGACCGCCTGACTGCGCACGATCCGCAAGCCTTGCTGCAGACTATCGAGCGGCAACAGGTCAGCGTGGTCCAGGCCACGCCTTCGACCTGGCGCATGTTGCTCGATCATCCGGCGGCGGCCGCGCTCGCCGGTCGCAAATGCCTGTGCGGCGGCGAAGCGCTGGCCGAGGATTTGGCCGAACGCTTGCTCGCGGTCGGCGGCGAGGTCTGGAACCTCTATGGCCCGACCGAAACCACGATCTGGTCGGCGGCTTACCGGCTCACCGAAGAGCAGCGCCTGCCGTGTCTTGGCCGGCCGATTGCCAACACCTCCTTGTACATCCTCGACGAGCACTTTGCGCCGAACCCGGTGGGGCTGAGCGGTGAACTGCTGATCGGCGGCGACGGACTGGCGCGCGGTTACCACGCCCGTGCGGCGCTCACCGCCGAGCGCTTCCTGCCGGATCCGTTCGGCAACGGCATGCGCCTGTATCGCACCGGGGACCTGGCGCGCCAGCGTGAGGACGGGGTGATCGAATACCTCGGTCGGCTCGACCATCAGGTGAAGATCCGCGGTTTCCGCATCGAGCTGGGGGAAATCGAAGCCTGCCTGCTGGCCCAGGATTCGATCCGCGAAGCCGCGGTGGTGCCGCAGCCAGGGCCGGGCGGCATGCAACTGGTGGCCTACCTGATTGCCGCCCAGCCGCAGGCTACCGAGCCCGCGCTGCTGCGCGAAACACTCAAGGCGCAGCTCGCGCCGTTGCTGCCCGACTACATGATCCCGGCGCAGTGGGTACTGCTGGAGCGATTCCCGCTGACGCCCAACGGCAAGCTCGACCGCAAGGCCTTGCCGCAGCCGGACGCCACGCAGCTGCAACGCGCCTATGTGGCGCCCGAAGGCGCGCTCGAACGGAGCATCGCGGCCATCTGGCAAGACGTACTCAAGCTCGAACGGGTAGGGCGCGACGACAACTTCTTTGAACTGGGTGGACATTCCCTGCTGGCGACGCAAGCGACGGCGCGCCTGCAAATGGAACAAGGCGCCGCGGTGCCGCTGGACCTGCTGTTCAGCACCGCGTCGCTGGCCGAGTACGCCGAACGGCTGGCGGCCCACCTGATCCCTCACTCCAGCGAAGACCTGAGTGAGATGCATGATTTCCTGGCGGACCTGGAGACCCTTTGAAAATGACTCAGCTCGATAACCTGTCTCTGGTTCAGCGTTTCATTCGTTTACCGCTCGCTCAACGGCAAGCGTTTCTGCAAAAACTCAACAGCAAAGGCATGAGCTTCGCTGCGCTGCCGATCCCGGCGATGCGCGCCGAGTTCGAGCGCCTCGACCTGTCCTACGCTCAGGAGCGTCAGTGGTTTCTCTGGCAACTGGACCGACACAGCGCGGCCTACCATGTGCCCACCGCCCTGCGTTTGCGCGGCGCCCTCGACCTGGACGCGTTGCAACGCAGTTTCGATGCCTTGCTGGCGCGCCATGAAATCTTGCGCACGCTATTCGTCGAGGATGCCGAAGGGCTTCGGCAGGTGGTGCAGGCCCGCCTGAGCCTGCCCATCGAGCCGGTGATGCTGGAGGGACGGCCGGACGACGCGGCGCTCAAGGCCCTGGTCGATGCCGAGATTGGCGGATTGTTCGACCTGCGGCAGGGGCCCTTGCTGCGGGTCAAGCTGCTGCAAATCACCGAGGACGATCATGTGCTGGTGCTGACCCAGCACCACATCATTTGCGACGGCGCCTCCGCGCAGATCATGGTCAAGGACCTGGTCAAACTCTATGCCGCCCACAGCCGTGGTGAGACACCGGCCCTGGCGCCGCTGCCGATTCAATACGCGGACTACGCGATCTGGCAACGCAAGTGGATGCAGGCCGGTGAGCTGGAGCGCCAACTGGCTTACTGGACCGAGCGCCTGGGCGATGGCGGCGAAGTCTTGCCGTTGCCCACGGACCGTCCGCGCCCTGCGGTGCAGAGTTATCGCGGCGCACGCCTGGACCTGAGCCTTGGCCGGGAATTGACCGAGGGCTTGAAGCAGGTGGCCCAAGCTCAAGGTTGCACGCTGTTCATGGTCTTGCTGGCGTCGTTCCAGGCGCTGTTGCATCGCTACAGCGGGCAGGTCGACATCCGCGTGGGCGTGCCGGTGGCGAACCGTAATCGCCTGGAAACCGAAGGACTGATCGGCTTTTTCGTCAACACTCAGGTGCTCGATGCCCAGGTGCATGGCGCGCTGTCGTTCCAGCAACTGTTGGCGCAGGTCAAGCAGGCTTCGCTGGGCGCCCAGGCCCACCAGGACTTGCCCTTCGAGCAACTGGTGCAAGCCCTCGCGCCGCAACGGCAGGCGAGCCACAGCCCGCTGTTCCAGGTGATGTTCAATCACCAGAGCGGCGGCGCGGCCCAGGCCCTGCAACTGCCGGGCTTGCAGGTCGAGAGCCTGGACTGGAGTTCCCATACCGCACAGTTCGACTTGACCCTCGACACCCACGAATCCAATGGCGAGCTGGCCGCGGCCTTGAGTTACGCCACCGACCTGTTCGACGCCAGCACCGTGCAACGCATGGCCGACCACTGGCTGAACCTGCTGCAAGGCATTGTCAGCGACCCTTCGCAACGCATCGGTGAACTGCCGCTGCTGACCGCCAGCGAGCAACAACAGGCCATCGCCCAGTGGAACCCGGCGCCCGGTGATTTCCCGAGCACCGCCTGCGTCCATCATCTGATCGCTGAACAAGCACGGCTGCGACCTGAGGCGATTGCCCTGCGTTTCAACGCCGAGACCCTGACCTACGGCGAACTCAACACCCAGGCCAACCGCCGTGCCCATCAACTGATGGACCAGGGTGTCGGTCCGGATGTGTTGGTGGGACTGGCGGTGGAG
>NZ_JBKGGX010000043.1:0-28272 GCF_052041925.1 Pseudomonas sp. SMN5
CCAGGCTCGGTGTGCCCTCACTCCGGCATTGCTCCGTGGGCCCGCCGCGATGGGCATCCATGACCCAGCGCGGCTAACCCGGCATCCATGCCGGGATGCCCACTACGCAATGCCTGCGTTCGGCCCTTGTGGTTGATGGGGCGCCCAGATCAAAAGCAAAAGCAAAAAGCAGAGCGAGGCGGCCTGAAGGCCTACCTGTTCTTGCGGGTGTACCCGATCCCATTGTGGGAGCGAGCCTGCTCGCGATGGCGGCCTGACAACCGACCAATCTCTCTCGGTTGCATCCCGATCAACCACAGCATCTGGCAATCCTCCAGGCGCAGCGACAGCAAATACCGCGCACCTGCCCTTCTGAAAATCTCGTAGGAAAACGCCCCCCGTGGCGAGGGAGCTTGCTCCCGCTGGGCTGCGAAGCGGCCCCTTCTTTTTGTCAGACCCGCCCGATGCCCGATGTTTACGGGGGCTGTGCCCCCGAGCGGGAGCAAGCTCCCTCGCCACAGAGGTTGCGTACGTCCTACAGCTCGGTTGTTGGGTCAAAAATCCGCTCTGGATCCGCTCTATAGTTAGGGCCGTCGCTGGCTTTGGTCAGGGACGGGGTTTCGCAGCCCGAGTGAGTTAGAATCACGACCGTCAAAAAACAACATAGGCGAACTTGCCTAGGTTCGACGTTTATGGCGGCTCTGTGTGGGAGATCTTCGGGTCTGCCGAGTTCCTAACTCCTCGGTCTGCGAACCCGCACACAGCTGCCACCTCTTCGTTTCGCAGCGAACGGTGGCCATTTAACTTTTGAGTTAGGACTTGATCATGACAGAACAATCTGTAAGCCGTTTTACGCCTCTTACTCCAATTGCCACCACCCATCCCATCCTCTTCATCGACCGCACAGCCCCACTCCCCGAACTCCACGCTTGCGTCAGCGAACGCCTGCACGCCACCCTCGACTACCTGAGCCTCATGGCCTGCATGACGCTGCGCGACTCAAGTGCCAACGACATCAACACCCTCACCAACATTGCCCGGATCATGGTGCAGGACGTCGCGGATGTCTTCGGAGTGATCGAACAACGCGGACTCGAAGAAGAATAAAGCCCCTTATGGAGCGAGCCTGCTCGCGATGCGCCGGTTCAGCGACATGGATGTGGCTGACACGGCGCTATCAGGCCGTATATGCGTTTCGCCGGTAACGACTACTTGACGTTCAGCCATGACAGCGGCGCGCCTTTGACGAACCGAAATCTGGCTCAGGCAAAAGAGGGCAAAATGCTTTTGCCGCCATGACTCACTCTCATGGGTTACAAACCAGTTCACGCACATAGGTAACAGTTAACCGGCCAGGTGGATCTCGCGAGGGATCCGGCATCCCTATCCGGGCATCTGAAAAAGCGTGTACACCCAGAAGACTCGCAGTATCGTTGAAGTCTTTCGCGAGCAGGCTCGCTCCCACAGTTGGATTGGGAAGGACCGCAGCAGTAAGGTCGACTGTTAGGCCGCCTTCGCGGGCAAGCCCGCTCCCACAATTGGATCGAGGTACAACCGCAAGCGCCAGATAGGCTGTCAGGCCGCCTCGCTTTTGCTTTGCTTTGGCTTTTGATCTTAGGCGCCCCGTTAACCACGAAGGCCGAACGCAGGCATTGCGTAGTGGGCAACCCGGCATGGATGCCGGGTTAGCCGCGCAGGGCCATGGATGGCCCATCGCGGCGGGCCCACGGAGCAATGCCGGAGTGAGGGAACACCAAGCCTTGGCGAGGTGCCTAGTGGTGGGGCAAAGCCTTTTTTGCTTACTTTTTTTGGCGTCTGAAAAAAAGTGAGTCGCCGTAAGGGCGAAACCGCCAGCCGCCGTCACTGCAAAAACGGATATACACACAAATCCCCCGCCCATAAAAAAACCCGCAAAAAATGCGGGTTTCTCTATAGCAGCAGATCAGTTGACCTTAGCGTTCAACTCACCCTTCAAATACCGCTGATACATAGCCTCCAAAGAAATCGGCTTGATCTTCGAAGCATTCCCCGCAGTCCCAAACGCCTCATAACGCGCAATACACACATCACGCATCGCAGTCACGGTGGCGCCAAAGAACTTACGCGGATCGAACTCGCTAGGATTGGTCGCCATCAAACGACGCATGGCACCCGTAGAGGCCAGACGCAGGTCAGTATCGATGTTGACCTTGCGCACGCCGTACTTGATGCCTTCGACGATTTCCTCGACCGGCACGCCGTAGGTTTCCTTGATGTCGCCACCGTACTGGTTGATGATCGCCAGCCACTCTTGCGGCACCGAGGACGAGCCGTGCATCACCAGGTGGGTGTTGGGGATGCGCTTGTGGATTTCCTTGATGCGATCGATCGCCAGTACGTCACCGGTCGGCGGCTTGGTGAACTTGTAGGCGCCGTGGCTGGTGCCGATGGCGATGGCCAGGGCGTCGACCTGAGTCTTCTTGACGAAGTCCGCAGCTTCTTCCGGGTCGGTCAGCATCTGGCTGTGGTCCAGCACGCCTTCAGCGCCAATGCCGTCTTCTTCACCGGCCATGCCGGTCTCCAACGAACCCAGGCAACCCAGCTCGCCTTCTACCGAAACGCCGCAGGCGTGGGCCATGGCAACGGTTTGCTGGGTGACGCGCACGTTGTATTCGTAGTCGGTCGGGGTCTTGCCGTCTTCACCGAGGGAGCCGTCCATCATCACCGAGCTGAAGCCCAGTTGGATCGAGCGCTGGCAGACGTCCGGGCTGGTGCCGTGGTCCTGGTGCATGCACACCGGGATGTGCGGGAATTCTTCGATCGCCGCCAGGATCAGGTGACGCAGGAACGGCGCACCGGCGTATTTGCGGGCACCGGCCGAGGCCTGGACGATCACCGGAGAGTCAGTCTTGTCAGCGGCTTCCATGATGGCGCGCATCTGCTCAAGGTTGTTGACGTTAAAGGCTGGAACGCCGTAGCCGAACTCGGCTGCGTGGTCCAGCATCTGACGCATGCTGATAAGTGCCATTGTGTGTCTCTCTCCCGGTCGAGGGTCGTTAATCGTGCCAGCCTGCCGGAGCGGCGGCGGCTATTCAAGTCATTGCTAGTCGGGGGTTGGCCCCGGCTGCGAATTCGGTACCACTTGGTCTTTCAATCTCCACCGGCCCCTGTGGGAGCGAGCCTGCTCGCGATAGCGTCGGATCATTCAGAACAGATGTGAACTGATCCACCGCCATCGCGAGCAGGCTCGCTCCCACAGGAGGCCGTGGCATTTCAATTACTGCGCCTTACAGCCACGCCCGATCAAGTCATTGGTGGCGACCCAATACACCAGGCCTTCCTCACCCTGCACGTGCAGTGCCAGCATGTCGTCGCTGTACAGCGCGCCCGCTGCGCCCGGCTCCTGTTTCAGGTGGTAGACCTGATCGGCGCCGCCCAGGCGCACATCAACTTCCTGGTGGGCGGTATCGGTGTAGCGCCAGAGCACCTTGGCCTCGCTGTCACAGGTCCAGCTCGTCCAGCTTTCAACCGGCTCGGACGAGTGCAAAAAATCCAGCTGCGCACAGCCACCCAGCACTGCCAACGCCGCAACGGCGACCAAGCCTTTCATCCGTTTTCCTCGACGAACGGCACACGCCGCCCGCCTTGAGTTAAAGAGTCAGACCCGTCAAGGACAACCATGTTCCTTGGCCAGGGTTTGCGTCTCGTATTTGTCCAGGCCGTCCGGCCCCGAACGCTTGTTCAGCACCGGGTTGGTCTCGGCCTGCCAGTCGGCCTGGTAACAGCCTTCCTCGGGTGTCGGCGTCCCGGTTTCCGGGGCCGTGGCTGGCGGGCTGCTCGAACAGCCCGCCAACATTGCCACCGCCAACAGCACCGTAAACGTCTTGACCATCAGAACACTCCTTTGCCCGGTCAACGGAGCCTCAGGCCTTGGCCCGGCTTTCCAGGACTTCCACAGCCGGCAGAACCTTGCCCTCGACGAATTCGAGGAACGCGCCGCCACCGGTAGAAATGTAGGAGATCTGCTCGGCCACGCCATATTTGTCGATGGCCGCCAGGGTATCGCCGCCGCCAGCGATGGAAAACGCAGCGCTGTCGGCGATGGCTTGGGCCAGTACCTTGGTGCCGTTGCCGAACTGATCGAATTCGAACACGCCCACCGGACCGTTCCACAGGATCGTCTGGGACGCTTTCAACAGTTCGGCGAAGTTGGCCGCGGTTTGCGGGCCGATGTCCAGGATCATGTCGTCTTCGGCGACGTCGGCAATGGCCTTGACGGTGGCGGCGGCGCTTTCGGCGAATTCCTTGGCCACCACCACATCCACTGGCAACGGCACGCTGACCTTGGCAGCGATTTCACGAGCGGTGTCCAGCAGATCCGGCTCGTACAGGGATTTGCCAACCGGATGACCGGCCGCGGCCAGGAAGGTGTTGGCGATGCCGCCACCGACGATCAGTTGATTGCAGACCTGGCTCAGGCTGTTGAGCACGTCGAGCTTGGTGGACACCTTGGAGCCGGCAACGATGGCGGCCATTGGCTGGGCCGGGGAGCCCAGGGCCTTGCCCAGCGCATCCAGTTCGGCGGCCAGCAGCGGGCCGGCGGCGGCGACTTTGGCGAACTTCGCCACGCCATGGGTCGAACCCTCGGCGCGGTGGGCGGTGCCGAACGCGTCCATCACGAACACGTCGCACAGGGCCGCGTACTGCTGGGCCAGCTCGTCGGCGTTCTTTTTCTCGCCGTTGTTGAAGCGCACGTTTTCGAACAGCACGACATCGCCGGCCTTCACGTCGACGCCGCCCAGGTACTCAGCCACCAACGGCACTTCGCGGCCCAGGGCTTTGCTCAGGTAGTCGGCCACCGGCTTGAGGCTGTTTTCGGCCGAGAATTCGCCTTCGGTCGGACGCCCCAGGTGGGAGCAGATCATCACGGCCGCGCCTTTTTCCAGGGCCAGCTTGATGGTCGGCAGCGAAGCCAGGATACGCGCGTCGCTGGTGACGACACCGTCCTTGACGGGGACGTTGAGGTCTTCGCGGATCAGTACGCGCTTACCTTGCAGATCGAGGTCGGACATCTTCAACACGGTCATGGGTCGCAATTCCTGGATAACTGTTTAGAGAGCAGGTGGATTGGAAGCAGAAAGCGCAGCCGCTGTTTGCAGGTAATGCTCGGCAACGTCCAGCATTCGGTTGGCAAAACCCCATTCGTTGTCGAACCAGGCCAGGATGTTCACAAGCCGTGGCCCGGAAACACGGGTCTGGCTGGCATCGACAATGGCCGAATGTGGGTCATGGTTAAAATCACAACTGGCATGGGGCAACTCGGTGTAGGCCAGAAGGCCTTTGAGCGGGCCGTTGGTGGCGGCTTCGCGCAGGATCCGGTTGACCTCGGTGGCGTCGGTATCGCTCACGGTCTGCATCGTCATATCGAGGCAGGACACGTTCACCGTCGGCACCCGCACGGCTTTGGCCTGAATTCGCCCGGCAAGTTCCGGGAGCAGCCGTTCGATGCCACGCGCCAGACCAGTGGACACTGGAATCACCGACTGGAACGCCGAACGGGTGCGGCGCAAGTCTTCATGGTGATAGGCGTCGATCACCGGCTGGTCGTTCATCGCCGAGTGAATCGTGGTGATGGACACGTATTCCAGGCCAATGGCCTGGTCCAGCAGGCGCAACAGCGGCACACCACAGTTGGTGGTGCAGGACGCGTTGGACACCAGCAGCTCGGCGCCGGTCAGGCAATCCTGGTTCACGCCGTAGACGATGGTCGCGTCGACATCCGCTTCGCTGGCCATCGGCTGGGAGAACAGGACCCGGGGCGCTCCGGCCGCCAGGAAACGCTGGCCGTCTTCGCGAGTGTGGTAGGCGCCGGAACATTCGAGCACCAGATCGACGTCCAGGGACGCCCAGTCGATGCCTTCGGGCGTGGCACTGCGCAGCACTTTCACGCAGTCGCCATTGATATGCAGACAGTCGCCCTCGACCCGCACTTCACCGGGAAACCGGCCGTGGGTGGAGTCAAAGCGTGTCAGGTATTCGATACTGGCCATGTCGGCCAGGTCGTTGATCGCCACAATCTCGAACCCGGCCTTAGCCCCCCGCTCAAACAGCGCCCGCAGGACGCAACGACCAATCCGGCCGTAGCCGTTGAGTGCAACTTTGTAGGGACGTGGTGGGGGCATGGGGGTCTCTGGCCAGGGTGAGTCCATTGAGGCAGCGTCGCCTGGACCAACGCTATCGCGAGCAGGCTCGCTCCCACAGGGGTCGGTAGCGATCCTTTTGGGAGCGAGCCTGCTCGCGATGACGTCAGCCCGGGCGACGCAACTTCGATCAGTCTTCCAGCAACTCTTCAGCCTGACCCAGGATATTTTCCAGGGTGAAGCCGAACTCCTCGAACAGCGCCGACGCAGGCGCCGATTCGCCGTAGGTGGTCATGCCGATCACGCGGCCTTCCAGGCCCACGTACTTGTACCAGTAGTCGGCGTGAGCGGCTTCGATGGCGATCCGGGCGCTGACCTGCAAGGGCAATACGGTCTGCTTGTAGCCGGCGTCCTGGGCGTCGAACACGCTGGTGCACGGCATGGAAACCACACGCACGTTGCGGCCCTGCGCGGTCAGCTTGTCGTAGGCCTGCACGGCCAGGCCGACTTCCGAACCGGTGGCGATCAGGATCAACTCAGGCTCGCCGATGCAGTCCTTGAGCACGTAGCCGCCACGGCTGATGTCGCCGATCTGCTCGGCGCTGCGCTCCTGGTGCTGCAGGTTCTGGCGCGAGAAGATCAACGCCGATGGGCCGTCGTTGCGCTCGATCGCATACTTCCAGGCCACTGCCGATTCCACGGCATCGCATGGGCGCCAGGTGTCCAGGTTCGGCGTGCAACGCAGGCTCGCCAGTTGCTCGATCGGCTGGTGAGTCGGGCCGTCTTCGCCCAGGCCGATGGAGTCGTGGGTAAACACGTAGAGCACGCGTTTTTTCATCAGGGCCGACATGCGCACGGCGTTGCGGGCATATTCCATGAACATCAGGAACGTCGCGCCGTAAGGCACCAGGCCGCCATGCAGCGCCACGCCGTTCATGATCGCGCTCATGCCGAACTCGCGAACGCCGTAGTACATGTAGTTGCCGCTGGCGTCTTCTGCGCTCACGCCCTTGCAACCTTTCCACAAAGTCAGGTTGGAACCGGCCAGGTCGGCCGAGCCGCCCAGCAGTTCCGGCAGCAGCGGGCCGAACGCGTTCAAAGTGTTCTGGCTGGCCTTGCGGCTGGCGATGGTTTCGCCCTTGGCCGCGACTTCGGTGATGTACGCCGAGGCTTTTTCAGCGAAATCGGCCGGCAGCTCACCACTGAGGCGACGTACCAGCTCGTTGGCCTGCTCGGGGAATTTGGCCGAGTAGGCTGCGAAACGCTGGTCCCAGTCGGCTTCGAGCGCACGACCTTTTTCCTTGGCGTCCCATTCGGCGTAGATGTCGGCCGGGATTTCGAACGGGCCGTGGTTCCACTTCAAGGCCGCGCGGGTCAGGGCGATTTCCTCGGCGCCCAGTGGCGCGCCGTGGCAGTCTTCCTTGCCTTGCTTGTTCGGCGAACCGAAACCGATGGTGGTCTTGCAGCAGATCAGGGTCGGCTGGGCGCTTTTGCGAGCGGTCTCGATGGCGGTCTTGATCTCTTCCGGATCGTGGCCGTCAACGTTGCGGATCACCAGCCAGTTATAGGCCTCGAACCGCTTGGGCGTGTCGTCGGTGAACCAGCCTTCGACTTCACCGTCGATGGAGATGCCGTTGTCGTCATAGAACGCGATCAGCTTGTTCAGGCCCAGGGTGCCGGCCAGAGAAGCCACTTCGTGGGAAATACCTTCCATCATGCAGCCATCACCCAGGAACACGTAGGTGTGGTGGTCGACGATGTCATGGCCTGGACGGTTGAACTGCGCCGCCAGGACTTTTTCCGCGAGGGCAAAGCCCACGGCATTGGCCAGGCCCTGGCCCAGTGGGCCGGTGGTGGTTTCCACGCCCGGGGTGTAGCCGTATTCCGGGTGGCCCGGGGTGCGGCTGTGCAACTGGCGGAAGTTCTTCAGGTCATCGATCGACAGGTCGTAGCCGGTCAGGTGCAGCAGCGAGTAGATCAACATCGAGCCGTGGCCGTTGGACAGCACGAAGCGGTCACGGTCAGCGAACGAGGGGTTGCTCGGGCTGTGCTTGAGGTAATCGCGCCAAAGCACCTCGGCGATATCCGCCATACCCATCGGGGCACCGGGGTGGCCGCTGTTGGCTTTCTGCACGGCATCCATGCTGAGGGCACGAATGGCATTGGCTCGCTCACGACGGCTGGGCATCGCTGATCTCCTGCGGGAATTGAATCGAGAATGAATAAAACGAAACTGAAAAAAGGCGAGCATTTTCCCTCAGCCACCCGCCCCGGGGCAATGACAGATAGTCATCCTTGGGCGTTTTTCCGGCTGATAAGGGTGCATTCGCCAGGTGAAACCTTTCCGCTGATGGCTTGTAGAGTCAAGCACAGGATGGGAAGTGCCATTTATCCACCAATATCAAAACATTTTGATATTGACCTTGCGATGAGTTGCCCCCCTCTCTAGACTGCCGAACTATGAATTTGCACGCGCCTTCCATTCGCCATGACGATTGCGACGAGCTGGCGGCCCTTTGCAAGGCCGGCGGCGATCCGTTGCGCCTGAATGTTTTGCGCGCCTTGGCCAACGACTCGTTCGGCGTGCTGGAGCTGGCGCAGATTTTCGATATCGGTCAGTCCGGAATGAGCCACCATCTCAAGGTCCTGGCCCAGGCCGACCTGGTGGCGACCCGCCGCGAAGGCAATGCAATCTTCTACCGTCGCGCCCTGCCCCACACCGAGCTGTTGGGCGGAAAGCTGCATGCCGCGCTGCTCGAAGAAGTGGACGCGTTGCAACTTCCGACTGATGTGCAGGCGCGTATCGCCCAGGTCCACCGGCAGCGGGCCGCCGCCAGTCAGGATTTTTTCGCCCGGGTGGCCGAGAAGTTTCGCGCCCAGCAGGACCTGATCGCCGGCTTGCCGCAATACCGTGAAAGCATCCTGGCCCTGCTCGACAAGCTCAGCTTCGAGCGGACGGCCACGGCAATCGAAGTCGGCCCCGGTGACGGGGCTTTTCTGCCGGAGCTGGCGCGGCGTTTCAGCCAGGTGACGGCGCTGGACAACAGCCCGGCCATGCTCGAACTGGCGCGTCAGGTCTGTGAGCGGGAAACACTGTCTAACGTTCGCCTGCAACTGGCCGATGCCTTGAACGGCGTGAGCCTGCAGGCTGACTGCGTTGTATTGAACATGGTGCTGCACCATTTCGCCGCGCCGGCCGATGCCCTCAGGCACTTGGCCGAGCTGCTGAAACCGGGCGGCAGCCTGCTGGTGACAGAGTTATGCAGCCACAATCAGAGCTGGGCCAGGGAGGCCTGCGGAGATCTCTGGCTGGGGTTTGAACAGGACGACCTGGCCCGTTGGGCCACCGCTGCGGGCCTCGTGCCCGGGGAAAGCCTTTATGTAGGCTTACGCAATGGTTTCCAGATCCAGGTTCGCCACTTTCAGCGGCCCACTGGCGACACTCACCAACGGTAACTTGTAGGAAAACATCGAGATGAGCGAATACTCCCTTTTCACCTCCGAGTCCGTGTCTGAAGGGCATCCGGACAAAATCGCCGACCAGATTTCTGACGCGGTGCTGGACGCCATCATTGCTGAAGACAAGTTCGCCCGCGTGGCGTGCGAGACTCTGGTGAAAACGGGCGTGGCGATCATCGCCGGCGAAGTCACCACCTCGGCCTGGGTCGACCTTGAACAGATCGTCCGTGACGTGATCCTGGGTATCGGCTACAACAGTTCCGACGTCGGCTTCGACGGCGCCACCTGCGGCGTGATGAACATCATCGGCAAGCAATCGGTGGACATCGCCCAAGGCGTTGACCGCAGCAAGCCGGAAGACCAGGGCGCCGGCGACCAGGGCCTGATGTTCGGCTACGCCAGCAACGAAACCGACGTATTGATGCCGGCCCCGATCACCTTTTCCCACCAGTTGGTCCAGCGTCAGGCCGAAGCCCGCAAATCCGGCCTGCTGCCGTGGCTGCGTCCGGACGCCAAGTCCCAGGTCACCTGCCGTTATGAAAATGGCAAGGTAGTGGGTATCGACGCCATCGTGCTGTCGACCCAGCACAACCCTGAAGTGTCCTACAAGGACCTGCGCGAAGGCGTGATGGAGCTGATCGTCAAGCATGTCCTGCCTGCCGAGCTGCTGTCCAAGGACACCCAGTTCCACATCAACCCGACCGGCAACTTCATCATCGGTGGTCCGGTCGGCGACTGCGGCCTGACCGGTCGCAAGATCATCGTCGACAGCTACGGCGGCATGGCCCGTCATGGCGGCGGCGCGTTCTCCGGCAAGGATCCGTCGAAGGTCGACCGTTCGGCCGCCTACGCCGGTCGCTACGTGGCCAAGAACATCGTGGCCGCCGGCCTGGCCGAGCGTTGCGAGATCCAGGTTTCCTACGCCATCGGCGTCGCCCAGCCTACGTCGATCTCGCTGAACACCTTCGGCACCGGCAAGATCGGCGACGACAAGATCATTCAGCTGGTACGTGAAGTGTTCGACCTGCGCCCATACGCCATCACCACCATGCTCGACCTGCTGCACCCGATGTACCAGGAGACCGCAGCCTACGGCCACTTCGGCCGCACGCCGCAAACCAAGACGGTCGATGGCGACACCTTCACCACCTTCACCTGGGAAAAAACCGACCGCGCCGACGCCCTGCGCGCCGCAGCCGGCCTGTAATACCCGCCTTCAGAAAAGCCCCTGCCGACCGCGTCGCCAGGGGCTTTTTCATGCCAAACATAACCCTGTGGCGAGGGAGCTTGCTCCCGCTGGGTTGCGCAGCAACCCCAATAGAGCGCGCCGCAGATCCAATATCCCTGAAAGTTACATCGGGGGGCGCTTCGCGCCCCAGCGGGAGCAAGCTCCCTCGCCACAGGAGCTTGCATCGGACTCAAGACCGGCGAGCCACCAACAAAAACGAAGCCGCACTCGCCAGCAACCCAGCACACATCCGATTGAACAAGCGCTTGCCACTCGGTCGGGCAAACAACCGCCGTGCGTGGATTCCCATGTAGCAGTACAACGCAATGGCGATGCACTCAAGCGCCAGGAACAACCCACCGAGTACCGCAAACTGCTGCGTGACGACGCCCGCACGGTCGACGAACTGCGGCAGGAAGGCCGTGAACAACAGGATTGCTTTGGGATTGCCGATCGCCACCAGAAACTCCTGGCGTGCCAGGCTGCCCATGTTCGCCGTCGCGACCGCGGCGGCGCCCTCCGACTCGGGCGTGGCCCGCCACAACTGCACGGCCAGATAAAACAGATAACCCGCCCCGACGAGCTTGATTCCCAGGAACAGCAGCTCCGAGGTATGCAGCACCGCCGTCAGGCCCACAGCCGCCAGGGCGATCATGATTGCGAAGGCCACCAGTCGACCGATACCGCCGCCGCTAGCCCGCACGAAGCCATAACGCGAGGCGTTGCTGATGGATAGCAGGTTATTCGGCCCCGGCGCCATGTTCAGCGCAAAGCAGGCCGGAATGAAAACAGCGAGTGTCGTCAGGTCCATCGGGCAGATTCCAGGCAGGGACGAATCGAAGCATCATTCTGCGCCAGGCAATGAGGCGTTCAAGGCACAGTTGCACGGCTAATTCGCCTCGCACTGTACCGCCGCGACGGCGCCATCATCGCCGGCAAAATCCGGAAACGCTCCGGTCGCGCAGCTTCGGCGACAGTGGCTAGCCTTCAAGGACACCCGCCGCAAGGATGCCTTTGATGCCAGCGTTGTCGTTCTTATTTGCCTGTCTTTTGTTCATCTGCCCGCCCGCCATCGCGACACCCTGCCCCGACTGGCCCGCTGAGCGCGCCGAGGCACAAATCGCTGCCCTGCAACAGCAGGTCGATACCTGGGACGACAGTTATCACCGTCTCGGTCGATCGCTGGTGGCCGATGAACTGTACGACCAGTCCCGCACCCAACTGAGCCGGTGGCGTGACTGCTTCAACCTGCCGGCGTCAGTCGACCCGCTGCGTACGGCTCGCGGGAAAATTCCACACCCGGTAGCTCATACGGGGCTGGAAAAGCTCAAGGATGCCAACGCCGTCGAGGCCTGGCTGCGCGACCGGCAAGACGTCTGGGCCCAGCCGAAAATCGATGGCGTGGCGGTCAGCCTGGTTTACCGCGAGGGACACCTGCATCAAGCCATCAGCCGTGGCGACGGCGTCCACGGCCACGATTGGACCCAGGCTGCGCTGCTGATCGACGCCATTCCCCAACGACTGCGCCGCCCCATGGATCTGCGCATCCAAGGCGAGTTGTATTGGCGCCTGAGCGAGCATGTGCAAGCCAGCAGTGGCGGCCTCAACGCCCGAGGAACCGTGGCAGGGCTGATGGCGCGACATAACCTGACGGCGCAAGAGGCGGCAGGCATCGGCCTGTTTGTATGGGATTGGCCTGAAGGGCCGGACACCCTGGCCGAGCGGATGACGGCGCTGAGTGAGCTGGGTTTCGCGGATGCGCTCAACTACAACCAACCCATCCAGAACCTCGCCGATGCCGAGCGCTGGCGTGACCATTGGTACAGGACGCCGCTGCCATTCGCCAGCGACGGGATCGTCCTGCGCCAGAGCCGCCGCCCACCCGCCGATCGTTGGCAGGCCCGAGCGCCATTCTGGAGCGTGGCCTGGAAATATCCCTACGCCCAGGCTCTGGCAGAGGTGCGCAAGGTGCAATTCAAGATCGGACGTACCGGACGAATCACCCCGGTACTGGAGCTTGAACCGGTCATGCTCGACGACCGGCGCATCCGCCGGGTAAGCGTCAGTTCCCTCGAACGCTGGGAAGAAATGGACATCCGCCCCGGCGACCGGGTCGCCATCAGTCTGGCCGGGTTGACCATCCCGCGCCTCGACAGTGTCGTGTTGCGCAACACCGTGCGACAGGACATCCGCGTCCCGAGGCAGGCCGACCACCACCCGTTGAGTTGCTGGCAACCGACACCGGGCTGCGAAAGCCAGTTTCTGGCCCGCCTGAGCTGGCTCAGCGGCAAGCACGGCCTCGCCCTGCCCCACGTCGGCCCAGGCACCTGGGAAAAGCTCCTGGCCGCCGGGCGAATCGACGGGTTGCTGGATTGGTTGACCCTCGATGCCGCCGAGCTTGCTACCATTGCCGGCTTTGGCGAACACAGTAGCGCCCGCCTGCTCACCAGCCTGCAAGCCGCCCGAGAGCGTCCATTTGCGCAATGGCTCAAGGCGCTGGGTCTGCCGCCTGTCGGCGAGGCCCGTCTGGAGGGGCCGTGGCAGGTGCTGGCTGGGCGCGATGCCGAACAATGGCAAGCCGAAGCCGGCATCGGGGCGGGGCGTGCGGCGCAACTGAGCGCTTTTTTTCGCGACCCGCAGGTGTTGGCCTTGAGTCAGGTATTACGCACCGTTGGGGTCGATGGTTTTTAATCCAGACCCGAGCGGTTGAACCCAAGGGGCCAGAATGCGCTCCAACAGCGCATCTGAACCGACCGCTCGCGATACTTACGGAGTTGCTATGAATTTCCTGTCACCCGTTGCCCTGCTGGTCATCTGCAGCGTCATGGCCGCCCCTTTGCTGGCGGATGAGCAAACCCCTGAGCTCACCGGCTGCGCGGCCAAGCGCCAAGGCATCATCAATCAGATCGAGCTGGCCAAGTCCCGCGGCAACCCGGATCAGCAAGCGGGCCTGGAGACCGCGCTGAACGAGGTCACCACCCACTGCACCGACGCATCCTTGCGCAAAGAGCGTGAAAACAAAGTGCTCGAAGCCAAGCATGAGGTCAGTCGGCGCCAGGCCGACCTGGAAAAAGCCATGAAGAAAGGCGACGCCGAGCGGATCAACAAACGCAAGGACAAGCTGGCGACCTCCCGCAAGGAGCTGCAGGAAGCGGTGGATGAATTGGATAAATAAGCAGCAAGCGGCAAGCTCAAGGCCCACCCTTGCCGCTTGCCGCTTGCCGCTGGAAACTTGCAGCTGCTTTTATTCAATGATCGCGAAATTCCTTATGGCAGGCGCTGCACGCGTCTTCGACCTTTTGCACCGCCGGCCCCAGGTTGCTGGCTTGGTAGGGTTGGATCCGGCTGGCGACCACCAGCTCTCCAGTGGCCATTTCAAGGTTGCGGGCCAGTTCCTGGAAACGCGCCTGTTTCTGCCAGACGTCATCCCGGGCGCTGGTATGGTCCTGCTCGCGCACCTGGGGAAAATGCTTCCACGGTTCGTGGGACAGTTGATCGAGTTGTACCGCGCCCTCGGCGAACCGCGCACCGTCGAACGGAACACGGCCACGCATCATGCCGCCCAGCTCTTCGCCGGTCTTGAGCATCTGCTTGAAAATTGCCTTGCGCTGCCCCAGGGGCGAATTGGGATCGACGCCGCCACAGGCGGATAACATCAGGCAGGCCAGCACGGCCACGGAAAATCGTTTTACAAACATCTTGGCCTCGGGACAGGAAACGACGGCTAGTATCCTCGGGTCATTGGCAAAGACCAATGACCCTCTCAACAATACGGGTTGTTCGAGCAGCTGATAAAGCGCTCGGAGGACTGCAAGGAAAATCTTCATGAACAGCCGCTTCAAAACCTGGCACAAAGGCCTGGCACTGACCCTACCGCTGCTCGTGCTACTGGCAGGTTGCAATCGTGGCGAACAGGTCGAAGCGCCCAAAGAGCCCAAGACCCATGCCCTGGCGACCTACGTCAGCGCGCCATGGGAGGCCCTGCCGGCGGTATCCGATGAAGACCTGCTGGCCGGTTTCGGCTCCTGGCGCAGCGCCTGTAACCGGCTCAAGGCCGACCCGAACTGGGGCCCGACCTGCGCTGCTGCGGCGAATGTGCCGCAGACGGCCCGGGACGTACGCGCCTTCCTGAAACAGAACCTCGACGTCTATGGGCTGCGCTCGGCGGATAACAGCCCCAACGGCCTGATCACCGGCTACTACGAACCGGTCTACCCCGGCAGCCTGACCCGGACTGCCACTGCGAATATCCCGGTGTACGGGGTGCCGGAGGACATGATCATCGTGTCGCTGGACAGCATTTATCCCGAGCTCAAGGGCAAGCGCCTGCGTGGCCGGCTCGAAGGCCGGGTGCTCAAGCCGTACGACGATGCCGCCACCATCGAAACCAAGGGTGTGAAAGCACCGGTCATTGCCTGGCTGACCGATCCGATGAATCTGCAGTTCTTGCAGATCCAGGGCTCGGGCCGCATCCGCCTCGATGACGGCCGCCAGCTCCGCATCGCCTATGCCGACCAGAACGGCCACCCCTACCGGCCCATCGGTCGCTGGCTGGTCGAACAAGGGCAACTTGCGAAGGAAGACGTGACCATGGGCACCATCAGTGCCTGGGCCAAGGCCAACCCGAACCGGATACCCGAGTTGCTGGGCAGCAACCCCAGCTACGTGTTTTTCAACCGTAACCCTGACAGTAACGAAGGCCCGCGAGGTTCGCTGAACGTGCCACTGACCGCCGGCTACAGCGTGGCGGTGGATCGCAAGGTGATTCCGCTGGGCAGCCTGCTGTGGCTGTCCACGACCCGCCCCGACGGCAGCGCCGTGAACCGGCCCGTCGCCGCCCAGGACACCGGCGGCGCAATCACCGGTGAAGTGCGTGCGGATCTGTTCTGGGGCACCGGCGAGGAGGCAGGACAACTGGCCGGGGACATGAAGCAGCAGGGACAGATCTGGATGCTCTGGCCCAAAGGCATGGCACTGCCACAAGTGCCGCAGGTGGCGAATGCGGTGACAGCCAACCGCTAGAATCGGGTTGGCTGTTCCGGGCGGCGATCCGACGATGAGGCCAGTACAGGTACCGAAATTCGACAGCCAGGCTCAGATCGAAACAAAGAAGAAACTCGCCACCAACCCCACCCCCACCAACCACACCAGCGAACGCAGGAGCGCCCAGTCCGCCAGGTAGCAGATGATGTAAAGCAAGCGGCTGGTGATGAACAGCACCGCCAATACGTTGATGGTCACAAGCTCGGCGTTGCCGGCCAGGTGCGCGACGATGACTGCGGCGGCGAAGGCCGGATTGATTTCATAGCTGTTCAACTGCGCGGCATAGGCTCGCCGGGGCGCGCCATCGAGGCTTTCCAGGAAGTCCCGCGGGTCGTGGTTGTCCTGCAACCGGAATCTACCGCCGACCTTGGCGATGACGATGCACAGATAAGGCAGTACGAAGGCAATCAAAATACACCACAGGGCAACCGTCATGACGCAGTTCCTTCTTCGGTTTGAGGAAAATCGGGGAATCGGCGGTGCGGCTCAGGACTTCATCACCAACATACCTGCCAACACCAGCCCGCAAGCTAAGAGCCGCGGACGGCCAAAAGGTTCTTTCAGGTAGCGCATGCCGAACAACACCACCAGGATCACGCTGATTTCCCGCAGCGCCGCTGCTTCGGCGATCGACCCCAGTTGCATGGCCCATAGCACCAGAGCGTAGCTGAACAATACACAGAACCCGACCGCCAGCCCCAACCGCCACTGCTCACGCCAGAACCCCACGAATGCCGGGCGTTTGGCGACCATCGCCAGCAGCGGGAACGGCCAGGCACTGAGCAGGGTCAGCCAGACCAGGTAATCCAGCGGGTGCGACCAGCGGCGCAGGGCATGTCCGTCGATGAAGGTGTAGCAGCCGATACACAGACCGATCAGCGCCACCACCGGCAACATCGACCAGGGCAGTCGCTCTCCGCCGCCGCCCTGCCACAACAGGCAAAGCATGCCGAACGGAATCAACAGGATGCCGATCACTTGCTGGACCGTCAGCGCCTCACCGCCAAAGATCAGCGTCAGGGTCAGCACCACCAGCGGCGACAAGCCGCGCATCAGCGGATACACCAGCCCCAGGTCACCGACCCGATACGCCTGGATGAGCAGATAGCGATAAAGCAGCTCGAAGGCCGCCGAGGCCAGGATCCACGGCCAGATCTCCAGCGGCGGCAATGCCACCAACCCCAGGGCCGACACAGCGAACAGCAACGCGACGCTGTCCATGCACGCCACCACCAGCAAGCGCTCGCCGCTGAACTTAATCAGCGTATTCCACGCCGCATGCAACAGCGCCGCCACCAACACCAAGGCCGTCGCAAGCACGGCACACTCCTTTCCCTGCCCCATCGATCAGTGGGCGATGAATTGATTCGCGATCCTTCGACAGCTGTTTATACTGCCAGCCACCACGCCGCATTCAGTTGCGCATACTCCAATTCCAATAATCTTGCTGGTGCCCCGTATCGTTCGAAACGGAGCAGCCCGGCTGCGTATGCCTGATCAGAGCGTCAAGACTACAGACAGAGACCTTGCGCATGCCACTCGCCTTGCTTGCTTTGGCCGTCGCCGCTTTCGGCATCGGCACGACTGAATTCGTCATCATGGGGCTATTGCCCGATGTCGCCCGCGACCTGGCGGTGAGCATTCCCCAAGCCGGGCTGCTGATCACCGGTTATGCCCTGGGTGTGGTGTTCGGCGCGCCGATCCTCGCCATCGGCACCGCCAACATGCCGCGCAAGGCCACATTGCTGGGCATGACCTTGATGTTCATCCTCGGCAATGTGCTCTGCGCGCTGGCGCCGAACTACGCCACGCTGATGGCCGCCCGGGTCATTACTGCGCTGTGCCACGGAGCGTTTTTCGGTATCGGTTCGGTGGTGGCGGCCGGGCTGGTGGCGCCGAACAAACGGGCCCAGGCGATTGCCATGATGTTCACCGGCCTGACCCTGGCGAACGTGCTCGGCGTGCCGTTGGGCACGGCCCTGGGCCAATACGCCGGCTGGCGCGCAACGTTCTGGGCGGTGGCGGTCATCGGCGTCATCGCAGCTGCCGCCCAATGGGTCTGGCTGCCCAGGGAGATCCCCATGGAGAAGGCCAATCTGGCCAGCGAGTTCAAGGTCCTGGGCAAGGCCAACGTGCTCCTGGCCCTGGGCATGAGCGTGCTGGCTTCCACCAGCCTGTTCAGCGTGTTCACCTACATCGCACCGATCCTGCAGGACATCACCGGCGTCAGCCCCCACGGCGTCACGGTGATGCTGCTGTTGTTCGGGGTCGGCCTGACGGCGGGCAGTTTCCTTGGCGGCCGCCTGGCCGACCGGCGCCTGTTGCCGTCGCTGGTGGGCATGACCCTGGCCGTGGTGCTGGTGCTGGCCGCGTTCAGCCAGACCAGTCAATCGGTAATTGCGGCGGCGATCACCCTGGTGCTGTGGGGCATCTTCGCCTTCGCCCTGTGCCCGATCCTGCAACTGCTGATCATCGACCAGGCCCATGAAGCGCCGAACCTCGGCTCGACCCTGAACCAGAGCGCATTCAACCTCGGCAACGCCGCGGGCGCATGGATCGGCGGCCTGGTAGTCGCCAGCGGCGCGGATCTGGCGGACCTGCCATGGACCGGCGCCCTGGTCGGCGGCCTGACGACGTTGACGGCGTTGTTCTTTATTTATCGACAGCGGCGCCTGGCAGCGGTCGCTGTTTGACGGCCGAAGA
Organism: Pseudomonas sp. SMN5; assembly: GCF_052041925.1. NCBI lineage: Bacteria > Pseudomonadati > Pseudomonadota > Gammaproteobacteria > Pseudomonadales > Pseudomonadaceae > Pseudomonas > Pseudomonas sp. SMN5. The sequence continues at coordinate 18,532 of NZ_JBKGGX010000043.1, forward strand.
AAGTGACTCCACCCGTGAGCGAATGGGCTGCGTATTCAGTAGGAAAATATTCCGGTACGCGCAGGTGGTTTTACCTACCTGCTGAAAGCGCCGTTCCAGAGCCCTTTGACTGAAACCCGCCGGGGCGTGCTGGCAAACGGCGGTTATTTTTCCAATTGAGTCATCGGGCAAAACGCCTTCAGGTTTTGTTTAAAGTTCGGCCCCCCTATCCCGGGTCCAAGGAAAGAACCTGAATGCCTTTACCTTCGATACAACACTCCATTACCCCTCGCTCGAACCCTACCGAGCCATCGAATGAGGTCGCCAGCACGACGCCCCCCGAAAATGAACGCGTATTGGTAAGCAACGCAACGGCACAGTCGATAACGATCATTGAATATGCCGACGGTAGCGCCAGGCTCCTGATGGATCACCCGTCAATCCATTGCTTGAACCTGAGTGGCGGAGGCGTCAAAGGCGCCGCCTACTCGGGCGCCATCGCGGCGCTCGAAGCCATGGGCGTATTAGAAGCTATCCGCCTGATTTGCGGCGTCTCGGCCGGGGCCATTTCAGCCGCTTTACTGGCCAGCGGCATGAATCATAAGGGCTTCGACAGGATTTCCGACGACATCCCGCTTATCTCATTGCTCGATAGTGCAAAGGCCGACGTCTCTGCTGAGCAGCAGGAATGGTCGAGGATGGGCGTAAATATGAAGGCCCTCCCCTTCGTGCAACTACTCTGCGATTTGCTGCCACGCCTGGGCTCCGAAGGCACGAAGCTGAAGGAGCTGATCAGACAGGAATCCTGCGCGGCCCTTTTGGATTGCTGTGAACAACAAACCGAGCTTAGCGAAGACGCGCAGCGCGCTATCGCCAACGTGCGCGATAACCAATACGTCACGTTTGGCGACCTGAAGGTGCTGAGCGAGGAGATTAAACAAATCAAGGCGCTGGAAATCGCCGGTACTGCCATGTACGAGGACGGCGCGCAACGGGTGGTTTTCTGCGCAGAACTTACTCCAGAAATGGATATTGCCGAGGCGGCGCTCATCTCTGCGGCCCTGCCGATAGTCTTCAGCAAACCGACCCAGCAAGGGTTGCCGTTCCAACTGAGAAAACAAGAAGGCAGCAACGACGGTGTCGAGGAAATCACCAAATTCGTCGACGGCGGCGTCAAGCAGAACACACCGATACACGGTCTCGACCGCCCTACTGTCAGGATGAGCCCGATTCCGGATGCGGACACCGAGCAGTTGATCCTCGTATTCGAGTCCGAACCCGGAGAAACGAAAAAGCACGGTACGGGACCATCGACCTTGGTCGACAAAATGCTGGGGACATCTTTTACAGCGGACGGAGCACGACTTGAAGAACGACTCAAACCTTTCAAGGATAAAACGATTGTCGTCCCAATGAAGGTCAAGAGTGGCGATTACAGTGGCACGTTCAAAGGGACAATCAACTTCCCGATGAGCAAGGAAGTCAAAAACGAGCTTCAGGAAGCGTTGCGCAAGAAGACTGTGGACCATTTGAACAAACGCAACGCCGAACAACTGGTCTTCCATTTCCCCTCAGCGCAAGCCGCCCTGCTGGCGTTGAACAACGACCAGTTCTCGCAATTGCAAACAGAGCCGGAAGGCAGAGAAACCTATGCCCAAGTGAGTCACTTCAGGCGAGAGGCCGGGCGAGCACTGGCGAATCTGAAAGACGCGATCAGGGCTGCCAACGAAATGTCCAACAAGCTTGAGCCAAACCCGGCACTGCTCCACGCCATTTCGGCGCTGGACGACCTCGCGGACCAACCCGACAAGCTGGAGTGGTTGGCGAAAAGCCTCAATCATGGCAACGACCCGGATTTCATGCAGTTGTTGCAGGCCGCAGTTCTTTGGGATGAGGGTGCATCCGACGTCGCCTCCATAGTCACGAGTCGCGCCATTGAGGAGATGCGACGCCATGACCTCGCTGCCCGCATCGATAACGTCATTGAATATGTGCTCTATCCCTCACGTTATCTGGGCGGCCAGCCCCAGAAGAACCTGGACCTTATCGCCGGCGCCCTCAGGGAACTGTCGCAGGTGCAGAACGAAACGGACTTCAACAAGGCGCTCATACGCCTCATAGCAAACTATAAATCACGCCTTACAGGCCTGACTCCATTCAGCTCAACCACCATCGACGAGTTGAAAAAAAGGCTGATAAAACCCCGTACGCCGATCTGAAGGAGCTTGCCAACAGCGTCCCGCCTATTGCGAATCAACACGCCGCTCAGCCCCACTCGCACGATTGGCCTTGGGCGGCCCTTCCTCGCTGCGAATCTGCGCGTGGCTGAGCAAGGCAAAGATAAAGCTGCCACCGACAATATTGCCGGCCAGCGTCGGTCCGGCGAACACCAGCCAGAAATCCATCCAGGCCAGCTCGCCGGCGAACACCAGGTAGGACACCTCCGCCGAACCCACGACAATGTGGGTGAAGTCGCCGAGCGCCATCAGGTAGGTGATCAGAATGATGGTCCACATCTTGGCGCTCTCCATGGACGGGATCATCCAGACCATGGTCGCGATCATCCAGCCGGAAATGATGCCCTTGGCGAACATCTGGCCGGTGTCGTTTTCCATGACCTTGCGGCCGATCTCCAGGAAGGCCAGGTCGGTGCGCTGGTCGAAGATCGGCAGGTGCAGCATCACGTAAGCCACCAGCAAGGTGCCGCACAGGTTGCCCAGCAGCACCACGCTCCAGAGCCGCAACAAACGACCGAAATTACTCAGCGTGGGCTTGCTCATGACCGGCAGCACGGCGGTCAGGGTGTTCTCGGTGAACAATTGCTGGCGGGCAAGGATCACCGCGAGAAAGCCCGCGCAGTAGCCGAAACTGGCGATCACCTTGAAGCCTTCGTGGTCCGGCAACCGGGAGTTGAGCAGTCCCATCGCCATCAGGGACAGGCCCATGGTCAACCCCGCCGCCAGGGCCGACCACCAGAGTGCGGTAATACTGCGCTCCAGTTCCTGGTCACCCTGGGTGCGGATGATTTCATGCAGCACCGCGGCCCGGGGCGGCTGGTTGCGGTCGACTTCGTGCTTTTCCTGCGGAGACAGGTCAGGGGTCTTGCCGTCTTTGTGAGTGTCCATAAAGCGCCCGTAGCGAGGTCGTGATGAATCTACGACACGCGGGGTTCGCAGCTGTTCAGTGAGGCAGGCAATGTGGTGCAACCTTGAGGGCCTTATCGCGAGCAGGCTCGCTCCCACAAAAGACTAGCGACGTTCAAAGGATATGAACACGACGCGAAACCCTGTGGGAGCGAGCCTGCTCGATGGGCGCACCGCCGAGCTCACTCGTTGGCAATGTCATCCTGGAACTGGTCCTTGACGTATTTGATCTCGGTCCGGCCATGGGGCGCCGGCAGGCCATCTTCGCCGAGGTTGACGAAGACCATTTTCTCCACGGTCAAGATGCTCTTGCGGGTGATTTTGTTGCGCACCTCGCAGGTCAGGGTGATGGAGGTGCGGCCAAATTCAGTGGCAGTGATGCCCAGCTCGATGATGTCGCCCTGGCGCGAGGCGCTGACGAAGTTGATCTCCGAGATGTACTTGGTGACCACGCGCTGGTTGCCCAGCTGGACGATGGCGTAGATCGCCGCTTCTTCGTCGATCCAGCGCAACAGGCTGCCGCCGAACAGCGTGCCGTTGGGGTTGAGGTCTTCGGGCTTGACCCATTTGCGGGTGTGGAAATTCATGTTCACTCCTGAGTGTCTGGCCGATGAATAGCCGCATCATGGCAGACCGGCCGGTCAGGCTCTACGTCGCGGTTCCTATAACGATCATCGGCAATTTCGATTTGCCGACAGAAACCCTTTGGAAGATCGGCCGGGCCCGTTATAATCGCCCCCGCTTTAGCCGGTCCACGCTTGGACCGTTCCCGCCACCTGTCCGAGGGGCGCTGCAGCAGGCTCGACCTGTCAGGCTCGGATGGGGCGTTGTTCGTACGGGCTACCCGCATGGACACTAAACGCACAACGGCGCCCATTCGCATACATTACGAATGGAGGCTCTTCATGAGCGCTGTCATCACGCCTGCAGATTTTACCGATTACAAAGTCGCCGACATGTCCCTGGCCGCCTGGGGCCGTCGCGAGATCATCATCGCCGAATCCGAAATGCCGGCCCTGATGGGTCTGCGTCGCAAGTACGCCGGTGAACAGCCGCTCAAGGGCGCGAAAATCCTCGGCTGCATCCACATGACCATCCAGACCGCCGTGCTGATCGAAACCCTGGTTGCCCTGGGTGCCGAAGTGCGCTGGTCGTCGTGCAACATCTTCTCCACCCAGGACCAGGCCGCTGCCGCTATTGCCGCCGCCGGTATCCCGGTATTCGCCTGGAAAGGCGAGACCGAGCAAGAGTACGAGTGGTGCCTGGAGCAGACCATCCTCAAGGATGGCCAGCCATGGGACGCGAACATGATCCTCGACGACGGCGGCGACCTGACCGAGCTGCTGCACAAGAAATATGCCGCAGTACTGGACAAGGTCCACGGCGTCACCGAAGAGACCACCACCGGCGTGCACCGTCTGCTGGACATGCTGGCCAAGGGCGAGCTGAAGATTCCGGCCATCAACGTCAACGACTCGGTCACCAAGAGCAAGAACGACAACAAGTACGGCTGCCGTCACAGCCTGAACGACGCCATCAAGCGCGGCACCGACCACCTGTTGTCGGGCAAGCAGGCACTGGTGATCGGCTACGGTGACGTGGGCAAGGGCTCGGCCCAGTCCCTGCGCCAGGAAGGCATGATCGTCAAGGTTTCCGAAGTCGACCCGATCTGTGCCATGCAGGCCTGCATGGACGGTTTCGAACTGGTCTCGCCGTTCATCGACGGTAACAACGACGGCACCGAAGCCAGCATCGACAAGGCTTTGCTGGGCAAGATCGACCTGATCGTGACCACCACCGGCAACGTCAACGTCTGCGACGCCAACATGCTCAAGGCCCTGAAGAAGCGCGCCGTGGTCTGCAACATCGGTCACTTCGACAATGAAATCGACACCGCTTTCATGCGCAAGAACTGGGCATGGGAAGAAGTGAAGCCGCAGGTCCACAAAGTGCACCGCACCGGCGCCGGCAGCTTCGACCCACAGAACGACGACTACCTGATCCTGCTGGCCGAAGGCCGCCTGGTCAACCTGGGCAACGCCACCGGCCACCCGAGCCGCATCATGGACGGTTCGTTCGCCAACCAGGTCCTGGCCCAGATCTTCCTGTTCGGCCAGAAATACGCCGACCTGTCGCCGGCCCAGAAAGCCGAGCGCCTGACCGTGGAAGTACTGCCCAAGAAACTCGACGAAGAAGTGGCCCTGGAAATGGTCCGCGGTTTCGGCGGCGTGGTCACCAAGCTGACCAAGCAACAGGCTGACTACATCGGTGTGACTGTCGAAGGCCCGTTCAAGCCGCACGCTTATCGGTACTGATGGCAGCTGCAAGCTTTGAGCTTCAAGCTACAAGTAAAAGCAGCTTATTTTTACTTGTGGTTTGAGGCTTGGGGCTTGGGGCTTACTTCTTCATCGCTATTACGCAGCCGCAAACTGCAAGCTTAAGCACAAGAACTCGGCGCACCGCTCTCTTGTAGCTTTTAGCTTGTAGCTCGCAGCTGGGAGCTCCGACCATGTCCCAAGATCGTCGCTACAGTTTCGAGTTCTTCCCGACGAAGACCGATGCTGGGCATGAAAAACTGATCGCCACTGCCCGTCAGTTGGCGAGCTACAACCCTGACTTCTTCTCCTGCACTTATGGCGCCGGTGGTTCGACCCGTGACCGCACGATCAACACCGTGTTGCAACTTGAGAGCGAAGTGAAAATCCCGGCCGCCCCGCACCTTTCCTGCGTGGGCGACAGCAAGGCTGATCTGCGCAACCTGCTGACCCAGTACAAGGCTGCGGGCATCAAGCGGATCGTGGCCCTGCGCGGTGACCTGCCCTCGGGCATGGGCATGGCCAGCGGTGAGTTGCGCCATGCCAACGACCTGGTGAGTTTCATTCGTGAGGAAACCGGCGAGCATTTCCACATCGAAGTGGCGGCTTATCCGGAGATGCACCCCCAGGCGCGCAATTTCGAAGACGACCTGCGCAACTTCGTCCGCAAAGCCAACGCTGGCGCCAACAGCGCGATCACCCAGTATTTCTTCAACGCCGACAGCTACTTTTACTTTGTCGAGCGCGTGCGCAAGCTGGGCGTCGACATCCCAGTGGTGCCGGGGATCATGCCGATCACCAACTACAGCAAGCTGGCGCGTTTCTCCGACGCCTGCGGCGCAGAGATCCCGCGCTGGGTCCGCAAGCAGCTGGAAGCCTATGGCGACGACACCGCCAGCATCCAGAGCTTCGGCGAGCAAGTCATCACGCAGATGTGTGAGCGCCTGCTGCAAGGCGGTGCACCGGGATTGCACTTCTACACCCTCAACCAGGCCGAACCGAGCCTGGCGGTGTGGAACAACCTCAAGCTGCCGCGCTGATAGCGTGATGCGAATAAAGGGCCCTGGCGAAAACCAGGGCCTTTTTTCATTTCGCCAGGAGGCCGGGAGTGGACCATGACAGGCCAATAGGCCCGACTGCACCGCGAACACCGATGGCATGCAACAGGCCACCAAGGTACAGGCCAGAGCGCTCTAGCTATTTGATGGGCTCTCAGCGTAACCTCAGGCCATGCCCGTCATTGCCCACTTACTGACCGCCCTTCTTCTCTTGTGCCTGAGCATGGTTGCCCGGGCTGAAAAGTTGCGGATTGTCACCGAACCCTGGGCGCCCTACGTCTTTGAAGAGAACGGCAAGGCCCAGGGATTGGACTACGAAACCACTGCCATTGTGTTCAAGCGCCTGGGCATCGATGTGGAATGGCAGTTTTTGCCATGGAAGCGTTGCCTGGCGATGTTGGAACAGGGACTGGCGGACGGTGCGCTGGACATTTTCCAGAGCAGTGAGCGCGATGCGATGCTGCTTTACCCCAGCGAACCTCTCTCGGATGTGGAATTCGTGATGTTCTACGCCAACGCCCGACCCCATCCGTTTCGCTCGCTCGATGAGCTGGGCGGCCTGACTATCGGCACTTCGCCCGGCTATCTCTACAGCCAGGCCTTCAGCGAAGCCAGCCATTTCAAGCGGGAAACGGCGCCGACCCACGAAGCCAACTTCGGCAAGCTGCAATTGGGCCGGATCGACCTGCTGATCACCGATCGCAGGGTCGGCCGATACATGCTCGAGCAAATGAAACTGGGTGACCAGATCACCGAAAACCCAGTCGTGGTCAGCCGCCAAAGCCAGTACCTGGCGGTGCGCCGCAAGGCCGGGATGGATTTGCTGGTGCAACGTTTCGCCGCCGAACTCAAGCGGTTCAAGCGCGAACCGGCCTATGCCGAACTGAGCGCCCGCTACGGTGCCGGCCCCCTCGCCAGGGTCGCAGCGCCAGGTCCGGCCATCCCACAAATAAACCGTTGAGCAGCAGGAACGCGGCGCACGGCGTTTGCTCTGTTATACTCGCGCCTTCCCGCCAGGCTCACGCCCGGACGCCCGGTCTTGCAAAAGGTCTCCGGACACCGCTACAGCGCAGCTTCAAGCCCGCGCGAGCCTTGTCCGCAAGAGCCTTTGAGACCCGGCAGGACCGGACGGGATGACGTCTTTTTCATTGAACGTCATTCGCGCCAGGCAAGACTATCCCATTGGGCCAGGCCCTCACTAAAACAGGATTACTCATGTCCTTTGCTTCCCTCGGTCTCTCCGAGGCTTTAGTCGGCGCCATCGAAGCCGCCGGCTACACCGAGCCTACCCCGGTGCAACAGCGGGCCATTCCCGCCGTGTTGCAAGGTCGCGATCTGATGGTCGCCGCACAGACAGGTACTGGTAAAACCGGTGGTTTCGCCCTCCCGATCCTGGAGCGGTTGTTTCCCAACGGTCACCCGGACAAATCCCAGCGTCACGGTCCGCGCCAACCGCGCGTACTGGTCCTGACCCCGACCCGCGAACTGGCGGCCCAGGTCCACGAGAGCTTCAAGATCTACGCTCGCGACCTGAAGTTCGTCAGTGCCTGCATCTTCGGCGGCGTCGGCATGAATCCCCAGGTCCAGGCCATGGCCCGCGGCGTCGACGTCCTGGTCGCCTGTCCCGGCCGCTTGCTGGACCTGGCCGGCCAGGGCAGCGTCGATCTGTCCCACGTGGAAATCCTCGTGCTGGACGAAGCCGACCGCATGCTCGACATGGGCTTCGTCCATGACGTGAAGAAGGTCCTCTCCCGCCTGCCCGCCAAGCGCCAGAACCTGCTGTTTTCGGCGACGTTCTCCAAGGACATCACCGACCTGGCCGGCAAGCTGTTGCACAACCCGGAACGCATCGAAGTCACGCCGCCGAACACCACGGTCGAGCGTATCGAACAGCGTGTGTTCCGCCTGCCAGCCAGCCACAAGCGCGCCCTGCTGGCGCACCTGATCACCACCGGCGCCTGGGAACAGGTACTGGTGTTCACCCGCACCAAGCACGGCGCCAATCGCCTGGCCGAATACCTGGACAAGCATGGCCTGCCGGCCGTGGCGATCCATGGCAACAAGAGCCAAAACGCACGCACCAAGGCCCTGGCCGACTTCAAGGCCGGCGAAGTGCGGATCCTGGTTGCCACGGATATCGCCGCCCGCGGGCTGGACATCGATCAGTTGCCCCACGTGGTCAACTTCGAGCTGCCGAACGTCGATGAAGACTACGTGCACCGCATCGGCCGTACCGGTCGGGCCGGTCGTTCGGGTGAAGCGATCTCGCTGGTCGCTCCGGACGAAGAAAAGCTGCTCAAAAGCATCGAGCGCATGACCAAGCAGAAGATCCCTGACGGCGACCTGATGGGCTTCGATGCCAGCACCATCGAGGCCGAGAAGCCTGAAGTGCGCGAGCGTCCGGACGTGCGCAACCCGCGCAACGCCCGTGGCCCGCGTGGCGACGGCCCGAACGGCGGTGGCGGCGGTCGCAAGGACAAAGGCAAGGACAAGGGCAAGGAAAAACCCGCCGGCAGCCGTGGCGAACGCCCGGCTCGCGAGCACAAGCCCCGCGAAGGCACGCCGGCCCGTGAGCCGCAGCGCCAGATCCCTCGCGCCGCCGCCGATCGTGCCCCGGATGAATTCCTGGACGACGATATCGACAACTTCGGCAACCGCGTCGACTACGTGCCACAGCAGAAACCGCCTCAAGGCCGCGGTCGTCGTCCAGGTGCCCCGGCACAAGGCGCGGGCGGCCAGCGTAGCGGTCAGTCGCAAGGTCGTCAGAACGGCCCTCGCAACAGCAACGGCTCGTCCACCGGTACCCCACCGGGCAAACGCAGCGGCCCACGCAACGGCGCGCCCCGTGACGGCCAGGCCCGTCGCGAAGACCGCCCTCGCCGCCCGGCCCGTGACGACCAGTCTCGCCAGGAACCCGCCGTGCAGAACCCGCGCAGCAACCAGCCGAAGATCATGCACAAGGAATCGAAAGCCGATCGTTTCCCGACGCCTGAGCAACTGGACCAACTGCCAAGCCGTCCGCGAGGCGAGAAACCGGCGTTGCTGACCCGCAATCGCTGAGTTTTCCCGTGAATGGAAAATGCCCCTTGGTCTCGCGATCAAGGGGCATTTTTGTTGAAGCACCATACAATCTCTATGGGACCAGATTCATGTGGGAGCGGGGGGGGGGGGGGGGGGGGGGGGGGGGGGGGGGGGGGGGGGGGGGGAGGGGGAGGGGGGGGGGGGGGGGAGGGGGGGGGGGGGGGG
>NZ_JBKGGX010000044.1:0-26890 GCF_052041925.1 Pseudomonas sp. SMN5
TGTGTTGTGGGGGGGGGGTCCCCTCCCCCCCCCCCCACAAAAGCATCCTGTTCTCACCGTGCGATGGACTGCGATTCGTCTTGTCATCACATACCTGTTTTCCTCTCAAGGAGCTCCCATGAATACCCCACAATCAACGTTACGCTCCCAACGCCTGAACCAGATCACCCACGAGCCCCACAGCAGGCTCGATGCCCTGGTCAAGGCCCACGCCCCCTTCGAAACACTGGCCGGCTACGCCCGTTTCGTGGTGGCCCAATACCTGTTCCAGTGGGAACTGATGGCGCTGTACAACGACGCGCACCTGTCCAGCCTGATTCCCGACCTGCCGGCCCGCTGCCGCGCCGAAGCGGCCAGGGCCGACCTGGCAGACCTGGACACCGAGATCCCGCCGCCCGTGGCCGGTGCGGTGAAGAACCCAACCCAGGCCGAAGCCCTGGGCTGGCTGTTCGTCTCCGAAGGCTCGAAACTCGGCGCGGCGTTTCTGATCAAGCGCGCCGTGGGCCTGGGATTGAGCGAAACCTTCGGCGCCCGGCACCTGGCCGAACCGGCGGGCGGACGCGCCGAAGGTTGGAAAACTTTTACCCGAACCCTCGATAGCCTGGTCTTTACCCCACAGCAGGAAGCCGAGGCGGATAAAGGTGCGCTGGATGCATTCAACCGGTTTACGGTGTTGCTGGAGCATGCCTATGCGACCGAACTGGCCTGAACAGTGACCACAGTCCATGTGGGAGCGAGCCTGCTCCGGGCGGCGATCCGACGATAGCGGAGTGTCAGATACCGGTGATATTGCCTGACCGATAGCAATCGCGAGCAGGCTCGCTCCCACAGTGATCCGAGTGAGCTTGAAGAACACATGAACCGCTCCCCCTCAAAACTCACCCGCCTGCTCTTCACCCTGCTCGCCTACATCAGCCTCGCCATCGGCCTGGTCGCCCTGGTCGTGCCGGGCCTGCCGACGACCGAGTTCATCCTGCTCGCCGCCTGGGCCGCGACCCGCAGTTCGCCGCGCCTGAACGCCTGGCTGGAGAACCACCGGCTGTTCGGGCCGATGCTGCGCAACTGGCGCAACGGCAAGGCCATCCCGCGCCGGGCCAAGGTTACCGCCACGGTCAGCATGCTGCTCTGCGCCGGGGTGATGCTGGCCACGCTCGGCCATGGCTGGCCGGTCTACCTGGCGCTGGCCGGCATGGGTCTGGGCAACCTGTGGATCTGGTCGCGACCGGAACCTGCGCCGGGTTCTTGCCCGCGCTTGGCGGCGAAGCAGCCCCCGACGGATTTTTGATCTATGCTCGCCCTCTCATTGCGGAGGGCTTTCGATGACTGACCTGCTCACGTCCATGCAAGACGCGCTCGGCCTGCCCACCACGCAGATCCCCTTCACCGATGAAGGCGCCCTGCCCTCGGCGTTCGCCGTCACGGAGCTGGCCTGCGCCAGCATCGCCGCTGCCGGCCAGGCGACTGCCGAACTCATCCACCAGCAAACCGGGCGCCGGCCATCGGTCGAAGTGGACCGACGCCTGGCCTCGTTCTGGTTCTCCACCTCGCTACGACCGGTCGGCTGGAACCCTCCGCCACTGTGGGACCCGGTGGCCGGCGACTATGCCTGCGCCGATGGCTGGATTCGCCTACATACCAATGCACCGCATCATCGACTGGCAGCGGAAAAAGTCCTCGGCCCGTGTGCTGATCGCAGCGAAATGGCGAGCCGGGTCGCTCGCTGGCCCAAGTCGGAACTGGAACAGGCCGTAGTCGAGGCAGGCGGGTGCGCTGCCCAGATGCGTTCGTGGCAGGCATGGCAGGCTCATCCCCAAGGCCAAGCGGTGAACGCCGAGCCGCTGGTGCGGTTCACCCCCAGCAACACGGCGGCGCACAAGCCCTGGCTCGGATCCGTGGCCCAGCCGTTGGCCGGCCTCAAGGTGCTGGACCTGACCCGGGTGCTCGCGGGCCCCATTGCCAGTCGCTTGCTGGCCGGGCTCGGCGCCGATGTCCTGCGTATCGACCCGCCCACCTGGAACGAGCCCGGCGTGGTGCCGGAAGTGACCCTGGGCAAACGCTGTGCGCGCCTGGATCTGCATCGGCCTGATGATCGTGCGGTATTCGAAGCCTTGCTCAGGGACGCCGACGTCCTCCTGCATGGCTATCGGGCAGACGCTCTGGAGCGCCTGGGCCTTGACGCCGAGCAGCGTCGGGGCATGAACCCGGGGCTGATCGACGTCAGCCTCAACGCCTACGGCTGGAACGGCCCATGGCGCAACCGTCGCGGCTTTGACAGCCTGGTGCAGATGAGCAGCGGCATCGCCGAGGGGGGCATGGCCTGGAAACAGGCCAGCCAACCAACGCCACTGCCGGTGCAAGCGCTGGATCATGGCACTGGCTACCTGATGGCGGCCAGCACCCTCGTGTTGCTGGCCCGGCGTCTGGAGAACGGTCGAGGCGGTTCTGCCCGCCTGTCACTGGCGCGCACGGCAAAACTGTTGATCGAACAGGGGCCGGGGGCCCAGGCCGCGCTTCGCCCCGAGGACAACGACGATCAGGGCCTGCTGGTGGAACAGACGCCGTGGGGCCCCGCGCACCGATTGCAGGTACCGCTGAAAATCAGCGGCACGCCGTTGCAGTGGACGCGGGCGGCAACTGAGCTCGGGGCGCATCGAGCGCAGTGGTAATCAGCTGCGCCTGCTGACCTGGGTCAGCTAACCCGAGGCAAAACCGACATAGGCTGTGACTCTCCTCTGCTGCCTCGGAGTCATGCTATGTCTGATACCCCCGCAAAGCTTCACTTGGGTGCGCTGGTCGCGCTGGTCGTGGGTTCGATGATCGGCGGAGGGATCTTTTCCCTGCCGCAGAACATGGCGGCCAGTGCCGATGTCGGCGCCATTCTGATTGGCTGGGCGATCACCGCGGTGGGCATGCTGACCCTGGCGTTCGTGTTCCAGACCCTGGCCAATCGCAAGCCCGACCTGGACGGCGGCGTGTACGCCTACGCCAAGGCCGGGTTCGGTGACTACATGGGTTTCTCATCGGCCTGGGGCTACTGGATCAGCGCCTGGCTGGGCAACGTCGGCTACTTCGTGCTGCTGTTCAGCACCTTGGGCTTTTTCTTCCCGGTGTTTGGTGAAGGCAACACGGTTGCAGCGGTGGTCGGCGCCTCGGCCCTGCTGTGGGCCGTGCATTGGCTGGTGCTGCGCGGTATCAAGGAAGCCGCGTTCATCAACCTGGTGACCACGGTTGCCAAGGTCGTGCCGCTGGCGTTGTTCGTGCTGATCGCAGTGTTCGCGTTCAAGCTCGACGTTTTCACCGCCGACATCTGGGGCGTGAAGAACCCGGACCTGGGCAGTGTGATGAACCAGGTCCGGCACATGATGCTGGTCACCGTCTGGGTCTTCATCGGCATCGAGGGCGCGAGCATTTTTTCCGCCCGCGCCGAGAAACGCTCGGACGTGGGCAAGGCCACAGTGATCGGGTTCATTACCGTGCTGCTGTTCCTGGTCCTGGTGAATGTGCTGTCGCTGGGGATCATGACCCAGCCGGAACTGGCGAAACTGCAAAACCCTTCCATGGCGGCGGTGCTGGAGCATGTGGTGGGCCATTGGGGCGCGGTGCTGATCAGCGTCGGCCTGATCATTTCGCTGCTCGGCGCCCTCTTGTCCTGGGTGCTGCTGTGCGCCGAGATCATGTTCGCCGCCGCCCGGGACCACACCATGCCGGCGTTCCTGCGTCGCGAAAATGCCAATCACGTCCCGGCCAACGCCTTGTGGCTGACCAACGCAATGGTGCAGCTGTTCCTGATCGTCACCCTGTTTTCGGCCAGCACCTATCTGTCACTGATCTACCTCGCCACCTCGATGATTCTTGTGCCGTACCTGTGGTCGGCGGCTTACGCGCTGCTGTTGGCGGTGCGGGGCGAAACCTATGAAAACGCCCTGGCCGAACGCCGCAAGGACCTGTTCATCGGCGCCATCGCCCTGATCTATGCGGTGTGGCTGCTGTACGCCGGCGGGATCAAATACCTGCTGCTCTCCGCCCTGCTCTACGCCCCTGGCGCGATCCTGTTTGCCAAGGCCCGGCGCGAGGTGGGCAAACCGGTATTCACCTCAGTCGAGAAACTGATTTTTGCCGCCGTGGTGGTGGGCGCCCTGGTGGCTGCCTATGGCCTCTACGACGGCTTCCTGACCTTGTAACAGGCTGACGATCTCAACGGAGAACATCCAATGACCACGGAAAAAGTGAAGTACGGCGTTCATTCCGAAGCCGGTAGATTGCGCAAAGTCATGGTCTGCTCCCCAGGCCTGGCCCATCAGCGACTGACCCCGGACAACTGCGATGAACTGCTGTTCGATGACGTGCTGTGGGTCAACCAGGCCAAGCGCGACCATTTTGATTTCGTCACCAAGATGCGCGAGCGCGGCATCGACGTACTGGAAATGCACAACCTGCTGACCGACATCGTCGCCATTCCCGAAGCCCTGGACTGGATCCTGCACCGCAAGATCACCGCCGACTCGGTAGGCCTGGGCCTGGTGAATGAAGTCGGTTCGTGGTTGCGCAGCCTGGAACCGCGCCGGATCGCCGAATTCCTGATCGGTGGGGTTTGCGCCGATGACCTGCCCGACAGCTTCGGTGGCAAAACCATTCAGATGTTCCGCGATTTTCTCGGGCACTCCAGCTTCATCCTGGCGCCGCTACCCAACACCCAGTTTACCCGCGACACCACGTGCTGGATCTACGGCGGCGTCACCCTGAACCCGATGTACTGGCCGGCCCGCCGCCAGGAAACCCTGCTGACCACCGCCATCTACAAATTCCACCCCGAGTTCACCCACGCCGACTTCCAGATCTGGTACGGCAACCCGGATCTGGACCACGGCAGCGCCACCCTCGAAGGCGGCGACGTGATGCCCATCGGCAATGGCGTAGTACTGATCGGCATGGGCGAACGCTCGTCCCGCCAGGCCATCGGCCAGCTCGCGCTGAACCTGTTCAAGCATAAGGCCGTGGAGCGGGTGATCGTCGCCGGCTTGCCCAAGTCTCGCGCCGCCATGCACCTGGACACCGTGTTCAGCTTCTGCGACCGCGACCTGGTGACGATTTTCCCCGAAGTGGTCAGCCAGATCGTCGCGTTCTCCCTGCGCCCCGACGAAAGCAAGCCCGGTGGCATCGACGTGCGTCGTGAAGAAGGCAGCTTTCTCGACACGGTCGCAGCGGCCTTGCAACTGCCGGCACTGCGCGTGGTGGAAACCGGCGGCAACAGCTTCGCCGCCGAACGCGAGCAATGGGACGACGGCAACAACGTAATGGCTCTGGAGCCGGGGGTGGTGATTGGCTATGACCGCAACACCTACACCAACACCTTACTGCGCAAGGCCGGGGTGGAGGTCATCACCATCAGCGCCAGCGAACTGGGACGAGGTCGCGGCGGCGGCCATTGCATGACCTGCCCGATCATCCGCGACCCGATCGACTACTGACTTCTGCGCCTGGGTCGGTGTTGACCGGACACCGCCCAGGGGATAACCGAAACCCGAGGAGATCCATCATGGCGTTCAACATCCACAACCGTAGCCTGCTCAGCCTGGAACACCACACCCCCCGCGAACTGCGCTACTTGCTGGACCTGTCCCGCGACCTCAAGCGAGCCAAGTACACCGGCACCGAACAGCAGCACCTCAAAGGCAACAACATTGCGCTGATTTTCGAAAAAACCTCGACCCGCACCCGTTGCGCGTTTGAGGTGGCGGCCTACGACCAGGGCGCCAACGTCACCTACATCGACCCCAACTCATCGCAGATCGGCCACAAGGAAAGCATGAAGGACACCGCCCGTGTGCTCGGGCGCATGTACGACGCCATCGAGTATCGGGGCTTCAAGCAGGAAATCGTCGAAGAGCTGGCGAAGTTCGCCGGCGTCCCGGTGTTCAACGGTCTGACCGATGAATATCACCCCACGCAAATGATCGCCGACGTGCTGACCATGCGCGAGCACGCCGACAAGCCGATCCATGAGATCAGCTACGCGTACCTGGGCGATGCTCGCAACAATATGGGCAACTCGTTGCTGCTGATCGGCGCCAAGCTCGGCATGGACGTGCGTATCTGCGCGCCGAAGGCCCTGTGGCCCCATGACGACCTGGTGCAACGCTGCCATCGGTACGCCGAAGAAAGCGGCGCCCGCATCACCCTCACCGAAGACCCCAAAGCGGCGGTCAACGCCGTGGACTTCATCCACACCGACGTCTGGGTGTCCATGGGCGAGCCGGTCGAAGCCTGGGCCGAGCGGATCGAGCAATTGCTGCCCTACCAGGTCAACGCCCAACTGATGAAAGCCACCGGCAACCCACGCACCAAGTTCATGCATTGCCTGCCGGCGTTCCATAACAGCGACACCCAGGTCGGCAAACGGATCGCCGAGCAATATCCACACCTGGCCAACGGCATCGAAGTCACCGACGACGTGTTCGAATCACCGGCCTGTATCGCCTTCGAGCAAGCGGAAAACCGCATGCACACCATCAAGGCGATCCTGGTGTCAACGTTGGCGGATCTCTAACCCCACCACCGACCATTGTGGGAGCGAGTCGTTTCTGATCTCTTTGTAAAAGGACAACACCATGCGCATCGTCGTTGCCCTGGGCGGTAATGCCCTCCTGCGTCGGGGTGAACCCATGACCGCCGACAATCAACGCAGCAACATCCGCACCGCGACCGAACAGATCGCGAAGATCCATCCCGGCAACCAGTTGGTCATCGCCCACGGCAACGGTCCGCAGGTCGGCCTGCTGTCATTGCAGGCGGCGGCCTACACCTCGGTTTCGGCGTATCCGCTGGACGTATTGGGCGCCGAAACCGAAGGCATGATCGGCTACATCATTGAACAGGAACTGGGCAATCTGCTGGACTTCGAAGTGCCCTTCGCGACGCTGCTGACCCAAGTCGAAGTGGACGCCAACGACCCGGCCTTCCAGAGCCCCAGCAAACCCATCGGCCCGGTCTACAGCCAACAGCAAGCGCAGAAACTGGCGGCCGAAAACGGCTGGGCCATTGCCCCGGACGGCGACAGATTCCGCCGCGTGGTCGCCAGCCCCAGGCCCAAGCGGATCTTTGAGATCCGCCCGATCAAGTGGCTGCTGGAAAAAGGCAGCATCGTGATCTGCGCTGGCGGCGGTGGCATCCCGACGATGTATGACGCCGACGGCAAGCTGCAAGGCGTCGAGGCAGTGATCGACAAAGACCTGTGCTCGGCGCTGCTGGCCGAGCAACTGGAGAGCGACCTGCTGGTGATCGCCACCGACGTCAACGCCGCCTTCATCGACTTTGGTAAACCGACCCAGAAAGCCATCGCCCAGGCCCATCCCGACGAAATGGACAAACTCGGCTTCGCCGCCGGTTCCATGGGCCCCAAAGTGCAGGCGGCGTGCGAGTTCGCGCGCAACACCGGCAAGGTCGCGGTGATCGGGGCGCTTTCAGACATCGATGCTATCGTCCAAGGCACCGCCGGTACCCGCATCAGCACGGCAACCGCTGGCATCACTTATCGATAACGGGAAACTTGCGGGGCAGATTCGCGGTCTGCCCTACTTCTACGCCTTTCATGGAGAGTCGCTCATGGCCCTGTTCCGACCCGGTCACCTGCACATGGAGCGCCACGCGCTGAACAAGGACGATTACAGCTACAACCTGTGCATCGACTACGAGCTCGCCCAGGATCCCAAGGAAGGCCAGGGCATGTCGTTTCGGCTGCACGGCACGGTCGAGGACAAGCCCGTGGACGAGCGCTTTTTCCTGGCCAAGGACCAGGCCTTCGACTTTGCCCGCCCCGCCACGCGCATCGCCCAGAAATACGGGTTGCCCAAGAACGCCAGCATCGGCTCGATGCACGAGTATTACGACGAGATGTTCGAGGACGTGCGTCAGCAACTGGGCGTCAAGCCGGGGGATCCGATGAAGCCTGAGCACTTGGCGTAATCGGCTCTACCAGACACCCCGTCACCCTGTGGGAGCGAGCCTGCTCGCGATAGCGGTAGATCAGTCGGCACTTAGGAGACTGACACTCCCTCATCGCGAGCAAGCTCGCTCCCACAAAGGATCATCGATGTCCTGAATACCGAGTCAGATCCAGTACGCACTCAACTGGCAACCCACCCGCGCTGACCTATGCTTAACACAGTACCCCCGGGTATTCGTTCAGAGGTCATCGCCATGAACATCAAAACAAAAAGGCGTTTCGCCGTTTTCATCACCTGCGCCGCTACGCTTGCGCTGTACGGCACAGCGGCCTACCGGGTCGAGCAGGCCAGACAACAACCCCGCGAATACGCCAGTTGCAACGTGGAACGCTGCATCCCCCACAACGCGACCCTTAACGCGCTGCGCTAGGCTCTTACGAACCAGGCTGTGTACGAAACAGCCTGATTCAGTCGTCCAGCTGATCGCTCTTGAGCCGGTCGCGGAATGCTTTGGGCGAGATACCGACACGCCGGCGGAACAGTCGGGTGAAGTTGGTCGGGTCGGAGAACCCGAGCATCTCCGATATCTCGTAGATGGTCAGGCCGGTGTACGTCAGCATCCGCTTGGCCTCCAGCAACTGGCGCTCGTGCATGATCTGCAACGCCGGCTGCCCCGCCAGTTCCCGGCAGGTGCCGTTGAGGTGCGACACCGAAATGCCCAGGCGATGGGCCAGGTCTTCGACCTTGACGTGCTGGCGATAGGTCTCTTCCACCAACTGAATGAACCCGTTGAGGTATTCCCGGGCCCGTTGCGGACGTTGGGCCTTGGTGCGGCGCTGCATCACCTGGCGACTGACCCAGACCATGATCACGTTGACCAGCGCGTGCATCAGCATTTCCCGGGCCGGTTGATGGCCCATGTATTCGGCCTGCAACGCGCTGAACAGGCTATTGAGATACTCGGCGTTTTCACCGGCCGGGTAGCTTTCGGCCTGGGCCAGCACGTTCACTGAATGCCCCAATTGCCCCTGCAGATGCGCTACCAGCGGCGCCGCCAGGGTCACCACGTAGCCTTCCACGTCTTCGGAGAACCGGAAGCCATGCACCGACAGCGGCGGCAGGATCTGCACCGCCGGCTCGTCGAGTTGCGTGCGCTGGCCTTCGATCTCCAGTTCCGCGTGGCCCTTGAACACGAATAACAATTGGCACAGGTCGGCGTGCCGGTGGGGTTTGATTTCCCATTGATGTTCGCGGCTGCGCTTGGAGATGGTCTCACAGTGCAAAAGGTCCGGCGTCGGCCAGTCCTGGCCCTCGCCGTAGAGCTTGAACACCGGGATCGTCGGCAGGTCTGGTTTTTTCATAACGAGGAATCCGGGCCTGGGGTTGCGGGCGATAATCGCACCAATTGGCAAAACGAACAGGTATCGACGCAGTTTTCCCCTTCAACTGACAGGTCCGCAAGCGAAAAATGCAGGCACTCGGTCCATAACAATCAACACCGACTTCGGTTGCGTGCCCAGTGCGAGCCATAACAACAATGAAAACCCTCAAGACCCAAGTCGCCATCATCGGCGCCGGCCCCTCTGGGCTGCTGCTCGGCCAGTTGCTGCACAACGCCGGGATCGACACTGTCATCCTCGAACGCCAGACGCCGGAGTACGTGCTGAGCCGCATCCGCGCCGGCGTGCTGGAACAGGGCATGACCGAACTGCTGCGCCAGGCTGGCGTCGGCCAGCGTATGGACGCCGAGGGCCTGGAACACGACGGCTTCGAACTGGTGCTCAACGGGCGTCGGGTGCACATCGATCTCAGGGGGCTGACCGGTGGCAAAAACGTGATGGTCTACGGCCAGACCGAAGTGACCCGCGACCTGATGGCCGCCCGTGAACAGACCGGTGGCCGCACCCTGTATCAAGTCGACCAGGCCCAGCCCCACGACATGCTGACCGAGCAGCCCTTCGTGACCTTCGAACACCTGGGCCAATCCTGGCGCCTGGACTGCGACTACATCGCCGGTTGCGACGGTTTCCACGGCGTGGCGCGGCAGTCGATCCCGGCGGACCGACTCAAAGTCTTTGAACGGGTCTATGCTTTCGGCTGGCTCGGCATCCTGGCCGACACCCCGCCGGTTAACGAGGAACTGGTCTACGCCCGCCATGATCGCGGTTTTGCCCTGTGCAGCATGCGTTCCAGGACCCGCACCCGGTACTACCTGCAAGTACCTGCCGATGAACAACTGACCGACTGGCCGGACGAACGCTTCTGGGCCGAACTGAAAGCCCGCCTGCCCGCCGACCTGGCCGAAACCCTGGTGACCGGCCCGTCGATCGAGAAAAGCATCGCGCCGCTGCGCAGCTTCGTGGTCGAGCCGATGCAGCATGGGCGGATGTTCCTGGTGGGCGACGCGGCCCACATCGTCCCCCCCACCGGGGCCAAGGGGCTGAACCTGGCGGCCAGTGATGTCAGCACGCTGTTCGACATCCTGCTCAAGGTCTATCGCGACGGCCGCGTCGACCTGCTGCAACGGTATTCGGCCATCTGCCTGCGGCGCGTCTGGAAGGCCGAGCGGTTCTCCTGGTGGATGACCTCGATGCTGCATCGCTTCGATGATGACGCCTTCAACCAGCGCATCAGCGAAGCGGAGCTTGCGTATTTCGTCGACTCCGAGGCCGGGCGCAAGACCATCGCGGAAAATTACGTGGGACTTCCTTACGAGGCTATCGAATAGCCGACTATCGACTTACACTGCGTGCTCCGTACCATTCGCCTTACCGGCGTGATGCCCGCAGGTTTTGCCGTGACCCAGCCCGAATTTCCTTCAGCCCAGAAACCAGCCATCCGCCGCGTGCTGGTGGCGCTGATGCTGGCGATCTTCCTCGGCGCCCTGGACCAGACCATCGTCGCCGTCTCGATGCCGGCCATCTCGGCGCAGTTCGCCGACGTCAGCCTGTTGGCCTGGGTGATTTCCGGCTACATGGTCGCCATGACCGTGGCGGTGCCGATCTATGGCAAGCTCGGCGACCTGTACGGCCGACGCCGGTTGATGCTGTTCGGCATGGGCCTGTTCACGCTGGCCTCAGTGTTCTGCGGACTGGCGCAAAACATGGAACAGCTGGTGCTGGCGCGGATCTTCCAGGGCATCGGTGCCGGCGGGATGATTTCGGTGAGCCAGGCCATCATTGGCGACATCATCCCGCCCCGGGAACGTGGGCGCTATCAGGGTTATTTCAGCAGCATGTATGCGGTGGCCAGCGTGGCCGGGCCGGTGCTGGGCGGTTACATGACCCAATACCTGTCCTGGCGCTGGGTGTTCCTGATCAACCTGCCGCTGGGCCTGGGCGCGTGGCTGGTGGCGCGCCGGGCGCTGGTCGGGTTGCCGGTGCCGCAGCGCACGCCAATCATCGATTACCTGGGCACCGTGTTGCTGATCATCGGCCTGACCGCGCTGTTGCTGGGCATCACCCAGTTCGGCCAGGGCCACGCTTGGCACAGCCGCGAAGTGCTCGGGCTGCTGGGTTGCGCGGTATGGGTGCTGGGGGCATTTGCCTGGCACGAGCGCCGCGCCCGCGAGCCGCTGCTGCCGATGCATCTGTTCGTCAACCGCAGTGCGGTGTTGTGTTGGTGCACGGTGTTCTTCACCAGTTTCCAGGCAATCTCCCTGACCGTGCTGGTGCCGTTGCGCTTTCAGAGCGTGACCGGCGCCGGTGCCGACAGCGCCGCATTGCATTTGCTGCCGCTGGCGATGGGCTTGCCGATGGGCGCGTATTTTGCCGGTCGCCGGACCTCGATCACCGGGCGCTACAAACCGATGATCCTCAGCGGTGCGCTGCTCTTCCCATTCGCGATCCTCGGCATGGCCTTTACCCCGCCTGACGCGTTCTGGCTCAGCAGCCTGTTCATGCTACTCAGTGGCATCGCCTCCGGCATGCAGTTTCCCACCTCGCTGGTGGGCTCGCAGAACTCGGTGCAACAACGGGACATCGGCGTCGCCACCAGCACCACCAACCTGTTCCGCTCCCTCGGCGGCGCGGTGGGTGTGGCGCTGATGTCGGCGTTGCTGCTGGCACTGTTGCACGATTCCAGTTTCGCCCAACTCGCCGGCGCTTCGCTGCTGGGCGAAGGCCAATCCGGCAATGTGCTGCTGGACGGCCTGAACGCTGCCCCGGGCGAAGCGCAGAACGCCTTGCGTCAGGAGTTGCAAAACACCTTCCGGCATTTGCTGCTAATCAGCGCGGCGATATCACTGTTGGGGCTGGCGGCAGCGGTAGCGATGCCGAACCGGTTGTTGCGTGGGCGGGATGAGAAGCCCGGTAGCG
This sequence comes from Pseudomonas sp. SMN5, assembly GCF_052041925.1. NCBI lineage: Bacteria > Pseudomonadati > Pseudomonadota > Gammaproteobacteria > Pseudomonadales > Pseudomonadaceae > Pseudomonas > Pseudomonas sp. SMN5. The sequence continues at coordinate 12,260 of NZ_JBKGGX010000044.1, forward strand.
CGCCAACCTCTGGTTAGCGCAAAACCCTGTAATGAGCGCAGCCCCTCGGTGGCTAGTGCAGCCCCCTATGGCTAGTGCAACACCCCGGTGGCTAGTGCAACCCCCCGGTGGCTAGTGCAACCCCCCGGTGGCTAGTGCAGCACCGTGGCGAGGGAGCTTGCTCCCGCTGGGGCGCGAAGCGGCCCCCCTGCTGCATCGGCTGACAAATTCCGAATCTGCTGCGCAGCCCAGCGGGAGCAAGCTCCCTCGCCACGGGAAAATGGTGCACGGCTGCTTCTTGTGGGCCTTATGCCGTCGCCGCTGCCCCCACCGGTTCCACCCCACCGCTCATCCCCTCCTTCATCCGCCGGGCATCACGCACGAAACAGCGTGACGCCAGGAACAGGAACACCATGGTCAGAAACAACGCCACCGGGATCAGGTACATCGCGTCGTGCAGGCCGATGGCCTTGAACGCTTCGCTCATCTGGTCGACCCCGGCCGCGGCCATGGCCATGCGGGCGAAGTAATCGGACAAACCGCCCACCACCACCGGCCCCAGGCCGCCACCGAGCAGGTACAGCCCGGCGAAGAACAAGGCCATCGCGGTGGCCCGCAGGCGTGGCTCGACCACGTCCTGGATCGCCGTGTACACGCAGGTGTAGAAGTTATAGGCAAACAGCCAGCCGACACTGAACACCGCAACGAACACCCCGATTTCGATTCGTCCGGCGTGCAACGCCCACGCGGTGGTCACGGTGGAGATGACCAGGCTGAACGCGGCGAACAACAGGCGCCCATTGGGCACTCGCTGATGAATCTTGTCGGCGACCCAGCCGCCGAGGGTCAGCCCGAACAACCCGGTCACGCCGACCATGATCCCGGTGGCCACCGCCGCCTCGTGCAACGGCATCAGGAAGTAACGCTGCAGCATCGGCACCAGGAACGAGTTGCAGGCATAGGTGGCAAAGTTGAAGCACAGCCCGGCCAGCACCAGCCACAGGAACGTCGGGATCGCCAGCACCCGGCGAATCGGCCGGTCGATTTTCTCCTGGGACACCTGCACGGTCTCCGCCGCGCCGCGCTTGGGCTCCTTGATGAAGAACATGAACAACGCCAGCACCAACCCCGGCACCGCCGCGATAAAGAACGGCGCGCGCCAACTGTCGAAGGCCTTGACCATCGCACCAATCGTGAAGAAAGCCAGCAGCAGACCGATCGGCAGGCCCAGCATGAAAATGCCCATGGCCCGCGCCCGCCGATGAGCCGGGAACAGATCGCCGATCAGAGAGTTGGCGGCCGGCGCGTAACTGGCCTCGCCGATGCCCACGCCCATGCGCACCAGCAGAAAGGCCCAGAAACTGCCCACCAGGCCGTTGACCGCCGTCAACGCGCTCCAGGTCGCCAGGCCCCAGCCCATCAATTTACTGCGCGAACCGGTGTCAGCCATGCGCCCCAGAGGCAAACCGGCGATGGCATAAACGATGGTGAAGGCGGTGCCGATGATGCCGATCTGGAAGTCGCTGAGACTCCACTCCATACGGATCGGCTCGATGATGATCGCCGGAATGGTGCGGTCGAAGAAGTTGAACAGGTTGGCGAGGAACAGCAGGAACAGAATGCGCCAGGCATTCGCCGCTTGGGTCGAGTTCTGCATGGGTCCGTCTCTTTATTGTCATGGGGCAGCGGCGAGGCTTCCGAGCCCGGAATCTGCAATCTAGACAGCAGCGGCCGGACTGTCTGCGATCATTCGCACGGCTGATACCTGACCATGGCGGACGGTGTGCTTCTTGATGCCGGTCAAGTTCCAGTAACAATTGCCATCATTTTGCCCGATCCCGCCTAAAGATCACGTTCCGGTGGCCGATCCAACGTGAATAGATTCTCCCGAGCGCTGTTCAGGCGTGTGCCTTGACCGCTAGGGCCGACTTCGCGCCAACACGGACGCGAGCTCCCATTCTCGATGATTCGATGACCCCGATCATCGAACCAACCAGTTCAGGCAACGGCGCACAATGACTTCCAAAAAATCAGCCACTGCGGTATCCGATCTGACCCTGGGCCCGGCCGCCAACGGCCTCGAAACGTCGTCGACGTCGAGCACCTCGCGCCCCTTGTCGACCCAGCAGTACCTGTACTTCACCGAAACCAATACCGACCGCATCCTCGACAACCTCGATGGCCTGCGCGACAGCGTGTTCCCGCGCCCGCCCCACCTGGTGGACGAAGAAAGCGAACGTGGCCAGCAGGAATTCCCGTCGGTGTGCCTGATCGGGCTGGGCCGTTGCGGCTCCAACATTGCCCTGGACGTGGCCGAGCTGGTGTATAACGCCCGCAAGTTCTACCTCAACGAATTCAACGCCGAAGACAAGAACTACAGCGACAAGGGCTACAGCCCTGCGCAATGGATCCGCCACAACCTGCGCCTGGGTAACAGCAAGGCCAGCAAACCGGTGTTCCTGGTCGAGCCCTTGGTCATGCTCGGCGACCTGGACAAGGACATCGCCGGACGCATCCGTTTTTCCCGCAAAGGCGAGAAAAGCGGCTTTTTGCGCGACTACAGCAAGATGAAAATCATGGACCTGTCGGAAGTCCATGCCGGTGGCGCCGGTAACGCACCGATCCTCGGCCAGTACCTGGCCAAGATCATCCTGAACAAGGACACCCAGCGCTTCTCCAGCCCCGACTGGAAAATGATCCACTCGTACCTGATCGACAGCTGCGGCATCAAGGCCAACCAGTCGCGCCTGTACTTCTCGATCTTCAGTGCCGGCGGCGGTACCGGTTCGGGCATGGCCTCGGAGTTCGGCCTGGCCCAGCAGTACTCGTACATGAACAAGACGTTCGACACCAAGCCGATGGACGAACACGACAGCAAGAGCGGTCATTCCTTCGTCTTCGAGCCGATCTTCACCAGCGGCATCTGTGTGCTGCCGAATATTTCCGACCACCGCAGCGAAATGTCCGAGGCGCTGCACATCAACGCCGGACGCCTGTTGTGCAAATACCTGTCGGAAGAATGGGATTTCTCATACAACTTCGCCAACGAAGACAGCAGCGAAGCCAGCGTCATGGGGCGTATCCGCCCGTGGAACGCAATGATGTTGATCTCCAACGACATCATGCGCTACGCCGAGGAAAGCGACGACGGCAACATCCAGAACATCGACGTCAACGCCATGGAGAAGCACGCCAACCAGTACATCTCCCAGCAGATCTTCAACATCCTGACCGCCCAGGCGGTCACCACCGACTACGACCAGAACTATTTCCGGCGGGCCGGCATCGACATCGGCGAAACCATCCGCCTGGACGCCAACGACCTGTTCATGAGCCTGGCCGGTCCGGTGGCGATTGCCTACGCCGAGTCCGTCGTCCCGGAAACCCCGGCGCCGAGCGGCGACAAATTCAAGGTGTTCGAGAAAGAGCCGCCACGCCTGAACATCGATGACCTGTTCTTCCGCTCCATCGACCTGCCGCACTTCAACAAGGTCACCCAGGCCATCGAAGGCATCAGCCTGCTGCCGATCGAATCCAAGCGCTACCGGGCATCGCTGGAGCAGTACAAGAACTCGGGCTACGACGCCGCGGCCTTGCATGACCTGCACTTTTTCAAGAATTGCTCGTCGGTGGTGTCGATCGTTTCCTTGCCCAAGGACTACAAACTGTCCTACATGGACCTGAACCGGCTCAAGACCCACCTCAACAGCCTGTTCCCCAACACCACGCTCAAGCGTTACGCGCTGGTGATCGGCGCCTCGGCCAACCTGTCGCTGACCACCCTGATTGCCAAGAGCCCGTGCCTGTCGGACGACTTCCTGACGCTGATCGTGGCGTTCATCAAGCGCTGCTTCGCCCGCACCCCGTACCGCTTCGACGACACCCTGGACAACTCGATCCTGGACTTCATCATCAGCGATGACTTCGATGAGGAGCGGATCGACGACTTGCTCAACGAGTTCGAGAACCCGGCGAAAATCCTCGACACCAACTGGTACGCCATCAAGCCGATGTACGAAAAGAAGTACCGCGAGCTGATCAGCGACAAAGAGAAGTTCGTCTCGATCAACGACATCCGTCTGTCCCGCGATTGCGTGAAAAAGGCCATCAAGTACCTGCGCGAGATCTACCGTCATCGCATTGGCAAGACCAAGGTTATTTCGCTCAATAACCATACTGGCAGGACTTACTGAGGCCGGCGCAGCACCGTGTTGCCTCCAATCGCGAGCAAGCTCGCTCCCACAGGGTTTTGTGTACACAGACCCACTGTGGGAGCGAGCTTGCTCGCGATAGCGGTCCTGAACCCTGCGCCCGAACAACATCCAGAAACAATTAAGCAGCCCAACGGCTGCCCGATAAACTGTTCCCGTTACGTATACGTCACCCTGCCCTGTGGCGTTTCGCCACGGCAGCATGCCATCACGCTACTCACCTACACACTTTCCAAGGATCGGGACAGCGCCCCATCTTGGTGCATCGATCAATTCGACGCCCTTTCCTGGATCATTATCCAAGGCGAAACCACCACCGCCCAAAGCTGCGGATCGCGCTTCAGAAAATCCAGCGCCCGCGTTTCAGACAGCTTGGCGAGTTGCCCGGCGGCCAGCCAGGCGGCGACTTTGGTCCCTTCGTCCTGGGCGACGGCCTCGGCGGCGGCGATCAAATCCAGTGCCGGGTCGACCCACAATAGGGCACCCTTGGCAAAGAACGGCTCCAGCTCTTTCCAGGTGATGGATGCGGTTTCACCAAGCAGCTTGGCATAGAGGGTGCTAGGTTCTTCATTCATGGGAGCTGTCCGGAAAAGAAATCGGCGCGAATCATAACGTCGGTGGTCTGACAGAAAAACCCGGTAGCAATTGGAGTACCGATTGAAAAGTGCAGCAAAGCCAAGGATTGCCGATTTCTTACGGACAACCCTCGCCGCAATTCTGTCTTTTTCTTTCAATAAAGCGACACCCGCAGGTTTTGCCCCCAAGCGCCAGCTTCCCTTGCCAACAACCGGCGCTCTACACTGTACCGGTACAGTTGCCGGGGGCATTTTCCGCGGGGATATCCAAGATATCTGACCCGGTTCTGCTGCTACGGCGCCAGGACTATAAAAATTACAACAGCATGAGTGGAGCACTATGACTAAGGCTACTAAGCAGATTTCCAAACTGTTTGCCGCTATGGTTCTGGCCGGGGTTGCCAGCCATTCGTTCGCCGCCGACACCATCAAGATCGGCATCGCCGGCCCCAAGACCGGTCCGGTGACCCAATACGGCGACATGCAATTCGTCGGCGCCGCGCAGGCCATCAAGGACATCAACGCCAAGGGCGGCGTCGACGGCAAAATGCTCGAAGCCAAGGAATACGATGACGCCTGCGACCCGAAACAGGCCGTAAACGTGGCGAACAAAGTGGTCAACGATGGCGTCAAGTACGTCGTCGGCCACCTCTGCTCCAGCTCCACCCAACCGGCTTCGGACATTTACGAAGACGAAGGCGTGATCATGATCACCCCAGCGGCCACCAGCCCGGACATCACCGCTCGTGGCTACAAGCTGGTCTTCCGTACCATCGGCCTGGACAGCGCCCAGGGCCCGGCGGCCGGCAACTACATCGCCGATCACGTCAAGCCGAAAGTCGTTGCGGTCCTGCACGACAAACAGCAATACGGCGAAGGCATCGCCAGCGCCGTCAAGCAGACCCTCGAGGGCAAAGGCGTGAAAGTGGCCGTGTTCGAAGGCCTGAACGCCGGTGACAAGGACTTCTCTTCGATCATCCAGAAGCTCAAGCAGAACAACGTCGACTTCGTCTACTACGGCGGCTATCACCCTGAGCTGGGCCTGATCCTGCGTCAAGCCAAGGAAAAAGGCCTGAACGCCAAGTTCATGGGGCCGGAAGGCGTCGGCAACGACTCCATCTCGCAAATTGCCCAGGACGCTTCCGAAGGCCTGCTGGTGACCCTGCCGAAATCCTTCGACGCCGATCCTGCGAACCAGGCAATCGTTGCGGCCATCAAGGCCGACGGCAAGGATCCGAGCGGTCCGTTCGTATTCCCGGCCTACTCCGCCGTCGAGCTGATCGCCCAAGGTATCAAGGCAGCCAAGAGCGATGACCCGGCCAAGGTCGCTGAAGCCCTCCACAAAGGCACCTTCAAGACCCCGACCGGCGAGCTGTCGTTCGATAACAAGGGCGACCTGAAGGACTTCAAATTCGTGGTCTACCAGTGGCACTTCGGCAAACCGAAAACTGAAGTTTCTCCTCAGTAAGCACGGCCTGGAGTCCTGTTACGCAAATTTGACGTTACAGGACTCACGGTCAACGAGCCCACTGTGCAAGCAGTGGGCTTTGTTTTACGAGGTTTATGGGCCAGGCACCCGCGATCCGGGCGCTGGTTCACCTGAAAATCTTAAAACCGTCACCAGCGGTTCGCTGGCAAACGCTTTGGGCAAATGTGATCACAGAACACAGCACAAGGCCGGAACATGACTCCACCAGTGAAATGCGTATCGGGTTTTTAGGAGCGCTGTAATGCCTGAGATCTATCACTTCTTCCAACAGCTGGTTAATGGCCTGACCATTGGCAGCACCTATGCCTTGATAGCCATTGGCTACACAATGGTTTACGGCATCATTGGAATGATTAACTTCGCCCATGGCGAGGTGTACATGATTGGTTCCTACGTGGCCTTCATTGCCCTTGCCGGGCTGGCCATGCTGGGCATCCACTCACTGCCGCTGTTGATGACCGCCGCGTTCCTGGCGTCCATCGTTGTCACCAGTGCCTATGGCTACAGCATCGAACGCGTTGCCTACCGCCCCTTGCGCAACAGCAACCGTCTGATCCCGCTGATTTCCGCCATCGGCATGTCGATTTTCCTGCAGAACACCGTCTTGCTGTCCCAGGACTCCAAGGACAAATCCATTCCCAACCTGATCCCGGGGAGTTTCTCCTTCGGCCCGGGTGGTGCCGAGGAAGTCCTGATTTCGTACATGCAGATCCTGGTCTTCGTCGTGACCCTGATCGCCATGCTCGGCCTGACCCTGTTCATCTCCCGTTCCCGCCTGGGCCGTGCCTGCCGCGCCTGTGCCGAAGACATCAAGATGGCCAACCTGCTGGGCATCAACACCAACAACATCATCGCCCTGACCTTCGTCATCGGTGCCGCCCTGGCGGCCGTCGCTGCCGTGCTCTTGAGCATGCAGTACGGTGTGATCAACCCGAACGCCGGTTTCCTGGTCGGCCTGAAGGCCTTTACCGCGGCGGTCCTGGGTGGCATCGGCAGTATTCCGGGCGCGATGCTCGGTGGGCTGGTGCTGGGGGTGGCCGAAGCATTCGGCGCCGATATCTTCGGAGACCAGTACAAGGACGTGGTGGCCTTCGGTCTCCTGGTCCTGGTTCTGTTGTTCCGGCCGACCGGCATCCTGGGCCGTCCGGAGGTTGAGAAAGTATGAGCAAATATCTTAAACAGGCGCTGTTCAGCGCCCTGCTGGTCTGGGCCGTCGCCTTCCCGGTGCTCGGCCTCAAGCTGAGTATCGTCGGCGTCAGCCTCGAAGTGCACGGCACCGGCCCACTGACCCTGAGCGTGATTGCGTTGTGCTCGGTGCTGATGTTCCTGCGGGTGCTGTTCAGCCAACAGGTTGGCGCCGCGCTGCGCTCCAACCGTGGCCCACTGGTATCGCCCAAGGTCAGTCAGTTCCTGACCCTGCCACGCACCCAGCGCCGGATCATCATCGGCCTGATCGTGGTCGCGCTGATCTGGCCGTTCTTCGGCTCCCGAGGCGCGGTGGATATCGCCACGCTGATCCTGATCTACGTGTTGCTGGGCCTGGGCCTGAACATCGTGGTCGGTCTGGCGGGCCTGCTTGACCTCGGTTACGTGGGGTTCTACGCAGTGGGTGCCTACAGCTACGCGCTGCTGTCCCATTATCTGGGCCTGAGCTTCTGGATCTGCCTGCCGATCGCCGGGATGATGGCTGCCACGTTCGGCTTCCTGCTGGGCTTCCCGGTGCTGCGACTGCGCGGCGACTACCTGGCCATCGTGACCCTGGGTTTCGGTGAGATCATCCGCTTGTTCCTGCGCAACCTCACCGACCTCACCGGCGGTCCCAACGGCATCAGCAACATCCCCAAGCCAACCTTCTTCGGCCTGAGCTTCGACCGCTCGGCGGCCGAGGGCATGCAGACCTTCCACGAATTCTTCGGGCTGACCTACAACCCGGTGAACAAAGTGGTGTTCCTCTACCTGGTTGCGCTGTTGCTGGCCCTGGCCGCGCTGTTCGTCATCAACCGCCTGCTGCGCATGCCGATCGGCCGGGCCTGGGAAGCGCTGCGCGAAGATGAAATCGCCTGTCGCGCCCTGGGTCTCAATCCTACGGTGATCAAGCTGTCAGCCTTCACCCTCGGTGCTGCGTTCGCCGGTTTCGCCGGCAGTTTCTTCGCCGCCCGCCAAGGCCTGGTGACACCGGAATCGTTCACCTTCATCGAGTCGGCGATCATCCTCGCCATCGTGGTGCTGGGCGGGATGGGCTCGCAGCTGGGTGTGATCCTGGCCGCCATCGTGATGATCCTGCTGCCCGAAATGATGCGTGAATTCAGCGAATACCGCATGTTGATGTTCGGCGCCTTGATGGTGCTGATGATGATCTGGCGTCCTCAAGGTTTGCTGCCTATGCAACGCCCACACATGGAGCTGCGCAAATGAGCCGCGAGATCCTCAAGGTTGAAAACTTAAGCATGCGCTTCGGCGGCCTGCTGGCGGTCAATGGCGTGGCCCTGACCGTGAAAGAGAAACAGGTGGTGGCCTTGATCGGGCCGAACGGCGCAGGCAAGACCACCGTATTCAACTGCCTGACCGGCTTCTACCAGCCCACCGGTGGCACCATCCTGCTGGACGGCGAGCCGATCCAGGGCCTGGCCGGCCATCACATCGCTCGCAAGGGTGTGGTGCGTACTTTCCAGAACGTACGGTTGTTCAAGGACATGACGGCGGTCGAGAACCTGTTGATCGCCCAGCACCGCCACCTGAACACCAACTTCTTTGCCGGCCTGTTCAAGACTCCGTCGTTCCGCAAGAGCGAACGTGAGGCCATGGAGTACGCCGAGTACTGGCTGGACAAGGTCAACCTGAAGGAATTCGCCAACCGTACCGCCGGGACCCTGGCCTATGGTCAGCAACGCCGCCTGGAAATCGCCCGCTGCATGATGACTCGCCCGCGAATCCTCATGCTCGACGAACCCGCCGCCGGCCTGAACCCCAGGGAAACCGAAGACCTGAAGGCGCTGATCGGCGTGCTGCGTGAGGAGCACAACGTCACCGTGCTGCTGATCGAGCACGATATGAAACTGGTCATGAGCATTTCCGACCACATCGTCGTGATCAACCAGGGCACGCCCCTGGCCGACGGCTCGCCGGAACAGATCCGCGACAATCCCGACGTGATCAAAGCCTACCTGGGGGAAGCGTAAATGCTGCAGTTCGAAAACGTTTCCACTTTCTACGGCAAGATCCAGGCCCTGCACAGCGTCAACGTGGAAGTCCGCCAGGGCGAGATCGTGACGCTGATCGGTGCCAACGGCGCCGGCAAGTCCACATTGCTGATGACGCTCTGCGGCTCACCCCAGGCCCACAGTGGCAGCATCCGCTACATGGGCGAGGAACTGGTCGGCCAGGGCTCGTCGCAGATCATGCGCAAGAGCATCGCGGTGGTGCCGGAAGGTCGTCGGGTCTTCGCCCGGCTGACCGTTGAAGAAAACCTCGCCATGGGCGGATTCTTCACCGACAAAGGCGACTTCCAGGAACAGATGGACAAGGTGCTGCACCTGTTCCCACGCTTGAAAGAACGCTTTACCCAGCGCGGCGGCACCATGTCCGGCGGCGAACAGCAGATGCTCGCCATCGGCCGTGCGCTGATGAGCAAGCCCAAGCTGCTGTTGCTCGATGAGCCTTCCCTGGGCCTGGCGCCGATCATCATCCAGCAGATCTTCGACATCATCGAACAGCTGCGCAAGGATGGCGTGACGGTGTTCCTGGTGGAGCAGAACGCCAACCAGGCGCTGAAAATCGCCGACCGGGCGTATGTGCTGGAGAACGGCCGCGTGGTCATGCAAGGCACCGGTGAAGCGCTGCTGACCGACCCGAAAGTGCGCGAGGCGTATCTGGGCGGTTGAGTCCGTTGCGAGATGAAAAAACGGCTTTCGGGCCGTTTTTTTTCGGGCGCGTTTCAACCGATCCTCTGCCGAGCGCCCTTGTGGCGAGGGAGCTTGCTCCCGCTGGGAGGGGCCGACGCCTCGAGCGAAGCGGCCCCAAGATTTTTGCGGTTGCTGCGCAACCGAGCGGGAGCAAGCTCCCTCGCCACGGGATCGGTCCAGGTCAGAGTCGATCCAACGCCTCCCCACTGCGCTTGAACCAATCCAACAGATAATCCGCCAGCACCTGGGTCCGCTTGGGCAAGCCGCCCTGATATGGGTGCACCAGGTACATCGGCATGCGTCGGGTCTGGTAGTCGCGCAGAACCCAGCGCAAGCGTCCGTCAGCCAATTCCTCATGGAGCAGATAGGATGGCAGCCGGGCGATGCCGGCGCCGGACAGGGCGGCTTTTTTCAACAGGCTGTAGTGGTTGCTGGCGAACGGTCCCGACACCCTGACTCGCAACAGCTCATGTTGCTGGTGGTAAAGCCATTCCTCCCGGCCACTGTAGTGACTGTTGAGCAGGCATCGGTGTTCGGCCAGCGCCTGAGGCGTCAGCGGCTCGCCATGCTGATCGAGATAGGTCGGGCTGGCACAGGTCACTTCGTGCCAGGCCAACAACGGTCGGGCCACCAGACACTCATCAATGGCGGCGTCCGAGCGGATCGCCAGGTCGAAACCGTCACGAGTCAGATCGCGATAACCGTTGTTGAGCTCCAGTTCGATCTGCACGTTGGGATACGCGCGGGCGAACTCCGTCAGCAATCCATCAAAGAAGGTTTCACCCAGCGAAACCGGAACCGTCATACGCACCGGACCGGAAATTTCGTCCTTCAACCGCGCCAATGCCTGACGCGCCCTTTCTACCTGCACGAGCAACGCCTGAGCCTGGGGCAACAACGCCGCCCCGGCCGCCGTGAGGCTCAGGCGGCGCGTGGTGCGTTGCAGCAACCGCACGGAAAACCGGCTTTCCAAGGCGCTGATCCGCTTGGACAACTGGCCCTTGCTGCAACCCAATTGCTGCGCCGCCAGGGTGAAGCTGCCGACCTCCATCAACACGGCAAATGCCGCCAGGTCATCGATCTCGCTCACTGGATTGTTTCCAAATGAAAACCAAAGGTTGCCTATTAGCGCGCTTATCGAAAGGAAAAACCACCCTAGACTGCAACCTCGTTCAACCCAAATGAGGAACCACCCATGAAAATCCTGTTGATCGGCGCCAACGGCACCATCGGTTCGGCCATCGATAAAGAACTCTCGCCACGCCACGAAATCGTCCGCATCGGGCGCAACAGCGGCGAGTTGCAAGTGGACATCAGCGACAGCGCCTCGATCCGCGCCCTGTTTGAAAAGACCGGTCGCTTCGATGCGCTGGTCTGCGCAGCCGGCAATGTCACGTTCGCGCCGTTGGGCGACATGACTGAAGAAAGTTTCGCCCTGGGCTTGAAAGACAAGCTGATGGGCCAGGTCAACCTGCTGCTGATCGGTCGCGAATACGCCAATGATGGTGCGTCCTTCACCTTCACCACCGGCGTGCTCAGCCACGATCCGATCAAGAGTGGTGCGTCGGCGGCCCTGGTCAATGGCGCCCTGGACAGTTTCGTGCGTGCGGCGGCAATCGAATTGCCACGGGGCATGCGGGTCAACTCGGTGAGCCCGAACGTGTTGCTGGAAGCCATGGGCAAGTACGCACCGTACTTCCGCGGTTTCAAACCGGTCCCGGCCGCGGATGTCGCTTTGGCCTACGCCAAGAGTGTCGAAGGCCTACAGACGGGTCAGGTATTCCACGTAGGCTAATACCCTCTTGTGATGCAGGATCAGTCTGCGTAACGTGGCGGCACCTGTCTGGAGACCCAACGATGCGTGCCGCCCGCTCCCTGCTGTTTATCGCCCTCTTGCCGCTGTTCGCCGGCTGCCAATTGCTCGACGCGCCACGCCAGAGCGCTTCCCATGCCGGCCAGACGCGCATGCAGGGCGAGCTGACGGCCGCCGACGGCAAACTGGTGTTCCAGCCGTGCCAGGAACAGCGTCGCTACATCGTCAACGACAGTGGCGGCACCAGCGTGCTGCAACAAGCGGCCAGCCTGGCCGATGACCAGGGCAAACTGTTCGCCGATGTGCGAGGCCATATCGTCTCCAGTGCGGCGGCCGGTACCGACAGTCAGTTGGACCTGGAGCAGTTGTACCGTCTGGAGCGCTCGGGCAGCGCCTGCGACGACGTCAATTTCAAACCCCTGGTCCTGCGTGCCAGCGGCCATGGCCCGCAATGGAGCCTCAACGCCAGCGGCAAAGGCATGGTGCTCGAACGCGAGGGCCAGCCGACCCTGGCGGTGCCCTACCTGGAGGAACAACTGGGTGACGGGCGCTTCAACCTCAGCACCGAAGCCAACGGCCAGAAAGTCGAACTCTGGGTCGCGCCGCAGCGCTGCGTCGACAGCGTCACCGGCAGCGTCCAGCACATGAGTGCCGAAATCCGCGTCAACGGCCAGATCCAGCGCGGCTGCGCCTACTTCGGCGGTGCGCGCAACGACTGATCCGATCACCCTGTGAGTGCTTCGCACTCAAGCGGGAGCAAGCTCCCTCGCCACATGGACCGAGCCCAACCGAATATTGTGAGCAACCCGATCCCGTGGCGGGGGAGCTTGCTCCCGCTGGGCGCGAAGCGGCCTTGAAACCGAGGACTCGGTGCGCCAGCAGAATCACGTCTGTCCCTTTCGACCAGGCCCGCGCCACAAACCATCCATTGCAGCTTATAATCGCCGGTTTGAAACACGCCCTGGCGCAGTTGTGCGCCCCGCGAACCGGATCCCCTCATGTTACGAATCACCGAACTCAAGCTGCCGATCGATCACCCCGAAGAAGATCTGCGCGCCGCCATCGTGCAACGCCTGGGCATCGCCAGCGATGACCTGCTCGACTTCACCCTGTTCAAGCGCAGCTACGACGCACGCAAGAAATCCTCCGAGCTGTGCTTCATCTACACCATCGACCTGACGGTGCGCGATGAAGCCAGCCTGCTGCGCAAGTTCGCCGATGATCGTAACGTCAACGAAGCGCCGGATGTCAGTTACAAGATGGTCGGCCAAGCCACGGCCGACGTGGGCGAGCGACCGATCGTGGTCGGCTTCGGCCCGTGCGGGATCTTCGCCGCCCTGCTGCTGGCGCAAATGGGCTTCAAGCCAATCATCCTCGAGCGTGGCCCGGAAGTCCGCCAGCGCACCAAGGACACCTGGGGCCTGTGGCGCAAGAGCGTGCTCAACCCTGAATCCAACGTGCAGTTCGGCGAAGGCGGCGCAGGGACATTTTCCGACGGCAAGCTCTACAGCCAGATCAAGGACCCGAAGTTTCTCGGGCGCAAGGTTCTGCACGAATTCGTCAAGGCCGGGGCACCGGAAGAAATCCTCTACGTCAGCAAACCACACATCGGCACCTTCCGCCTGACCGGCGTGGTGGAAAACATGCGCGAGCAGATTCGCGCCCTGGGCGGTGAAGTGCGCTTCCAGCAGCGGGTCACTGATGTGCTGATCGAAGACGGCCAACTGGTCGGTGTGGAACTGGCCGGCGGCGAGCGCATCCATTCCCGGCACGTGATCCTCGCCCTGGGCCACAGCGCCCGGGACACCTTCCGCATGCTTCACAGCCGTGGGGTATACATGGAAGCCAAGCCGTTTTCGGTGGGTTTCCGCATCGAACACCCGCAATCGCTGATCGACAGCGCTCGCCTGGGCAAATACGCCGGCCACCCGAAACTCGGTGCCGCTGACTACAAGCTGGTGCACCACGCCAGCAATGGTCGCTCGGTCTACAGCTTCTGCATGTGCCCGGGCGGCACCGTGGTGGCCGCGACGTCCGAGCCGAACCGTGTCGTGACCAACGGCATGAGCCAATACTCGCGTAACGAGCGCAACGCCAACTCCGGCATCGTCGTCGGCATTACCCCGCAAGTGGATTATCCGGGCGGCCCGCTGGCGGGGATCGAGTTGCAGGAGCGCCTGGAATCCCACGCGTTCGTGCTCGGCGGCAGCAACTACGAAGCGCCGGCGCAACTGGTGGGCGATTTTATCGCTGGCAAGCCGTCCACGGCCCTGGGCAGCGTCGAACCCTCCTACAAACCCGGGGTCGCGCTGGGTGACCTTGCCCTGGCGCTGCCGGACTTCGCCATCGAAGCCATCCGCGAAGCCCTGCCGGCCTTCGAAAAACAGATTCGCGGCTACTCGCTGCATGACGCGGTACTGACCGGGATCGAAACCCGCACCTCCTCGCCGCTGCGCATCACCCGCAACGAATCGTTGCAGAGCCTGAACGTGAAGGGCCTGTTCCCGGCGGGCGAAGGCGCCGGCTATGCGGGCGGGATCCTGTCGGCAGGCGTGGACGGGATTCGGATTGCCGAGGCCGTGGCGCGGGATATCCTAGGGCTGCAAGCCTAAACTCGGCCCTGTGTGGGGGGGGGGATGATTGATGATTCCCAAAGGGACAA
>NZ_JBKGGX010000045.1:0-24195 GCF_052041925.1 Pseudomonas sp. SMN5
CTCCCGGCCCCTGCCTTGTCGGGGGCCGCTGCGCAGCCCAGCGGGAGCAAGCTCCCTCGCCACGGGGACAGGTGTCCACTTGGCATTTGCTGAACTGGCAGTGACATACCGGCTTTGCTCGTCAGATCGTCACTTAGCGACGCCCCAACAGTCTTCCCCAAAAACCCACTTTCATCTCCGCGACCACTGGCGCAGGTGGCGCGATGTCTTGCCTTGCCGGATGGGTACTCGGACCATCAGGCCGGAGTAAATCCCCGGGATAATGCTCAAGCCCCAAGCATTGCGAATCATCAATCCCGAAGGCTTTCACGGCCGCCACGGCTTCCACACACCACCGACCGAAATAAGCGCCACCTTCGAAATTCTCGTCGCCGTAGGTGTACCAATAGGGATGTCGATAGCTGACTGCCTGGGGATCAGAACCGGACTTGGCACCTGTACGTAATTCCGTGTACCAATGCTTGACGAAGGCACCCAGCAACGAAGCTTGCGCATCCGCCGGAGCATCTATAGCCGCCAGCGACCGAGCGTAGGGTTTCGGATAAAGAAGTGTGGAGCCCACTTTGCGATCAGGGCTGCGACTCGCTATGACTCGGTCGAGCAGCACGTCCTCGCCTTCGTTACCGATCAGTACCAGCAACCTCTTCCATTGGTCGTCCGTAATATCCAGCACCAACCCCAACCCCACCAGCCAGAAACAGACGATGTAGTGGTCGTAATTGACACGCCAGCTGTGGCGGGTGAACTGCTGCTCCGAGGTCCAGACTGACGCTCCCAGATGCTCAGCCTCTTCCCAGGCATCAAGTAGTCCAGAGAAATAACGCGACAGATCGGCGATAGGGCATCCGGCAGAGTAACGACTCAGCATCTGGTGCCAGTGATCCTGGGCGATGGTGTAGACGTACTGCGGCGCGTAGTCGGGATCGCCCGCAGGGGTACGAGCGGTCTCGAGCGCTTTGATAATACGTTTATCACCATACTCAACCCATTTCGACCAATAGCGGGAATCTCCCAACGGGGCACGGATCATTTACTTTTCCTATTGCAAATGGGTTGATGCCAGTCGCCATGCACTGCCTCAAATAGAAAATATGCCAGTCAAGCTTCGTTGCTCGACATCTCTATAGACCAAAGAAATTCTTGTAGGCAGTCTCTACCCGAACAGTCACTTGATCAGAAAGGATGATCAGATTCTAATAGCCGGTAGCCGAGAGGAGCACGGATCATATAACGACCCTTTTCCCTACTAGCAGACAACTTCACTCTCGCCGTTCACACCTTCGAATATCCCCCCTACGAGACCCGCTCGCTCCAGGCGAAGTTTCACGTCTTCACTGACAATCAATGCCCCCAAGTGCTTCTTGACACGAAAAATGTGCTTTCCTTGAACCCTGGCAGGATCGATCACAAGGCTGAGATAAACCCGGTACTCCCCAGCTCTATCAGGGCGTTCATCCTCGCGCACTACCTCCGCCAAAAATCTAATCATCATAATTATAGTCAATACTAATTTTCATCCTATCTACGTCCAACGTAACTGCACAAGAAGACCAAGCTTTTCCATTTTGGCACAAACCATTTTCAACATAATAACGCCGGAGCTCAACCAACAACTCTGTCAAATCTCCCACAGCTCTGCTGTCTGGATCAAACCAGCTTGAGCGGTTTGCCTTATCGAAATAATCAAACTCATAACTTCCTCCATCGCCCTCGGCAAAAAGTCTAGCTCTAACAACTATTTTCTGAGCCTCCGAGGGACCAGCGTCCAATAAAAGCTGGCCAATTTTTTGATACAGCCCCTGCTCATTCATCAGTTCCCACCTTTAGGTGCATTTTTAAAATCAACAATCACAGGACGCCCACCATCAATCGAGTACCTAACATTGAATCTATCCGGCCTGAGGCCAGCATCTGTATAGACAGGCTCAATTTTCACGCTGACAGTCTTACCCTCCTTGAGTGCGGATGCCCATGTATTCTCCATCACTTTCCACTCACCCTTATTTAAATTCCCATTCATGGGAAGTAAATTTAACTTCTCACCTGGGCCGTTAAAAATACTTGCAATTAGATGTCCTCCCTCATCACCAGAAACTCCGCACTTACCAGCGACACACTGCTGATATGTATTCCTGTCATTTTTCACAAGCAAAAGTTCAGACTCAACCTTTTCAACACGCCCCAGACCATCTGTTTGATAAATTTTATTCCCATCAACTTTATAAACTGTATTGGGCTCAGGATTATTTAGCTCTTTGGACCACGCGCCCTTACCACCAGAGTTAATTTCTACTTCGCGAAGCACTTTACTAGGTTTTTTTATCCCAGCACTATAATCCCCAGCACTCTCTACAACCTTCCCATTGACGGTCGTCGTCCCAGGGCCGTACCCCCCCTCAAATTTCCCGCTATACGCCCCTTCCACGCTAGTCCACTGCACCGGATTACCAGCCGACGCTTCAGCCTTGGCAATTTTGGCCATACCGGCCATCTTTTCAAGCCCTTCCGCGCCCACCTTGATCCCGGCTTTCGCCAGCGCTACACCGCCCTTGGCCGCCGTGCCAACGCCCGTAGCGATACTGCCCACCTGCCAGACGAGCTCACCAATGTCCTGGCCCAGTTGCACGGCGCGATCGTCGCCGCCATGTTCCAGGGCGTCCTTGACGCGGTCGAGTTTGGCGTTGAGTTCATTGACCACGCCATCGCCGAACTGCCTGCGGGCCTCGGGGTCATTGATCAGGGCTTTGAGACCGTTGACTCCGTCAATCGGATGGAGGAGGAACTGCCCCAGACCTTCGACATCGTTCCAGCCCGCCTGCACCAGCCCCTTGCCCAGGCCAAAGCGGGTCAGCATGTCCTGCTTCTGGTCGATGTAGCCCCATTTGGCGATGACTTGTGCTTTGGCCATGAGGCCGTCGGCGGCGTTGTACTCCTTCTCCGCCTGGACCCATTGCTGGGTCGCCAGCCAGTTATTGTCCACCGCCGAACCTGCTGCGGTGGTGGCGGTGCTGGTGTCCAGTGAGCTGGCGGCGGCCAGCCCGGTGACGAGGCTGACGATCAGGTTACGCTTGGCTTCGCGCTGGGCTTCGCTTTCGTCGGGGCTGGTTTCGGAGAACAGGCCGGTGAGCAGGCTCGACGCCGCCGCGCCTGCAGCGCCGCTGCCACAGCTCTGGCTGCTGGCGGCAGCACCGGCGCAGGCAACGATGCCATGCAGCGCGGCGTGCAGTGGCGAGCCTTCGGTGAGTTTGCCGTCCGCCACCAGGTCGCCGATGTAACCGGCCCCCTGTTGCTGCACGTAATTGACCACCAGGCTCTGGACGAAAGCTCCATTGCTGCCACTGATATTGCCGCTGGCCGCGCCCACCAGTGCGGTGGTGATCTGCCGGTAGGTGCCGCCGGCGCCCCACTTGTCGGCGATCTCATGGGCCTGTGCGGTCAACTGCCGGGAACTCTGCAGCAGCGCCAGTCGCTCGGCGTCGGTCAGTTGCGCGTTGGGGTCCAGGGCCTTGGCTTGGGCAGCCTCGGCCTGGTCGCGCTTGAGATCGACCTCCTTGGCCTTGTTGGCGAGCAAGGTGCTGGCTTCGTTGGCAAACGCGCCCACAATCTCGAAACCGGCACGGATTTCGTCTTCATCGAAGATCGGCTTGAGGGCGTTGCTGGTATCCCGGTCGCTGGACACGTCACGGTTGAGGCCGGCAACGGTTTGCTCGCCATTCTTGCCGGTGCGCTTGTGTTGCTCGGCGTCATTGGTGATGACGATGGTGCCGCCGCTGATGCCGCTGCGGGTGATGCTGCTGGCGTCATCGCTGGCGCTGATGGCAATCGGCGTGGTGGCACTGAGGTCGTTGTCGTTTTTCGGCAGGTCGGTGCCAGGTGTCTGCGTACCGCCGCTGGTGGCGTTGCCCTGCTGGTCCTTGCCGACCTCGCGATAACCGCCGCCGACGCTGATGGTGCTGGCGTCATACTCGGCCTTGTTCTTGATGTCTCGACTGGTCAGGCTTGCAGTCACCAGCCGGTTCCTGCCCTCCTGTACCGCCTTGTCGCTGCTGGCGATCACCCCGCCGACCAGATCGGTGTTGCCGCCCACGCGAATGTCGAAGCCATCGTCCCCGGCCTTGATTCCCGATTGCTCGATGACGCTGGCGTAATTGGAGTCGATATCCGTAGCGCCGAAACTGCCGCTGACGCCGTTGACCGAACTCATGCCGTAGCAGAACGGTGGAATGCACAGGCTGATGCCAACACCGAGACTCTTCTCATCGACCTCATAGGTGTTGATGTCTTGCAGGCTTTCGATGTTCAGGTCGCCACCGACATCGGCCACGACCTGCTTGCCGCTGGCCACCGCGCCCCTGAGGTGGGTGTCGCCACCGGAGGACAGCAGCAGTTGATTGCCGGCCTGGACGTGAGTGTTGGTGTAGGTGAGTCCGTCGCCGTCAGTCCGACCACGGCTGCCAGACGCTCCGAGGTCCAGGGTGAAACCATTGCGGGCACCGAGGGAAAAACCGATGCCGATACTGGCGCTGCTGCCTTTGCTGTCGGTGTTCTGTTTGTCGGTGTTGCGCGCCGCCAGCAGGTTGATGTCGCCATCGGCCAACAGGCTTGCGTTGCGTCCGGCCTTGATATCACTACCTTGTACGGTAATGTCGCTGGCCGCACCCGCCCCCGTGGCGCGCAGGCGGATATCGTTGCCAGCGGTCATGGTCGAACCTGCCGCGCTGTCGCTGGTATAGGTGGTGGTGCTCTGGTTTTTCTTGGTGCCCAGCGACAGGCTGATGTTGATCCCGCCCGCCGCTCCCGGGTCCATCGCCACGGCGGTCGCCGCGTTGTTGGTCGCCAATACGGCGGTCGCGGCGGCCAGGGCCTTCATGCGCCCGTCGTCGGTTTTCTCCGAGGCCCGTTTCATTTGCTGGCCGGTCTGGATCGCGCTGATCACCGGGTTGGTCACCGTGAGGGTAAAACCGGTTTGCTTGAACAGCGTCTCGCGTTCGCGCTGGCGGGTGTTACGCGCCTCGACGACATCGATGGTCTGCGCCGTGACGTCGATGTTGCCTTGCGGGGCCGATACCTGGCTGCCCACCTGGCGATAACCCTTGCCCGCTTCGATCAACACATCGCCGGTGGTCGAGCCCACGGTGCTCGCCACGGCCGTGTGCTCCGTGGCAAGGTCCTTGACGCTCTGTTTCTGAGTACCGAGGGTCACGGCGATGCCACCGCCGCTGAACAGGCCGCTCTTTTTGACCGACTTGTCGTGGCGCTCGCTGCTGCTGGCGGTCGCCGCTTCGATATTGACGTTGTTGTCGGCCACCAGGACGGTCTGGGTCGTGGAGACCACATTACTGCCGCTCAGGTTGATGTCACGCCCGGCCTGCACATAGGTTTGCTCGGCACTCAGGGTGGAGCCTTCGGCCTGGGTCTGGCTGACGGTGTCACGGGTGGTGGTGGTCTTGCTGGAGAACCACCCGCTCTTGCCTTTGACCTTGTGCGCTTCGTCGGCAAACTGATAGTTCTGGGCCGTGGTGAGGTTGACGTCACGCTTGGCCTCGGCAAACACCGCGCCCTGTTCGCTGGTGATGCTGGCAGCCCGCGCATTGAGGTCCTGGCCGGCGCTCAGTCGAACGTCGCCCTGGGCCTGGACCATTGAGCCGACCTCGGTCCGGCTGGCGTCCTGGCGCCAGTTGCTGCTGTTCCAGCTCAACGCCTGCTGATGGGCCTCGCCCACGGTTGCGAGGTTGAGGTTGTTGCCGGCCTCGAGCGATGTGCTGCCACCTTTACCTGCATTGACGACCTGGGCGCCGGTGAGGTTGAGATCGTGACCGGCGCTGACACTCATCGTGCCCTGGGCGCCGCTGACGAACAGCCCGGCCACCCGTGACAGGTTGGTGCGAGTGCCTTGGGCACTGCTGCTGTCGCGGCTGCTGGAGACGACATTGATGTCTTGCCCGGCCTTGACCGACAGGCTGTCTACTGCGCCTATCAGGCCGCCGAGGTTGTTCAGGTTCTCCCGTGCGCTGATCGAGGCATTGTCGGCCTGCATGCGTCCACCGAGATTCTGGATGTTCTGCGCGGTGATCGCCATGACACTGCGCCCGGCCAGGCTGCCGCCGTTGACCAGGTCGCCGGCGATGTTCAGGTTCAGCCGCTGACCGGCGATCAACGCACCGGAGCCGTTGAGGTCGCCCTCCTGGACTCGGACGTAGACTTGCGGCACCAGCACATTGCGGACGTCGCCGTTGGGCAGTGTCACTTGTTTCTGCACCAGCCAGACGATGTCGCTGGTCAACTGAGCCATTTGCTCGGGCGTCAGCGCAACACCGGGCACCAGTTGCCACTGACCGGCAACGGTAACAGCGTTGTCGATCAACGCGCGGTACTGCAATTCATCATTGGCATAGCCGTCGAGGAAGCGTCGCCCGGTGAGTTGGGCCACCTGCTCGCGAATCAGCTTCTGCTCGTAGAAACCATCACCCAGGCGTTGCTGGGTCAGCGCCGGGTCGACTTGCAGGCGCTGCAACATGTAGTCCGACGACAACCAGTTGCGATAGCTGGCAAAGCGTGGGTCGGTTTCGACCAGGTAGTTGCTGGTGGCCTGGGGGTTGGTGTTGAACAGACTGTTGTTGGGTAACTCAAGGGATGGCCCGCCGCTGCGAATCTGCTCGGCCACGCCTTTGCTGTTGAGCGTGGTCTGGGCAGCGACCTGGACGATGGGCGCCACTTGATGGGTTCTGCCGGCCGAGGTACTGACCGGGCCCGTGGCAGCAATCTGTTCGCTGAGATTGCGGGTGGTGCGAGCATCGATCCGGGTGCCGGTGCCGTTGCCAGCAGCGTTCTGGGCGAACACGGTCGGTTGCAGGGTAATGTCCTGGATCAACGGGGCTGGCGTATAGTCGGTGACGGCGGTTCCCTGGCGGTCGCGGCCCTTGCGCTGGATGCGATAGAAATGGCTGGCGGTGCCGCTGTCGGTGGTGGTGCGTTGGCCCGCCTGCTCGGTATTGGTCAGACTGCCGATGTCGGCCTGCAATAACCCGCCGGCAATGATCCGGCTCTTGTCGTTGAGGACATCGCCGGCACTGATCTGCATCGAGCCGCCGGACAGAATCTGCGCCGGCGCCGAGGTGGCAATCTGGGTTTCTTCGACCACGCGGGTGTAGTCGTAGCGATTCCAGTCGTCTCGTCGGCCTTCCGGTGTCGTGAGGTGCAGGACCTCATCATCGTCCAGGGAAACCTGGTTGCCTTGGTAGCGATTGGTCGAACCGGTGAGCTGGAATTCCTGCAAGGCAGTGCGGCTGACTTCCACCTGGCGGGTGCTGAAATGTTCATTGGTGTTGCGCACGCTTTGCACATTCAGCGACAGGTTGCCGAGGGCTTCGATGGTGGCACTGGCGTTGGTCAACAGTTGCGCACGATCCTGGGCCTTGTCAGTCGTGCTCAGCGCGCCACCGATGGCGAGGTCACCGGCACTGAAAATCAGCGACTGTTCGCGGTTGTCCAGGGTGCCGGCGCCGATGTCCAGCGACTCGCGGGCGGCGATGGTCGCGGCGGTGCCGTTTTCATCGCGGTTGCTCAATGCCGAGGTGGCAATCGCCAGGCGATCACCGTACAGACGGCCCGTTCCCAGGTTGTTGAGCGACAGGGCCTGCACCCGCACCTGCTGGCCGTCGATCAGGCCCCGGTTGGTCAGGCTGTCGGTGACCGTCAGCCGAACCTGGCCGGCGCTGAGTTCGCCGTTGCTGGCATTGTCCAGGGTCCGGGAGCGGACCGACAGGAGGCTGCCGGCCAGCAGCTGCCCGCTGTTGTTGAAAGCCCCCTCGGTCGTCAGTTCAACTTTGTCATTGGCCTGGATTTGCCCGCTCAGGTTCAGACCGCTTTGCAGGTTGAACGTCAGGTCACCCAGGCTCAGGGCTCGTCCCGTACCACTGTAATAAGCCGCGTTGAGCGAAAGCAGGCTGCCCGCGAGCAAGGTGCCGCCCTGGTTGTGCACAGACTGGCGGCGCTGGGCCGGGTCGCGATCGCCGATGCTCAGGCCAGCGCCTGAAGACATCAGCCCGCCCTGGTTATCCAGCATCTGACTGATGCCCAGGGTCAAGCCCTGGTCGGCGCGCACGGCACCACTCTGGTTGGCGAAGGTGTTGAGCGCCAGACTCATGACGCGGCCTTCAAGCCCCTGGTTGGCACCTTGGGTCGCGCTGTTGTCGAGTGCGTCGGCGCTGACTTCCAATGTCCCGGCGCTGCGAACCAGCCCGCCCTGGTTGTTCAGCGTCTCGCCCAGCACTATCTCGACATCGCCGAGGCCTTGCAACTGACCGCCACGGTTATCCGCACGGGCACCTTCGACCCGTACGGTTTTCTCACCAATGATCTGGCCGCCATTGCCATTGCCCAGGTCAGTGGCCCTGAGCAGCAAAGCCCCCTTGGCACCAAGGAAACCCGAACGGTTATTGAAGTTGGCGCTGCGGATCTCGACAGCGTCCTGGCCGCTGATGCCTTGGGTGGTGCCGGACTGGAGATTGTTCAGCGCCTGGCTGCCGGTGTCGATGAACAGCTTGCCTTTGGCCTGGATCAAGCCCGCCGCGTTACGCAGCTCACCGCTGCGCAAGTCGAGCGTTGCACCGGCATTCAGGGTGCCCTGGCTGTTATCCATCAGCAGGCCATGACTGTCCAGGTCCAGGGCCTGGCCGCTTATCACGCCGCCCTGATTGTTCAGGCCCTGGGCTGAAAGTGTGATGTCGCCCAAGGCTTCCAGGCGTCCACCACTGTTATCGAGCGCTTCACCCGATACGCTGACCAGCAGCCCGGCCTTCACTGAACCCAGCACACCGTTGGTGTTGTTCAGTTGCCCGGCGATGATCTCCATGCGCTGGGTGGCCGCGAGCGTGCCGCCGAGGTTGTTCAACTGATCGAACTGCGCGCGCAACTCACCGCCGGCGCTCAAGGTGCCCTGGTGGTTGTCCAGACGTACGCCGCTGACCTGCGTCTTGCCGCTGGCGGCCAGGGTACCGCCGCTGTTGTCGATCAGTTGACCGGCGGTCACCGTCAGTGCCCCGCCATCAGTGGCCAGGACTTTGCCGCCCTGGTTGTTCAGCGTACCGACATCCAATGCCACCGCGCCCGGGCTGCTGACCTGCCCACCTTGGTTATCGAAACGCTCTTGGGCCGTGATCTGCAACGGCTGCGCGCCGGTCTGGAGAATCTGCCCGCGCTGGTTGGACAGGGTTTTGGTATCGAGGGTGATCTGCTGGCCCTGGGTCAGGCCGTCGTCGACCAGCACGTCGGTGGCCTTGATCGTTACCTGGCCGTTGCTCGCCACCGTGCCTTTGGCACCGACCAACTGGCTGGCCTGAACGTCCAAGGTGCCCTTGCCGGCGTGCTCGACCTTGCCCTTGCCGTTGTCGAGGCGATTGGCGCCAAGCTTCAGGTTGCCGGCATTGGAAGCGATACGCCCGTTGCGGTTGTCGAGCGCAGCACTGGCCTTGATCGACGAATCGGCGGTGCCGGTCTGCACCAGTTCACCACCGATATTGGACAGGTCGCGGGCGCTGGCCTGCAGATTACCGGCGTTGACCCTGGCCGCGTCGGTACGCAAGGTCTTGGCGGCGGTAGCGTCGAAAGCCTGAGTCGCATCGATCCGACTGTCCGTGAGGTTGGCGTCACCCGCGCTGGCGGTCAGGGTGATATTGCGCCCCTGGGTCTGACTGCCGCTCAAATCCAGTTCGCCAGCTTCGACGCTCAGATCGCCAGCGGCAAGGTTCTGCCCTTGCGCCTTGACCGTGCCGGCCCGTAGCGCCAGGTTGCCGCTGCTGCCCAGTTTTCCGTCCGCGCCGACGCCCGCCGCCACGCTGGAGGCGCTGGTGCTGCGAATGGCCTTGGCGGTCAGTGTCGTGTGATTCTGGCTGGCAACGGTGCCGCTGTTGTCGATGTCACCGCTGCTGTCGAGGGTCAGGTCGCCTTTGGCGTAGAGCGTTCCACTGTTTTCCACCTGAGTGGCGTTGACCCGGGTCGCGGTGGCGCTGCTGATAGCGCCCTGGTTCTGCAACTTGCCGTCGGCGCTGATCACCACCTCTCCGGCCATGGCACCAATCTGCCCGGCGTTGCGCACGCCGACACCGGATTCGGTGCCCACCAGCATGATCTTGCCGGCGTACATGCCGCCGAGTCTGGCGACATCGATGGCCACGCTCGGTTTTTCCCCGTCGCCCGCCGCCAGCGGCGTAGCCTGGGTGTTATCCGCATTGACCTGGTTGCGTCCGGCTGTGACTTTCAGGTCGTTGGCCCAGACCCCGGCATTGACCTGCACGCTGCGGGCAATCAGATCGGTGTAGTCGGTCTCCCGGGCATCTAGGCCCTTGCCTTCGATATTGATCGTCCCGCCCTGCACGGTGTAACCCGTGATGCGCCCGTTCTCCAACTGCGCCCGGCCCGTACTGAGGGTCGCTCGATCTGCGTTGATGAAACCACAGCCGTTACAGGTGATGCCCGACGGGTTGGCGATGACCACTTCGGCGCGCTGGCCGGCGACCTCGACATAACCGCGCAATTGGCTGGGGTTGGCAGCGTTGACCTCATTGAGAATGACCCGGGCGCTGCCATTACCCAGCATCGGGTTGCCTTCGATCCAGCCGCCCAGCCTGGTCTGGCTATTGGCTGCGGCGTTGTTGAGGATCACACCACGGCTGTCGACGTCGAACTGGTTGTAGGTGTTGCGCGAAACCCCCGCGGCACTGGGCGCCTGGATGTTCACCTGCGGCGTGCCGTTGGCGCTGTCGATCACCATCGGCCGCTGACCGGCCGGCGCACCGGGATCGGCGACAATCGTACCGGCCCAGACAGGCACTGCGCTTAACGACACTAGCCCGATCGCCGTCATCAAGGCAAAGCGCAATGCCCCAAGCGTCACTGTGCAAGACGTGGCGCTCGCCAACGGACCGGAACGGGTCCCGGGGGCCTTGACCTGGCGGGTGACGTTCTCGGCCACGACCATCAGCAGTCCGCGGGCCTTGTTGAACACGATTCGGTAAAGGTGCTTGTTCATGGCAATTCCATTTGCGGTTCCAGCCCGCACGTACTGAGGTTGGGGTTACGGTGCGATTACCAGCGGATGCGCGGCAAACCAGGCCTTGGCCTGCTCGGGGATGACCCCGATCCCTTGGAATGTCTTGACCCGCAGGCCACGCTCCTCGCCTCGGTGATACAGCGCGCGTCCACACCGATTGGCAAACAATTGCCGATGCAGCAAGCGGGTCATTGCAGCGGTGTGGCCGAAGGGCGCGATCCAGTCGTTGAGCCAGAGGCGCTCGCCGCTGTTCCAATCGGTTTCTGTCAGCGTCAGCGGCGATTGGCTCAGGTAGCGGTGCTCGGCGGCCTCGTCGAGATTGAGCCAGGAAAGGTAGAACACCGGTTTTCCCTGTTCACTGGCGAGCACGAATTGACGATGCTTGATTGCGGGCAAGAGCAGCGTCGGCAGCGTGTGCAACGGAGCATCGCGATGCGCCTTGGAATGCATCCACAACCAGGTGGCGGAGCCGAACACCGCGGCTTCGTTCCACGGTTCGTCGATCAGGCCCGGAGCAATGATGTCGAGTGTGTCGAACTGCATGGGATCACCTCAAAAGGACCAGATGACGGTGAAGGCACTGGTCACGTTGGCCGTCTCGAAACCGTCAGGCTTCTTCAGCGGCGTGCCCAGCGACCAGTCATAGGACAGGCCTTTGTATCCACCGCGGATACCCACCACGGCCCCCGCTAGGCGCTTGCCGATCAGGAACTCACTGGCCTGGCCGCTGACTTCGCCATAGTCGATGCCGGTGTAGAGTTCCTGGCCACTCTGCCCCAAGGACAGGCCGACTTCATTGCGCAACGTCCAGCCGCGGTCGGCGGACAGAATGTTTTCCCCGTCGAACCCGCGCACGCTGTAGCGCCCGCCAATGGAGAAGCGATCCTGGGGCACGAGCGGCGTTCGGTTCCATTGCGCACGCCAGCCACCGATGTAGCGCAGGCGTTGGTCACCGAGCACGAACGGCACCTGCAACTGAGCGTCGGCGGTGATGATTTGCGAACGGGAAGTGCCGGCGTCGAAATCCTCTTCCGGGGCCCTGAGCGAGTCATGGGCGCCGGTGCCGCGACGATAGGCGGCGCCCAGGTCAAGAATCGAGGCGCCGATGAACTCACGATGGTTCAACCCCAACTGCCAGCCGGCCATGCGCCGTTTCTGGTTGCCAATCTCGGTGTCGTCGATGAAATTCTCTGACGAGCGCGTCCAGAGACCGCCCCAGGCGCTGGTCTTGCGTACGGCATCACGGTAGAGCAGGCGCGAGAGGCGCAACTCGTTGTTGCGACTCTCGCCCCGGTATTGATAGGTCTGGTTGGCGCCCGCGACGGACTGCTCGTAGTTGTACTCGCTGGTGGTAAAAGCCAACTGCCAATAGCCAAACGGCAACGAGTAATGCAGGGTGCTGCCGTCGGATCCCCGATGACCAGACTCGCCACCGCCCAGGTCATGGTTGAGGCTGGCGTAGAACAAGTCGTTGAGGGACAGCAGGTTGTCCAGGGACAGCGATACGTTGCCTTGGTACTTACCGGTGGTCTTGCTGCCCGAGTTGTCGACCGACAGGCTTACGCGGGCTGGAAAGCGCTGGCTCCAGGCGATCACCACGTCACTTTCACCAGGCCTGGCGTCGCTGGCGCGGGCAGGCGCGATCTGGATATCGGCTTCGGCGGTCGGCACCCGCTTGAAGTTTTCCAGCGCCTGCTCGATGTCGCGTAGGTTCAGCAGATCGCCAGGCTTGGCAGGCATCGCGTTCCAGGCATTGGCCCGGGAAGTGGTGCCCTCCTCGAAACGAATCTCGCGGATCCGCCCCGGCACCAGAGTCAGTACCAGCACCCCGCTGTTCAGATCCTGGGCTTCGGCAAGTACGCGGGTCGTGACGTAGCCCGCTTCGATGATCGCATTCTGCATACGCTTCATCGTCAGGTTTATCCCACCGCCGCCCAGGCAACGGCCCATGGCGGGATCATGTTCGGGGTTGGCGGCGCGCAAGGCCCACTGGAATTTTTCCGACGCCTCACCGATCAAGCGAATGTCGTTGATGGCAAAGCAAGGGCTTTCCTTGGCGGGTAGACGATCAGCACCTTCGGCGACCGGCGCAGCTTGCAGGCGCACATCCGGCCGGGACTCCAACTGCTCCCGCAGCACCCGCTCGCGCTCACGTTGGCGCAGCAGCTCTTCTTCAGGCCCGGCCGCTTGCGCGGCGCTTCCCGCACCCACTGTCCAGGCGGCCAGCAACAGCAGCGTGAGGTACCTGGCGTTTCGTGCGGATGGGCGAGTTCGGTCAACAGAGCGACGGGCAATTCCCGGATTTCGCGCTCGGCCGGGTGCGGCTGGGTGCATGTCACATCCTTGTGGCGCTGATCAAAGACACGGTGCGTCAGGACACGCCTGAGACGGCACGCCCGATGACACAAGATAAAGAGGTACGCGTCCGCCATCAGCGAAGGAAAGGTCCTACGACGTACCGAGACGGTCTGATAGCAAAGTGAAAAAAAAGTTTCCCGCCGCCCGAACCGCTGATGGACGAGTTCGTGAAAATGGGCAGTTGGTCACAGTTGAGGAGTGGAAGCTGTAGGGAGAGGTTGGATGCCAGGCACCCAGGAGAGACTGATTCACAGGCTGTTTATATGGTGTCCCAGGGCAGGTTCGAACTGCCAACCTTCCCCTTAGGAGGGGGATGCTCTATCCAATTGAGCTACTGAGACACGAGTCGACCGCGAGATACGCGGTGTGCGGGACGGCGTGCATGTTAACGACCCGCCCTGCGTTTGTCATGTTGTCCCTGTTTTTAAAGTGTAGGCAAATGGTACCGCTTACCGTCCTCCCAGGTGCCGGTGGTCCGGAGGCGGGTCACCGCTCATCTGTCTTTCGCGAACCCGCGTAGTAAATCGGCCATTTGCCACTATCCTATACAGACAAGGACAGTGCGTTTTTTGTGCTCGGTCGGTTATCCGCCAGACGGTATGGCACAACGACACGATACGGCGGTCACACATCCTGACCTGTTGATTTTTCCAACCAGTCCGCATTTTTTGACGAAGGGTACTGGCATAACGCCTTTACGCCGATCAGAATTTGTCACAGAATTGGCGCCAATGATCTGGCAATTTTGAGGCATGATGCGGGCCTCTTAACAATTCAGGTTGAACATTTGGCTGCGACGCTTGTCCTATCGACATCCTGCGGCCAATCCCGAGAACCGCTCCCCTGAACTAACCGGTTAAATATATGCGCCCATTGAAACAGGCAATTTATTCCAGCCGTACGGCTGACAAGTTCGTCGTACGTCTGCCAGACGGAATGCGGGAACGCATTGCCGAGGTGGCTCGCAATCATCATCGCAGCATGAACTCCGAAATCATCGCGCGCCTCGAGCAAAGTCTCATTCAGGAAGGCGCGTTGGGTGAAGAGTTGAGCATGCGTCTGGACAGCCCGGAGCTGTCATTGCATGAACGCGAACTGCTTCAACGTTTCCGACAACTGTCTCATCGTCAGCAGAACGCCCTCGTTTCGCTGATCGCTCATGATGCAGAGCAGAACGCTGAAGCATCCTGATCGCACCCAAGCTATAGAAAGCCAGCCTTGCGCTGGCTTTTTTTTGTCTGGAGTTCGGGCTCGATTGGGATTTTTCGAATGGACCGTGGCAAGGGAGCTTGCTTCCGCTTGAGTGCGTAGCACCCACAAAAATTGGGGCCGCTACGCAGCCCAGCGGGAGCAAGCTCCCTCGCCACGATTAATCAGGCTAGCTTTAGAGCAGGAAAACCGTCGCCAATCCGAGGAAAATAAAGAACCCCCCGCTGTCCGTCATGGCGGTGATCATTACGCTGGCGCCCATGGCCGGGTCGCGCCCCATGCGCGCCAGGGTCATGGGAATCAAAACCCCCATCAAAGCCGCGAGCAGCAAGTTGAGGGTCATCGCGGCAGTCATCACCACACCCAACGACCAGCTGCCATAAAGCAGATAAGCCACCACACCAATCACGCCCCCCCAGATCACGCCATTGATCAGCGCGACGGCCAGCTCCTTGCGCATCAAGCGCGAGGTATTGCCGGTGCTGACCTGGTCCAGCGCCATGGCCCGGACAATCATGGTGATGGTCTGGTTGCCCGAATTACCGCCAATGCCGGCCACGATCGGCATCAGCGCCGCAAGCGCCACCAGTTTCTCGATGGAACCCTCGAACAGCCCGATGACCCGGGACGCGACAAACGCCGTGATCAGATTGATCGCCAGCCAGGCCCAACGGTTACGCAGGGATTTCCAGACCGAGGCGAAGATATCTTCTTCCTCGCGCAGACCCGCCATATTGAGGACTTCGCTTTCGCTTTCCTCACGAATCAGGTCGACCATTTCATCGATGGTCAGACGGCCAATCAGTTTGCCGTTCTTGTCGACCACCGGCGCCGAAATCAGGTCATAACGCTCGAATGCCTGGGCCGCGTCGTAAGCGTCTTCATCCGGGTGAAAGCTCACCGGATCGCTGGCCATGACCTCCGCCACCTGTTTTTCCGGGTCGTTGACGAGCAAACGCTTGATCGGCAACACACCCTTCAGCACGCCGTCGTAGTCGACGACGAACAGCTTGTCGGTATGCCCTGGCAATTCCTTCAGGCGACGCAGGTAACGCAGGACCACTTCAAGGCTGACGTCCTCGCGGATCGTCACCATCTCGAAGTCCATCAGTGCGCCGACCTGCTCCTCGTCATAGGACAATGCCGAGCGCACGCGCTCACGCTGCTGGCCGTCGAGGGCTTCCATCAATTCATGGACAACGTCCCGCGGCAGCTCAGGCGCCAGGTCGGCGAGCTCGTCAGCGTCCAT
Source organism: Pseudomonas sp. SMN5 (assembly GCF_052041925.1). Taxonomy (NCBI): domain Bacteria; kingdom Pseudomonadati; phylum Pseudomonadota; class Gammaproteobacteria; order Pseudomonadales; family Pseudomonadaceae; genus Pseudomonas; species Pseudomonas sp. SMN5. The sequence goes on from NZ_JBKGGX010000045.1 coordinate 15,867, forward strand.
TTCCTTGGCCGCCGCCAGCAACTCGTGGTCATCCATGTCGGCGATCAGGGTTTCCCGAACCGAGTCGGACACTTCGAGCAGGATGTCACCGTCGCGATCGGCCTTGACCAACTGCCAGACCGTCAGACGCTCTTCCAGTGGCAAGGCTTCAAGGATGTAGGCGACGTCGGCGGAGTGCAGGTCATCGAGCTTGCGCTGCAACTCGACGAGATTCTGCCGGTGGACCAGGTTCTCGACCCGGTCGTGATGCGGACCTTCCTGGCGATGCGTCAGGTCTTCGACGACCCGCTGGCGATGCAGCAGCTCGACGACCTGAGCCAGACGATCCTGAAGGCTTTCCTGTGTTTTCTTTACTTCAACTTGGGTCATAGGCGAACTCCACTCCCAGCAGTGGAGCACGCCGGAAGATCAATCAGTCAATTCTTGATTGGCAAAACTAAATATTGAGTAACTACTGGGTAAGTCCATGGAAGTATTCCAAAGCCCCGGCGGGGCTGACGGGCGCAATCATACACCGCTTGACGCGTTTACACGTTAAAAAATAGTGGCAAGAACAAGCGCTTGCGAGACAAAGCTGAACATAGGCTGAACCTGTCTCCATACGACGACTTATCCTGAAAAGAAAACACACCACCCACCGCAGAAGCAGCGGCTAGGCTTTTGATTTTCAGCGTCAAGGAGGACGCCAGAATGCCTGCCAACCGCCACCTGTTTCTGCTGGCCAACCTGCTTTGCCTGCCTCTATGGGCCAGTGGGCAAACCGTGCACCGTTGCGAAAATATGGCCGGGCACGTGACATTCACGACCCTGAGCTGCGAACCAGGAGAAAACCTGTCGCTGCAACAGATCCATCCCTACAGCCCCGGCAGTATTGCCAGCACCGGACCGACCGTCGGCCCGCTACTGCCCGAAGCAGAGTGGCGACAAACATCAGCCATTGAAACCAGACGCAAGGAACCGACCATCGTCGGCCAGTTCCAGGATCGCTGCGGCAACCTTCTCGACCCCAGGCAACGCCGCGACGCCATCCTCGACCGGCGGATCATGCCCGGCATGACTCAGCAAGACGTAGAGAGCGCCTTGGGCAAGCCGGATTCGATCAAAGTGAAGAATTCGAGTACGCGCTATTCCTACAAGGCGAAGAAAGGTCGCAGCGCAGAAGTCGTGTTCGATGAGAGAGGGTGTGTAAAAGGCAAACCCTAGACAGCAAAAAGCCCGCGTAAAACGCGGGCTTTTTGGTATATGGTGCACTCGACAGGATTCGAACCTGTGACCGCTCGGTTCGTAGCCGAGTACTCTATCCAGCTGAGCTACGAGTGCAGGTTGTGGTTTTATACCAGATCACAACTGGTTGAAGCCAAGTCATTTACATTACTGCAAACAACTCTTAAATGGTGCACTCGACAGGATTCGAACCTGTGACCGCTCGGTTCGTAGCCGAGTACTCTATCCAGCTGAGCTACGAGTGCATTTGTTGCCGCGCATTATAGGTCGTCAATTCCTTTTGTAAAGCGCTTTTTTTCAGTAATTTCAATCACTTACCGAACAAGCCAGGCTTTGACGCACTAAACGAATAATGGCGGAGAACGGGGGATTCGAACCCCCGACACCCTTTTGAGGTGTACTCCCTTAGCAGGGGAGCGCCTTCGGCCACTCGGCCAGCTCTCCGCAACACGGGGCGTATATTAACCACCTTCATCCCCGTTTGCAAACATAAAAATCGATAAAAATTAATGGCTTGGTTCGTCGTCCTTCTCTTTCTTGATCCGCAGGTAGATTTCCTCACGGTGTACCGCAACCTCTTTCGGGGCGTTGACGCCGATACGCACCTGGTTTCCTTTGACGCCGAGCACGGTCACGGTGATTTCGCCGTCGCCAATAATCAGGCTTTCCGCGCACCGACGAGTCAGAATCAGCATACCTTTCTCCTCACGCAATTCAGTTCAGGGACAACAGTCTGCAAAAAATGGGGGTTGGGCCAACAACCGAAACGGCCGAAGCCCACACGCCTAAGTATTGACCAGCGCGGGCAAAAGAACAGTTTTGGGACGCGCCATTCAAAAAAACAAAGGGCGCGGTCCAGCCGCGCCCTCAGGACAACGCTTACTCGCCCTGTCGGGCAGCGGCGTCAAGTTCGAAGGCCGTGTGCAGGGCGCGCACGGCCAGTTCCAGGTACTTCTCTTCGATCACCACGGAAACCTTGATTTCCGAGGTCGAGATCATCTGGATGTTGATGCTTTCCTTGGCCAGGGATTCGAACATACGGCTGGCCACGCCTGCGTGGGAGCGCATGCCGACACCGACGATCGAGACCTTGGCGATCTTGGTATCGCCGACGACTTCCCGGGCACCGATTTCGCCTGCGGTCTTTTTCAGGATCGCTTCGGCCGACTGGTAGTCGTTGCGGTGTACGGTGAAGGTGAAGTCGGTGGTGTTATCGTGCGAAACGTTCTGCACGATCATGTCGACTTCGATGTTCGCGGCGCTGATCGGGCCGAGAATCTTGAACGCCACGCCGGGAGTGTCTGGCACGCCACGGATGGTCAGCTTGGCTTCATCGCGGTTGAAAGCGATGCCGGAAATGATCGGCTGTTCCATGGATTCCTCTTCATCAATAGTAATGAGGGTGCCCGGACCCTCTTTGAAGCTGTGCAGGACGCGCAGCGGAACGTTGTACTTGCCGGCAAATTCCACCGCCCGGATCTGCAGCACCTTAGAGCCGAGGCTGGCCATTTCCAGCATCTCTTCGAAGGTGATCTTGTCCAGGCGCTGGGCCACGGGCACCACCCGTGGGTCGGTGGTGTAGACGCCGTCCACATCGGTGTAGATCTGGCATTCGTCTGCCTTCAGCGCCGCCGCCAGTGCCACACCCGTCGTGTCGGAACCGCCACGGCCGAGGGTGGTGATGTTGCCGTGCTCGTCCACGCCCTGGAAACCGGCCACGACCACGACGCGACCGGCCTTCAGGTCACCGCGGATTTTCTGATCGTCGATCTGCAGGATACGCGCTTTGTTGTGCGCGCTGTCCGTCAGGATACGAACCTGATTGCCGGTGTAGGACACCGCCGGCACGCCACGCTTGATCAGCGCCATGGCCAGCAAGGCGATGGTCACCTGCTCACCAGTGGAAACGATCACGTCCAGCTCGCGCGGAACCGGTTGCTGTTCGCCGCTGATTTGCTTGGCCAGATCGATCAGACGGTTGGTCTCGCCGCTCATTGCCGACAGCACAACCACCAGGTCATCGCCCGCATCACGGAATTTCTTAACCTTGTCGGCGACCTGTTCGATTCGTTCGACAGTGCCGACCGAAGTGCCGCCAAATTTCTGTACGATCAAAGCCATTTCAAAGCCGCCTCTGCCCATGAAGGGCGCCCAATAATCACAACAGCGACCGGGCCCGCCACTAGACTGCGAACCCGGGACGCTGCCTTAAATACCCTGCTCTACAAATGCCACGGTCTGAGCCAGTGCCGCGTCCAGTGCGCCGGCGTCGGTACCGCCGCCCTGCGCCATGTCCGGACGACCACCGCCCTTACCGCCCACTGCCGCAGCGGCCTGCTTCATCAAATCACCGGCTTTGAGTTGGCCAGTCAGGTCTTTGGTCACGCCTGCGACGAGAACGACCTTTTCCTCATGGACACCGCCGAGCAGGATCACTGCGCGGCCGAGTTTGTTTTTCAGTTGATCGACCAGCGCCAGCAACGCCTTGCCATCCTGGCCATCCAGGCGCGCCGCCAGGACCTTCACGCCCTTGACGTCCACGGCCTGGGCCGAGAGATCGTCGCCAGCGGCGCTGGCAGCCTTGGCTTGCAGCTGCTCAAGCTGTTTTTCCAGCAGGCGATTGCGTTCCAGCACAGCCGACAGCTTGTCGATCAGATTGTCGCGGCTGCCCTTGATCAGGCTCGCCGCTTCCTTGAGTTGTTCTTCGGCGGCGTTGAGGTACGCCAGGGCCACGGCGCCGGTAACCGCTTCGATCCGACGCACGCCGGCCGCGACGCCACCTTCGCTGACGATCTTCAGCAGGCCGATGTCACCGGTACGGTTGGCGTGGATGCCGCCGCACAGCTCCACCGAGAAATCGCCCATGCTCAGCACGCGCACGCTGTCGCCGTACTTCTCGCCGAACAAGGCCATCGCGCCCTTCTGCTTGGCGGTCTCGATGTCGGTTTCCTCGGTCTCGACCGGGGAGTTCTTGCGGATCTCGGCGTTGACGATGTCTTCCAGCGCCTTGAGCTGCTCGGGCTTGATGGCTTCGAAGTGGCTGAAGTCAAAGCGCAAGCGCTGGCTGTCCACCAGCGAGCCTTTCTGCTGGACGTGCTCGCCCAGTACCTTGCGCAACGCCGCGTGCAACAGGTGAGTGGCCGAGTGATTCAGCGAGGTGGCATGACGCACCTCGGCATCGACATGGGCCGCCACCGGGGCCGCGACCATCAGACTGCCCGAGGCCAGCACACCGTGGTGCAGGAACGCGCCGCCGGTCTTGGTGGTGTCGCGCACATCGAAGCGCGAACTGCCGGCCTGCAAGTAGCCGCTGTCGCCGATCTGGCCGCCGGACTCGGCGTAGAACGGCGTCTTGTCGAGCACGATCACGCCTTCCTGGCCTTCGCTCAGGATGTCGACCGATTGCCCGTCCTTGTAGATGGCTACGATCTTGGCCGAACCGGTGGTGCCGGCATAACCGGTGAATTCGGTGGCCACGTCGACCTTGACCAGGCTGTTGTAGTCCATGCCGAAGGAACTGGCGGAACGCGCACGCACCCGCTGGGCTTCCATCTCGCGCTCGAAACCTTCCTCATCGAGGGTCAGGTTGCGCTCGCGGGCGATGTCGCCGGTCAGGTCCATCGGGAAGCCATAGGTGTCGTACAGTTTGAAAACCACGTCGCCCGGGACCACGTTGCCCTTGAGCTCGGCCAGGTCCTGCTCGAGGATCTTCAGGCCTTGTTCCAGGGTCTTGGCGAACTGCTCTTCCTCGGCCTTGAGCACGCGCTCGATGTGCGCCTGCTGGGACTTGAGCTCCGGGAAGGCGTCGCCCATCTCGGCCACCAGGGCCGCGACGATCTGATAGAAGAAGCTGCCCTTGGCGCCCAGCTTGTTGCCGTGACGGCAGGCACGACGGATGATCCGGCGCAGCACATAGCCACGGCCTTCGTTGGACGGCAGCACGCCGTCGGCAATCAGGAAACCGCAGGAACGGATGTGGTCGGCGACCACTTTGAGCGAGGCCTGGTTGTCGTTGGTGCAACCGATGGCCTTGGCCGACGCACTCAGCAGGCTCTGGAACAGATCGATCTCGTAGTTGGAATGCACGTGCTGCAGCACCGCACTGATCCGCTCCAGGCCCATGCCGGTATCCACCGACGGCGCCGGCAGCGGATGCAACACGCCGTCGGCGGTGCGGTTGAACTGCATGAACACGTTGTTCCAGATCTCGATGTAGCGGTCACCGTCCTCTTCCGGCGAGCCGGGTGGGCCGCCCCAGATGTCGGCGCCGTGATCGTAGAAAATCTCGGTGCATGGGCCGCACGGGCCGGTGTCGCCCATGGTCCAGAAGTTGTCGGAGGCGTAAGGCGCGCCTTTGTTGTCGCCGATACGCACCATGCGCTCGGCCGGGACACCGACTTCCTTGGTCCAGATGTCATAGGCTTCGTCATCGCTGGCGTAGACCGTGACCCACAGCTTCTCCTTGGGCAGGTTCAGCCACTTGTCGGAAGTCAGGAAGGTCCAGGCGAAGGTGATGGCGTCGCGCTTGAAATAGTCGCCGAAACTGAAGTTACCCAGCATTTCGAAGAAAGTGTGGTGACGGGCGGTATAGCCGACGTTTTCCAGGTCGTTGTGCTTGCCGCCGGCACGCACGCATTTCTGGCTGCTCACCGCACGGGTATAGGCACGTTTTTCCTGGCCCAGGAAGCAGTCCTTGAACTGGTTCATCCCCGCGTTGGTGAACAGCAGGGTCGGGTCGTTGCCCGGGATCAAAGAGCTGGAGGCTACTCGGGTGTGACCTTGCTCTTCGAAGAAGCGAAGGAAGGCTTCACGGATTTCTGCGCTTTTCATTAGGTTCTTCCACGGAGGCTGCGGCCAAAGGCCTGTGCAAAACGTCGACAGACGAAGCAACGGCAAAGGGCCGCATTATATCGGCCCTTCGCCTGGGGTACAGCGTGTTTATGCGATAGAAACGGTCAATTGGCCCGCTTGACGGCTCAGGCGCGGGAAAATTCGACGAAAGTGTCGATCACCTGGTCGATTTGCGCACTGCCGACGTCCATATGAGTCACCATCCGCAGGCGCGGCGCAGCGCTGAGCCTGATCCCCCGCTCAGCGGCAAAGGTCTTGATCGCCTCGGCCCGCTCGCCCATCTGTACGTAAACCATGTTGGTCTGCACCGGCTCGACTTCGTAACCCGCCGCCCGCAGGCCTTCGGCGAGGCGCTGGGCATTGGCGTGGTCATCGGCCAGGCGTTGGACCTGATGTTCCAGGGCATACAACCCCGCCGCCGCGAGAATCCCGGCCTGGCGCATCCCGCCACCGACCATCTTGCGCAACCGCCGGGCCTTGGCGATCAGCTCCACGCTGCCGCAGAGCACCGAGCCCACCGGGGCGCCAAGGCCTTTGGACAGGCACACCGAGACCGAATCGAAATGCCGGGTGATCTCCCGGGCATCCACGTTGAGCTTGACCGCCGCGTTGTACAGGCGCGCCCCGTCCAGGTGCAGGGCCAGGCCGTGCTCGCGGGTGAACGCTCGGGCCCGGACCAGGTAGTCCAGTGGCAGGACTTTGCCCTGCATGGTGTTTTCCAAGGCCAGCAGGCGCGTACGGGCGAAGTGGAAGTCATTGGGCTTGATGGCGGCGGCGACCTGCGCCAGGTCCAGCGAGCCGTCCGCTTGCACTTCAAGGGGCTGGGGCTGGATCGAACCGAGCACCGCCGCCCCGCCCCCTTCGTATTTATAGGTGTGGGCCTGCTGACCGACGATGTATTCATCGCCGCGCTCGCAGTGAGCCATCAACCCCAACAGGTTGCTCATGGTCCCGCTGGGCACGAACAGCGCCGCCGTGAACCCCAGGCGCTCGGCGAGCTCAGCCTCGAGGCGATTGACGGTCGGGTCTTCGCCATACACATCGTCGCCGGTCGGCGCGCTGGCCATGGCATCGAGCATACCGGCGGATGGTTGGGTGACCGTGTCGCTGCGAAGATCGATAACACTCATGAATCTGGCCTCGGGTTCTAGTGGGGGAAATTCCCTTTCGAAGGGCAATTACTGCGGGCATGGCGGGAAATAATCAAGGCTGAGCACAGGAAATTCCGTGGCGAGGGAGCTTGCTCCCGCTCGGCCGGGCTGGCGCTCCAGTGCGAAGCAGCCGCCAGCAATTGGGCCTGCTTCGCAGTCCAGCGGGAGCAAGCTCCCTCGCCACAGGACGTCGTGCCAGGCAGTGTTGATGTTGACTGCCCCACCGCTATCGCGAGCAAGCTCGCTCCCACAAAGGTTATGTGTTAAAAATCGTTCGCCGTCACAAACCGTGGCGGCAAACACGTTCTCAGGGCGGGGTGCAATTCCCCACCGGCGGTAATTGCACGCAAGGTGCATAGCCCGCGAGCGCTTGGCGGTACACGGCTTCTGCGGTGTAACGATAAGGTCAGCAGACCCGGTGTGATTCCGGGGCCGACGGTCATAGTCCGGATGAAGAGAGAACGGGATTGACACCCAAGGGCCGACTGCGACTGTTGTACGCGGCGTACCCTTAGATCCCCTTCGATTCATGACGCCCTGTTTTTCACACAAACAGGAACCAGAACATGCAACCCACTGCAATCGATAGCAAAACCAAACACTCGGGCGAGCGCGTCGCGTTCATCCAGGCCTGCTGGCACAAGGAAATCGTCGACCAGAGCCGTAAAGGCTTCGTCGCTGAAATGATCAGCCAGGGGTATCAGGAAAGCGATATCGACTTCTTTGAAGTCGGTGGTGCCTTCGAAATCCCGTTGCACGCCAAGTTGTTGGCCAAGTCGGGCCGCTACGCCGGCATTGTCGCCGCCGGCCTGGTGGTGGATGGTGGTATCTATCGCCACGAGTTCGTCGCCCAATCGGTGATCAGCGGCCTGATGCAGGTCCAGCTGGAAACCGAAGTGCCAGTGTTCTCGGTGGTCCTCACACCGCATCACTTCCATGCCGGGGAAGAACATCAGAAGTTCTTTTTCGACCATTTCGTGCACAAGGGCCAGGAAGCGGCGAAGACCTGCGCCGATACCCTGAACAAGACCCGGGCGTTGCGTCGTAGTGAACAGCGGGCGGTGGCGGTCTAAGCCTGAACACAGATCCCTTGTGGGAGCGGG
>NZ_JBKGGX010000046.1:0-15427 GCF_052041925.1 Pseudomonas sp. SMN5
ACAGTTGTAATGTCTTTTTCGGGCCGGCATAATGGTCGGCCTGATTTTGTTTTAGGTCAGTAGCTCAATTGGCAGAGCGACGGTCTCCAAAACCGTAGGTTGGGGGTTCGATTCCCTCCTGACCTGCCAGATTCACTCAGTGTGTCTGGCTTTCTTTTCACAGGATCTTCACAGATGACTCCTAAAGCTGAAGCTCAAGGCTCTCGCTTCGATCTGCTCAAGTGGCTAGTGGTAGTCGCTTTGGTGGTTGTTGGCGTTGTTGGCAATCAGTATTACTCTGCTTCGCCGATCCTGTACCGCGTACTTGCATTGCTCGCCATTGCTGCCGTTGCTGCCTTTGTAGGCTTGCAGACGGCCAAGGGTAAGTCTTTCTTTGTACTCGCTAAGGAAGCCCGCACTGAGATTCGTAAAGTCGTATGGCCGACTCGCCAAGAAACCACGCAGACCACGTTGATCGTTGTGGCTGTTGTTCTGGTAATGGCGTTGCTGCTGTGGGGGCTTGATTCCCTGCTCGGCTGGCTTGTTTCCTTGATTGTTGGCTAAGGGTGTCCCGTGGCTAAGCGTTGGTACGTTGTGCATGCTTACTCGGGTTACGAGAAGCATGTCATGCGCTCGCTGATTGAGCGCGTAAAGCTGGCAGGCATGGAAGATGGCTTTGGCGAGATTCTGGTCCCCACTGAAGAAGTGGTTGAGATGCGCAACGGCCAGAAGCGCAAAAGCGAGCGCAAGTTCTTTCCAGGCTATGTGCTGGTACAGATGGACATGAACGAAGGGACTTGGCACTTGGTCAAGGATACCCCTCGGGTGATGGGCTTTATTGGCGGTACCGCCGACAAGCCTGCGCCAATTACGGATAAAGAGGCGGAAGCGATTCTGCGTCGTGTTGCTGATGGTAGCGACAAGCCGAAGCCGAAGACGCTGTTTGAGCCGGGTGAGGTTGTACGTGTTACCGACGGTCCATTCGCTGATTTCAACGGCACGGTTGAAGAAGTTAACTACGAAAAGAGCCGGATCCAAGTGGCAGTGCTCATTTTCGGTCGCTCTACTCCGGTAGAGCTGGAGTTCAGTCAGGTCGAAAAGGTCTGATTGGGCAGGCATCCCAACCCCGCAGCCCTAGGCTGTGGGGTTTTGTCGTCACTGGGATAAACGCGCAAGTAACCGGGGAGCCTTTCGAGGCGTTCGAACCCGTAATTGGAGTGCCTCATGGCCAAGAAGATTACCGCTTACATCAAGCTGCAAGTGAAGGCCGCTCAGGCTAACCCAAGCCCACCCGTTGGTCCTGCTTTGGGTCAGCACGGTGTGAACATCATGGAATTCTGCAAAGCTTTCAACGCCCGTACCCAGGGTCTTGAGCCAGGCCTGCCGACTCCAGTGATCATCACTGTCTACAGCGACCGTAGCTTCACTTTCGAAACAAAAAGCACCCCTGCTTCGGTTCTGCTGAAGAAGGCTGCAGGTTTGACCAGCGGTTCCGCTCGTCCAAACACCGTTAAGGTTGGCACCGTTACCCGTGCGCAGCTGGAAGAAATCGCGAAAACCAAAAACGCGGATTTGACTGCAGCTGATATGGATGCAGCCGTGCGTACTATCGCCGGTTCTGCTCGTAGCATGGGCCTTAACGTGGAGGGTGTGTAATGGCTAAGCTGACCAAGCGTCAAAAGGCTATCGCCGGCAAAATCGAAGCAGGCAAGGCCTACAACTTTGTAGACGCCGCCGCTCTGCTGGCTGAGCTGTCGACTGTCAAGTTCAGCGAGTCGTTCGACATTGCTGTGAACCTGGGCGTTGACCCTCGTAAATCCGACCAGGTCGTTCGTAGCGCTACCGTGCTGCCTCACGGCACTGGCAAGACCGTTCGTGTAGCTGTCTTCACCCAAGGCCCGGCAGCTGAAGCTGCTCTGGCTGCTGGTGCCGATCGCGTTGGTATGGACGACCTGGCTGCTGAAATGAAAGGCGGCGACCTGAACTACGACGTGGTTATCGCATCCCCGGATGCCATGCGCGTTGTAGGTCAGCTGGGTCAGATCCTCGGTCCACGTGGCCTGATGCCTAACCCTAAAGTCGGCACCGTAACCCCGGACGTAGCCAGCGCGGTCAAAAATGCCAAGGCTGGTCAGGTTCGTTACCGCACCGACAAGAACGGCATCATCCATACTTCCGTCGGCAAGATTGGCTTCGACGCCGTCAAGCTGAAGGAAAACGTTGAAGCCCTGATCGCTGACCTGAAGCGTATCAAGCCAGCTTCTTCGAAAGGTATCTACGTCAAGCGTGTCACCCTGAGCACCACTATGGGTCCAGGTCTGGTCATCGATCAGAGCTCGCTCGACGCGTAAAGCTCGGATTGGCGCAGTCACTGCGCCAATCAATAAATTGGGGTCCCTGCCTGGCGGGGGCTGTCCAAGACCGTAGGCGACGAAAGTCTTAAACCACAAGCCTACGCAGATGGTGCTCCCGGTTCCTTACCGAATCAGACACCAAAACGACATTCGGTTTCGACCGGATGAAACGGTAACAAGCAGGAGTTAAACCCGTGGCAATTAAACTCGAAGACAAGAAGGCCATCGTCGCTGAAGTCAACGAGGCTGCCAAAGTCGCTCTGTCCGCTGTCGTGGCTGATGCCCGTGGCGTAACAGTAGGCGCAATGACCGGACTCCGTAAAGAGGCTCGTGAAGCTGGCGTTTACGTACGTGTCGTACGTAACACCCTGCTCAAGCGCGCTGTTGCCGACACTGAATACAGTGTCCTCAACGACGTGTTCACCGGCCCGACTCTTATCGCATTCTCCAAAGAGCACCCAGGCGCTGCTGCCCGTTTGTTCAAAGAGTTCGCCAAGAGTCAGGACAAGTTCGAGATCAAGGCAGCTGCGTTCGAGGGCAAGTTCCTCGCAGCTAACCAAATCGACGTACTGGCAACACTGCCGACCCGCGACGAAGCCATTTCGCAGCTGATGAGCGTGATTCAAGGCGCTACCAGCAAGCTGGCTCGTACCCTGGCTGCAGTTCGCGAGCAAAAAGAAGCTGCCGCAGCCTAAGGCTGAGCAAACTCTCTCGCGTATTTTTGTTTATTTCGATGGCCGCGTAGGCCGTCCCCCAATTCAGGAAATACAGCAATGTCTATCTCTCAAGACGATATCCTCAACGCCGTAGCTGAAATGTCGGTTCTGCAGGTTGTTGAGCTGATCAAAGCTTTCGAAGAAAAATTCGGCGTTTCCGCTGCTGCTGCTTCGGCTGGTCCAGCTGTTGCTGCTGCCGTTGTTGAAGAGCAAACCGAGTTCAACGTCATGCTGACCGAAGCTGGCGACAAGAAAGTAAACGTGATCAAGGCAGTACGTGAACTGACCGGTCTGGGCCTGAAAGAAGCCAAGGCTGTAGTTGACGGCGCTCCTGCCATGGTTCTGGAAGCTGTTGCCAAAGACGCAGCTGACAAAGCCAAGGCCGCTCTGGAAGAAGCAGGCGCTAAAGTCGAGCTGAAGTAAGCATCGACTTTGCGTCTCCAGCCCGAGCGTTAAGCGACAGGCTGATGGCTGGTGGCTCTTGCCACCGGCCTTTTTCCGTTATTGGCGGCCGACTGGGTTGGCGCTGATAGCGAGCTTTAACCACCCGATGCGGTGGCGCAAACCATGGGGTTTGCACGATTTTCTGGTCGCTCCCGTCGGGGGAGGCCAAACAAGCAGGTGACCAAGCTGGGGAACGCTGATGGCTTACTCATATACTGAGAAAAAACGTATCCGCAAGGACTTTAGCAAGTTGCCGGACGTCATGGATGTGCCGTACCTCCTGGCCATCCAGCTGGATTCGTATCGTGAATTCTTGCAAGCGGGAGCGACTAAAGATCAGTTCCGCGACGTGGGCCTGCATGCGGCCTTCAAATCCGTTTTCCCGATCATCAGCTACTCCGGCAATGCTGCGCTGGAGTACGTCGGTTATCGCCTGGGCGAACCGGCATTTGATGTCAAAGAATGCGTATTGCGCGGTGTAACTTACGCCGTACCTTTGCGGGTAAAAGTGCGCCTGATCATTTTCGACAAAGAATCGTCGAACAAAGCGATCAAGGACATCAAAGAGCAAGAAGTCTACATGGGCGAAATTCCCCTGATGACTGAAAACGGTACCTTCGTTATCAACGGTACCGAGCGTGTAATCGTTTCCCAGCTGCACCGTTCTCCGGGCGTGTTCTTCGACCACGACCGTGGCAAGACGCACAGCTCCGGCAAACTGCTCTACTCCGCGCGCATCATTCCTTACCGCGGTTCGTGGTTGGACTTCGAGTTCGATCCGAAGGACTGCGTATTCGTGCGTATCGACCGTCGTCGCAAGTTGCCTGCATCGGTACTGTTGCGTGCGCTCGGCTATACCACCGAGGAAGTGCTGGACGCGTTCTACACCACCAACGTCTTCCATGTGCAGGGTGAAAACCTGAGCCTGGAGCTGGTTCCTCAGCGTCTGCGTGGTGAAATTGCTGTCCTCGACATCCAGGATGACAAGGGCAAGGTTATTGTCGAGCAGGGTCGTCGTATTACCGCTCGCCATATCAACCAGCTCGAAAAAGCCGGCATCAAAGAACTGCAGGTGCCAATGGACTACGTCTTGGGCCGCACCACGGCCAAGGCAATCGTGCATCCTGCCACTGGCGAGATCATTGCAGAGTGCAATACCGAACTGAGCACAGAGCTCCTGGCGAAAATCGTCAAGGCCCAGGTCGTTCGTATCGAAACTCTGTACACCAACGACATCGACTGCGGTCCTTTCATCTCCGACACGCTGAAGATCGACTCCACCGGCAACCAACTGGAAGCCCTGGTCGAAATCTATCGCATGATGCGTCCTGGCGAGCCGCCAACCAAGGATGCTGCAGAGACCCTGTTCAACAACCTGTTCTTCAGCCCTGAGCGCTATGACTTGTCTGCGGTCGGCCGGATGAAGTTCAACCGTCGTATCGGTCGTACCGAGATCGAAGGTTCGGGCGTGCTGAACAAGGATGACATCGTCGCGGTGCTCAAGACACTGGTCGACATCCGTAACGGCAAGGGCATCGTCGATGACATCGACCACCTGGGTAACCGTCGTGTTCGCTGCGTAGGCGAGATGGCCGAGAACCAGTTCCGTGTTGGCCTGGTGCGTGTAGAGCGCGCGGTCAAGGAACGTCTGTCGATGGCTGAAAGCGAAGGCCTGATGCCGCAAGACCTGATCAACGCCAAGCCAGTGGCTGCGGCAGTGAAGGAGTTCTTCGGTTCCAGCCAGCTGTCCCAGTTCATGGACCAGAACAACCCGCTGTCCGAGATCACTCACAAGCGTCGTGTCTCTGCACTCGGCCCAGGCGGTCTGACCCGTGAGCGTGCGGGCTTTGAAGTTCGTGACGTACACCCGACTCACTACGGCCGTGTATGCCCGATCGAGACCCCTGAAGGTCCGAACATCGGTTTGATCAACTCCCTGGCGGCTTATGCGCGCACCAACCAGTATGGCTTCCTGGAAAGCCCGTACCGTGTGGTGAAAGAGGGTGTGGTCACTGACGATATCGTGTTCCTGTCCGCTATCGAAGAGGCCGATCACGTGATCGCCCAAGCTTCGGCGACCATGAACGAGCAGAAAGTGCTGGTCGACGAGCTGGTGGCTGTACGTCACCTGAACGAGTTCACCGTCAAGGCGCCGGAAGACGTCACCTTGATGGACGTATCGCCGAAGCAGGTTGTGTCGGTAGCCGCGTCGCTGATCCCGTTCCTTGAGCACGACGACGCCAACCGTGCGTTGATGGGTTCGAACATGCAGCGTCAGGCAGTACCGACCCTGCGTGCCGACAAGCCGCTGGTAGGTACCGGCATGGAGCGTAACGTTGCCCGTGACTCCGGCGTCTGCGTTGTGGCTCGTCGTGGTGGCGTGATCGATTCCGTCGATGCCAGCCGTATCGTGGTTCGGGTTGCCGATGACGAAGTTGAACCGGGCGAAGCCGGCGTCGACATCTACAACCTGACCAAATACACCCGCTCCAACCAGAACACCTGCATCAACCAGCGTCCGCTGGTGAGCAAAGGTGATCGGGTTCAGCGCAGCGACATCATGGCCGACGGTCCGTCCACCGACATGGGTGAACTGGCGCTGGGTCAGAACATGCGCATTGCGTTCATGGCGTGGAACGGCTTCAACTTCGAAGACTCCATCTGCCTGTCCGAGCGTGTGGTTCAAGAAGATCGCTTCACCACGATCCACATCCAGGAACTGACCTGTGTGGCCCGTGACACCAAGCTTGGCCCGGAAGAAATCACTGCGGACATCCCGAACGTGGGTGAAGCTGCACTGAACAAGCTGGACGAAGCCGGTATCGTTTATGTAGGTGCTGAAGTAGGCGCTGGCGACATCCTGGTGGGTAAGGTCACTCCGAAAGGCGAGACCCAGCTGACTCCGGAAGAAAAATTGCTGCGTGCCATCTTCGGTGAAAAAGCCAGCGACGTTAAAGACACCTCCCTGCGCGTGCCAACCGGCACCAAGGGTACCGTCATCGACGTACAGGTCTTCACTCGCGATGGCGTCGAGCGTGATGCTCGTGCACTGTCCATCGAGAAGAGTCAGCTCGACGAGATCCGCAAGGACCTGAACGAAGAGTTCCGCATCGTTGAAGGCGCTACTTTCGAACGTCTGCGCGCAGCGCTGGTCGGCCACAAGGTCGAGGGCGGCGCCGGCCTGAAGAAAGGCCAGGAAATCACCGACGAGGTTCTCGACGGTCTCGAGCACGGCCAGTGGTTCAAACTGCGCATGGCCGAAGACGCTTTGAACGAGCAGCTCGAGAAGGCTCAGGCCTACATCGTTGATCGCCGCCGTCTGCTGGACGACAAGTTCGAAGACAAGAAGCGCAAGCTGCAGCAGGGCGATGACCTGGCTCCAGGCGTGCTGAAAATCGTCAAGGTCTACTTGGCAATCCGTCGTCGCATCCAGCCGGGCGACAAGATGGCCGGTCGTCACGGTAACAAAGGTGTGGTCTCGGTGATCATGCCGGTTGAAGACATGCCGCACGATGCCAACGGCACGCCGGTCGATGTGGTCCTCAACCCGCTGGGCGTACCTTCGCGTATGAACGTTGGCCAGATCCTCGAAACCCACCTGGGCCTCGCGGCCAAGGGCCTGGGCGAGAAGATCAACCGCATGCTCGAAGAGCAGCGCAAGGTTGCTGACCTGCGTAAGTTCCTGCACGAGATCTACAACGAGATCGGCGGTCGCAACGAAGAGCTGGACAGCTTCTCCGACCAGGAAATCCTGGACCTGGCGAAGAACCTCAAGGGCGGCGTTCCAATGGCCACCCCTGTGTTCGACGGTGCCAAGGAAGTTGAAATCAAGGCCATGCTGAAGCTGGCAGACCTGCCGGAAAGCGGCCAGATGCAGCTGTTCGATGGTCGTACCGGCAACAAGTTCGAGCGCCCGGTCACCGTTGGCTACATGTACATGCTGAAGCTGAACCACTTGGTAGACGACAAGATGCACGCCCGTTCTACCGGTTCTTACAGCCTGGTTACCCAGCAGCCGCTGGGTGGTAAGGCGCAGTTCGGTGGTCAGCGTTTCGGGGAGATGGAGGTCTGGGCACTGGAAGCTTACGGTGCTGCATACACTCTGCAAGAAATGCTCACAGTGAAGTCGGACGATGTGAACGGCCGGACCAAGATGTACAAAAACATCGTGGACGGCGATCACCGTATGGAGCCGGGCATGCCCGAGTCCTTCAACGTGTTGATCAAGGAAATTCGTTCCCTCGGCATCGATATCGATCTGGAAACCGAATAACACGTGACGCGAATCGAGGGCGGGGCTGTTTTGCCCGCTCTCTGCTCCGCCAGGAGGAAAGGCCTTGAAAGACCTACTGAATTTGCTGAAAAACCAGGGTCAAGTCGAAGAGTTCGACGCCATCCGTATCGGATTGGCCTCGCCTGAGATGATCCGTTCGTGGTCGTTCGGTGAAGTTAAAAAACCGGAAACCATCAACTACCGTACGTTCAAACCCGAGCGTGACGGCCTGTTCTGCGCCAAGATCTTTGGCCCGGTAAAGGATTACGAGTGCCTGTGCGGTAAGTACAAGCGCTTGAAGCACCGCGGTGTGATCTGCGAGAAGTGCGGCGTTGAAGTCGCGCTGGCAAAAGTTCGTCGTGAGCGCATGGCGCACATCGAGCTGGCCTCGCCGGTTGCTCACATCTGGTTCCTGAAGTCGCTGCCGTCCCGTATCGGCTTGCTGATGGACATGACTCTGCGTGATATCGAGCGCGTTCTCTACTTCGAGAGCTATGTCGTTATCGATCCAGGCATGACCACCCTTGAAAAGGGCCAGTTGCTCAACGACGAGCAATACTTCGAAGCGCTGGAAGAGTTCGGCGACGATTTCGATGCCCGCATGGGTGCCGAAGCAGTCCGCGAACTGCTGCACGCGATCGACCTGGAGCACGAGATTGGTCGTCTGCGCGAAGAAATTCCGCAAACCAACTCTGAAACCAAGATCAAAAAGCTGTCCAAGCGTCTGAAGTTGATGGAGGCGTTCCAGGGCTCCGGCAATCTCCCAGAGTGGATGGTCCTGACCGTTCTGCCGGTTCTGCCGCCAGACCTGCGTCCACTGGTACCGCTCGACGGCGGCCGCTTCGCGACGTCCGACCTCAACGATCTGTATCGTCGGGTGATCAACCGTAACAACCGCTTGAAGCGCCTGCTTGACCTGTCCGCTCCGGACATCATCGTGCGCAACGAAAAGCGTATGTTGCAGGAAGCTGTCGACGCACTGCTCGACAACGGTCGTCGTGGCCGTGCGATTACCGGTTCCAACAAGCGTCCTCTGAAATCCCTGGCTGACATGATCAAGGGTAAGCAAGGTCGTTTCCGTCAGAACTTGCTCGGTAAGCGTGTTGACTACTCCGGTCGTTCTGTAATTACCGTAGGTCCGACCCTGCGTCTGCACCAGTGCGGTCTGCCCAAGAAGATGGCTCTGGAACTGTTCAAGCCGTTCATTTTCGGCAAGCTGGAAATGCGTGGTCTCGCTACCACAATTAAAGCTGCCAAGAAAATGGTCGAGCGCGAGCTGCCAGAGGTCTGGGACGTTCTCGCAGAAGTGATTCGCGAACACCCAGTGCTGCTCAACCGTGCACCGACCCTTCACCGTCTGGGTATTCAGGCTTTTGAACCGGTACTGATCGAAGGTAAGGCTATCCAGCTGCACCCTCTGGTCTGTGCTGCGTACAACGCCGACTTCGACGGCGACCAGATGGCCGTGCACGTACCGCTGACGCTGGAAGCCCAGCTCGAAGCGCGTGCGTTGATGATGTCCACCAACAACATCCTGTCGCCAGCCAACGGTGAGCCGATCATCGTTCCGTCCCAGGACGTTGTATTGGGTCTGTACTACATGACTCGTGAGGCGATCAACGCCAAGGGCGAAGGTCGTGTGTTCGCGGACCTGCAGGAAGTTGACCGTGTGTTCCGTGCCGGCGAAGCCGCACTGCACGCCAAGGTCAAGGTGCGGATCACCGAAACCGTGAACGATCGTGATGGCGGCAGCGTCACCAACACCCGTATCGTCGACACCACCGTCGGCCGTGCGCTGTTGTTCCAGGTTGTGCCAAAAGGTCTGTCCTTCGACGTCGTCAACCTGCCGATGAAGAAGAAAGCGATCTCCAAGCTGATCAACCAGTGCTACCGCGTGGTTGGTTTGAAAGAGACCGTGATCTTCGCTGACCAATTGATGTACACCGGTTTTGCCTATTCGACCATTTCCGGCGTTTCCATCGGTGTTAACGACTTCGTTATCCCGGATGAAAAAGCTCGCATCATCGGTACCGCTACCGAGGAAGTGAAAGAGATCGAAAGTCAGTACGCCTCCGGCCTGGTAACCCAGGGCGAGAAGTACAACAAGGTGATCGACCTCTGGTCCAAGGCGAACGACGAAGTTTCCAAGGCGATGATGGCCAACCTCTCGAAAGAGAAAGTCATCGACCGTCATGGCGAAGAAGTTGATCAGGAATCCTTCAACTCGATGTACATGATGGCCGACTCGGGCGCACGGGGTTCTGCTGCGCAGATCCGTCAGCTCGCCGGTATGCGTGGCCTGATGGCCAAGCCGGACGGCTCCATCATCGAGACTCCGATTACGGCTAACTTCCGTGAGGGCTTGAGCGTACTCCAGTACTTCATCTCTACTCACGGTGCTCGTAAGGGTCTTGCGGATACCGCGTTGAAAACTGCGAACTCCGGTTACCTGACTCGTCGTCTGGTAGACGTGGCGCAGGATCTGGTTGTGACCGAGATCGACTGCGGCACCGAACACGGCCTGGTCATGACGCCGCACATTGAAGGCGGTGACGTTGTAGAGCCGTTGGGTGAGCGTGTATTGGGTCGTGTCATTGCCCGTGACGTATTCAAGCCTGGTACCGAGGATGTAATCGTTCCTGCCGGCACCCTGGTTGACGAGAAGTGGGTCGAGTTCATCGAGCTGAACAGCATCGACGAAGTGATCGTGCGTTCGCCGATCAGCTGCGAAACCCGCTACGGCATTTGCGCCAAGTGCTACGGTCGCGACCTGGCTCGTGGTCATCAGGTGAACATCGGTGAATCGGTTGGCGTCATCGCCGCCCAGTCCATCGGTGAGCCGGGTACCCAGCTGACGATGCGTACGTTCCACATCGGTGGTGCGGCCAGCCGGACCTCTGCGGCCGACAGCGTACAGGTGAAGAACGGCGGTACTGTCCGTCTGCATAACCTCAAGCATGTCGAGCGAGTGGACGGTCACTTGGTAGCCGTGTCCCGTTCCGGCGAGCTGGCTATCGCGGACGATTTCGGTCGTGAGCGCGAGCGCTACAAGCTGCCGTACGGTGCGGTCATTTCGGTGAAGGAAGGCGACAAGGTCGACGCTGGCGCAATCGTTGCCAAGTGGGATCCGCACACTCACCCGATCGTTACCGAGATGAAAGGTACCGTGACCTACGTGGGCATGGAAGAAGGCATCACGATCAAGCGTCAGACCGACGAATTGACCGGTATGACCAACATTGAAGTGCTCGATCCGAAAGATCGTCCAGCTGCGGGCAAGGACATCCGTCCTGCCGTGAAGATGGTCGACGACAACGGCAAGGACCTGTTGCTGCCGGGCACTGACGTTATCGCTCAGTACTTCCTGCCAGCCAACGCCCTGGTCGGTGTTGCGGACGGTGCGCGGATTGCGATCGGTGACGTTATCGCCCGTATCCCGCAGGAAACTTCGAAAACCCGCGACATCACTGGTGGTCTGCCGCGTGTTGCCGACCTGTTCGAAGCCCGTCGTCCGAAAGAGGCGTCGATCCTGGCTGAAGTCAGCGGCACCATCGCGTTCGGTAAAGAGACCAAGGGCAAGCGTCGCCTGGTCATTACTCCGAACGACGGTAGCGATCCGTACGAGGAGCTGATTCCGAAGTGGCGCCACCTGAACGTCTTCGAAGGCGAACAGGTAAACCGCGGCGAAGTTATCTCCGACGGTCCTAGCGATCCGCACGACATCCTGCGTCTGCTGGGTGTGAGCGCGCTGGCCAAGTACATCGTGAACGAGATCCAGGACGTTTATCGTCTGCAAGGCGTGAAGATCAACGACAAGCACATCGAGACCATCCTGCGTCAGATGCTGCGTAAAGTTGAGATTTCCGAGTCCGGCGATTCCAGCTTCATCAAGGGCGACCAGATGGAACTGACTCACGTCCTGGTAGAAAACGAGCGCCTGGCAGCGGAAGACAAGTTCGTCGCCAAGTTCACTCGCGTGTTGCTGGGTATCACCAAGGCGTCGTTGTCCACTGAATCGTTCATCTCGGCGGCTTCCTTCCAGGAAACCACCCGGGTACTGACCGAGGCGGCGGTAACCGGCAAGCGCGACTACCTGCGCGGCCTGAAAGAGAACGTGGTTGTGGGTCGTCTGATCCCGGCCGGTACCGGTTTGGCCTACCACAGCGAGCGTAAGCGTCGCCGTGATGCAGACAAGCCGCTGCGCGTGAGCGCCAGTGAAGTGGAAGCTGCACTGACCGAAGCGCTGAACTCGAGCGGTAACTGAGTTCTGCGATAATTGAGTGCCTGGCCCTGGTCATCCCGTTCGGCGGATCGAGACAAATGTCGAGATCCGGCGGGCGGGGAGGTCGGGGCCTTGCCTTGACTGGGGACAAGATCCTCTTTAGACTCTTGATCCCCTAAATTTGGCGGGAATGCGTTCCTGCCATTTTGCTTTTCTTGCAAGACAATAGCGTCGCAAGACAACAGTGGAGCTAGTAGATGGCAACTATCAACCAGCTGGTACGTCAGCCGCGTAAGCGTATCGTCGAGAAATCCGACGTGCCTGCGCTGCAGAACTGCCCGCAACGTCGTGGCGTATGCACCCGTGTGTACACCACTACGCCGAAAAAACCTAACTCGGCACTGCGTAAAGTATGCCGTGTGCGCCTGACCAACGGTTTCGAGGTTTCCTCGTACATCGGCGGTGAAGGCCACAACCTGCAAGAGCACAGCGTGGTACTGATCCGCGGCGGTCGTGTAAAAGACTTGCCAGGTGTTCGTTACCACACCGTTCGCGGTTCTTTGGATACCTCCGGCGTTAAAGGTCGTAACCAGGGTCGTTCGAAGTACGGTACCAAACGTCCGAAATAATCGGCCGTTTTTTGCAGTTTTTAATTTTATTGAGTCGATAAGAGTAAGGTCGGGCACGCGTCAGCTGTCCCGGGCTAACCTGAAGACCGTTTGAGGGCTTATCAATGCCAAGACGTCGCGTAGCAGCCAAGCGTGAGATTCTGGACGATCCGAAATACGGAAGCCAGATCCTCGCCAAGTTCATGAACCACGTAATGGAAAGCGGCAAGAAAGCCGTTGCCGAGCGTATCGTTTATGGCGCGCTGGAAAAAGTTAAAGAGCGTAAGAACTCCGATCCCCTGGAACTCTTCGAAAAAGCACTCGACGCCATCGCTCCGCTGGTCGAAGTGAAGTCGCGCCGCGTAGGCGGTGCTACCTACCAGGTTCCGGTTGAAGTTCGTCCGTCCCGTCGTAACGCTCTTGCCATGCGCTGGCTTGTAGACTTCGCCCGCAAGCGCGGCGAGAAGTCCATGGCTCTGCGTTTGGCTGGCGAACTGCTGGACGCTGCTGAAGGTAAAGGTGCTGCAGTTAAGAAGCGTGAAGACGTGCACCGTATGGCTGAAGCCAACAAGGCTTTCTCGCACTACCGCTTCTAATTTTAGCGTCACTCAATTTGCGAGGGCTTTATGGCTCGTACTACACCGATTAACCGCTACCGTAACATCGGTATCGTCGCTCACGTGGATGCTGGTAAAACCACCACCACCGAGCGCGTCCTTTTTTACACCGGCAAAAGTCACAAAATGGGCGAGGTGCATGACGGCGCCGCGACCACAGACTGGATGGTGCAGGAGCAGGAGCGTGGTATTACCATTACTTCTGCTGCCATCACCGCCTTCTGGAAAGGTTCTGAGAAGCAGTATCCGCACGAGCATCGCTTCAACGTAATCGATACCCCGGGCCACGTAGACTTCACCATTGAAGTTGAGCGTTCCCTGCGTGTACTCGACGGCGCGGTCGTTGTGTTCTGTGGTACTTCGGGTGTTGAGCCTCAGTCGGAAACCGTATGGCGTCAGGCCAACAAATACGGCGTTCCACGTCTTGTTTACGTAAACAAGATGGACCGTGCTGGTGCCAACTTCCTGCGCGTGATCGGTCAAATCAAGCAGCGTCTGGGTCACACTCCGGTGCCTATCCAGCTCGCTATCGGTTCGGAAGACAACTTCCAGGGCCAGATCGATCTGATCAACATGCAAGCGGTTTACTGGAATGATTCCGACAAGGGCATGGTCCCTGTCCGTAAGGAAATTCCTGCCGAGCTGTTGGAAGAAGCCGAGCAATGGCGCAGCAACATGGTTGAGGCTGCGGCCGAAGCCAGTGAAGAGCTGATGAACAAATACCTCGAGGGTGAAGAACTCTCCAACGAGGAAATCAAGGCCGCTCTGCGTCAGCGTACTATCGCTGGCGAGATCGTTCTTGCTGTTTGCGGCTCCTCGTTCAAGAACAAGGGTGTTCCCCTGGTTCTCGACGCCGTTATCGACTTCCTGCCTGCTCCAACCGACATTCCTGCTATCAAGGGTTCGAACCCGGATAACGAGGAAGAGGAAATGGAGCGTCACGCAAGTGACGACGAGCCTTTCGCGGCTCTGGCATTCAAGATCGCTACCGACCCATTCGTGGGCACCTTGACCTTTGTCCGGGTTTACTCGGGCGTTTTGGCCTCCGGCGACGGCGTGATCAACTCGGTAAAAGGCAAGAAAGAGCGTGTGGGTCGTATGGTGCAAATGCACGCAAACGCCCGTGAAGAAATCAAGGAAGTTCGCGCTGGCGACATCGCGGCCTTGATCGGCATGAAGGACGTCACCACTGGCGAAACCTTGTGCAACGCTGACAAGCCAATCATCCTGGTTCGCATGGACTTCCCGGAGCCGGTTATTTCGGTTGCCGTTGAGCCAAAAACCAAGGATGACCAGGAAAAAATGGGTATCGCTCTGGGCAAGCTCGCTCAGGAAGACCCGTCTTTCCGCGTCAAGACTGATGAAGAGACTGGTCAGACGATCATCTCCGGCATGGGCGAGCTGCACCTGGACATCCTGGTTGACCGGATGCGCCGTGAGTTCAACGTCGAAGCCAACATCGGTAAGCCGCAGGTTTCCTATCGTGAGCGCATCACGAAGAGCTGTGAAATCGAAGGCAAGTTCGTTCGTCAATCCGGTGGTCGTGGCCAGTTCGGTCATTGCTGGATCCGTTTTGCACCGGCTGACGAAGGTCAGGAAGGTCTGCAATTCCTGAACGAAGTCGTAGGTGGTGTGGTTCCTAAGGAATACATCCCGGCGATCCAGAAGGGTATCGAAGAGCAGATGAAGAACGGCGTCGTTGCCGGCTATCCGCTGATCGGCCTGAAGGCTACCGTGTTCGATGGTTCTTACCACGACGTCGACTCCAACGAGATGGCGTTCAAGGTGGCTGCTTCCATGGCAACCAAGCAACTGGCCCAGAAGGGTGGCGGTGAGTTGCTGGAGCCGATCATGGCGGTAGAAGTCGTTACGCCTGAAGACTACATGGGTGATGTCATGGGCGACCTTAACCGTCGTCGTGGCATGATTCTGGGTATGGAAGATACGGTTTCCGGCAAGGTCATTCGTGCCGAGGTTCCGTTGGGTGAAATGTTCGGTTACGCAACCGACGTTCGTTCCATGTCTCAGGGTCGCGCAAGCTACTCCATGGAATTCAAAAAATACAATACAGCTCCGTCGCATATCGTCGAAACTGTTACTAAAAAGCAAGGCTGATTCAGCCCTTTAAGCTAGGAGTTAATTGTCGTGGCTAAAGAAAAATTTGAACGGAACAAACCGCACGTCAACGTTGGCACCATCGGCCACGTTGACCAT
>NZ_JBKGGX010000047.1:0-15352 GCF_052041925.1 Pseudomonas sp. SMN5
GCCACAACAGCATTATGTTCGCAGTCTGAACTCTACTGCCCTCGTCACAGTGTTATTTTCCACTGATCACCCGCCCCACCAATACGGTAAACTCCCGCCCATTGCTGTCTGGAGTTATTTATGCGCGCAGAGTTGAACCAAGGCCTGATCGACTTCCTCAAGGCCTCCCCTACCCCATTCCATGCCACCGCCAGCCTTGCCAAACGCCTGGAAGCGGCGGGTTATCAGCGCCTGGACGAGCGCGAGACCTGGGCCACCGAGCCCAACGGTCGCTATTACGTCACGCGCAACGACTCCTCGATCATTGCCTTCAAGCTGGGCCGCAATGCCCCGCTGCACGACGGCATTCGCCTGGTCGGCGCCCACACCGACAGCCCTTGCCTGCGGGTCAAGCCACAACCGGAACTGCAACGCCATGGCTTCTGGCAACTGGGCGTGGAAGTCTACGGGGGTGCGTTGCTGGCGCCGTGGTTCGACCGCGACCTGTCCCTGGCCGGGCGCGTGACCTTCCGCCGCGACGGCAAGGTCGAGAGCCAATTGATCGACTTCCAGGTGCCCATCGCCACGATTCCGAACCTGGCCATCCACCTCAATCGCGAGGCCAACCAGGGCTGGGCGATCAACCCGCAGAACGAACTGCCACCGATCCTGGCTCAGTTCGCCGGTGATGAGCGCGTTGACTTCCGTGCCGTGCTCACCGACCAACTGGCCCGCGAGCACGGCCTGAATGCCGATGTGGTGCTCGATTACGAACTGAGTTTCTACGATACCCAGAGCGCCGCGGTCATCGGCCTGCATGGCGATTTCATTGCCGGTGCACGCCTGGACAACCTGTTGTCGTGCTACGCCGGCCTGCAAGCCTTGCTCAACGCCGACACCGAAGAAACCTGCGTCCTGGTGTGCAACGACCACGAAGAAGTCGGTTCCTGCTCGGCCTGTGGCGCTGACGGCCCGATGTTGGAACAGACCCTGCGACGCCTGTTGCCTGAGGGTGAAGAGTTCGTCCGTACCATTCAGAAATCCCTGCTGGTGTCGGCGGACAACGCCCATGGCGTGCACCCCAACTACGCCGACAAGCACGACGCCAACCACGGTCCCAAGCTCAACGCCGGGCCGGTGATCAAGGTCAACAGCAACCAGCGCTACGCCACCAACAGCGAAACCGCCGGGTTCTTCCGTCACCTGTGCATGGCCGAAGAAGTGCCAGTGCAGAGCTTCGTGGTGCGCAGCGACATGGGCTGCGGCTCGACCATCGGCCCGATCACTGCCAGCCAGCTGGGCGTACGCACTGTGGACATCGGTCTGCCGACGTTCGCCATGCATTCGATCCGCGAGCTATGCGGCAGCCATGACCTGGCGCACCTGGTGAAGGTGTTGAGTGCGTTCTATGCGTCTCGCGAACTGCCATAGTCAACGCTAACCCGTGGCGAGGGAGCTTGCTCCCGCTGGGCTGCGCAGCAGCCCCAACATCTGCAACTGAATGCACGGTTGCCAGTGCTGCGCACTGGAGCGGGAGCAAGCTCCCTCGCCACAAAGGCCAAGGCATATACCGTCACCCTACTGCCAAACCCCAACTAGACTGACCTTATCGCCCCCTCGACAAGGCCGTCGTCATGATCTCGATGTCTGCGTTCCACGCCATGCTGGTGCCCATCATCGCCGGCATGATCCTGCTGGCCATCGGCTTCAACTTCCGGGACAAGGGCGTCGGGGTGTTCGCCATGTGGATCGGCATGTTGCTGATCCTCGCCACGGTGGTGTTCAAGATCCTCGCCAAACTCAACGAGTCGCTCTGACCTCGCTTCAATTCGCGGACGATTGCTCGGGCACATCGACGCCGACATGAATCGCATCGTGGCGCCAGAACTCCAGGTCGCAGTCGATCAGCCGCTGATGCTGGTCGTAATTGACCCGGGCGATCCTCAGTCCGGGGCTACCCACCGAGACCTTCAGCGCCGCCGCAGCTTCCGGTTGTAAAGAGGTAGGCACGATTTCGAACTTCACCCGACCGTAGTGCAGGTCGTAATGCCGGGCGTACAGCTCGGTCATCGACTGGTTGAGATCGAACTCGAGGATGTCCGGAAAATACTGCGGGTTCAGGTAGTGTTCCACGTAAAGCACCAATCGCTCATCGATACGTCGGGCGCGACAGATCTGGATCACGCTGGACAGCGCCGGTAACTGCAACCAGGCACAGACGGCCGCCGAAGCCGGTTGCAGGCGCGCAGAAATCACCTGGGTAGAAGGCACCCGCCCTTGGGCGGCGACCATCGCGTGGAAGTGGCTACGCTGCATCAGGTTATAGGCCAGGCGTGGCGGCGAGACGAACCAGCCCCGGCGCTCTTCCCGATAGATCTGCCCCTGGGCTTCGAGCTGCAACAACGCTTCGCGCACGGTGATGCGCGTGGTCCCGAACAACTCACTGAGCTTGCGCTCGGCCGGCAGCTTGCTGCCGGCGGCCAGCAGCCCGTGGTCAAGCTGCTCCTGCAGGACCTGTCCGATGGTTGTCACCGCTTTGGTTGCATCGATGCGCATCAACGTTACCTATCTGGACTAGACCAGCACTGTTTTCGAGCAGGATCGATTTCCCATCGCCCCCATTTTCATCCTGTAAGCCTAGGCACCGCACATGACTGATCGATGACAGCGGCGCTGAACAGTCGGCGGACAAGCCCTGCAAAATTATAGCCAGAACCTTTCATATCAGGCGTTTAAGCATGGTCTACGCTTAATTCGCAGCCGCCGCGCAGGACCCTGGTCGTGATTGAACGCGCTACCGCAGACATCAAATTGTCACAGGGCTCGCCTAAATTGGCTCAGGTATTGCTGACCTAGACCAACACAACCGCAATCGCAGCGTTGAAAACGCCCATAGGAGCTTCGGATGAAACAGCTTTTCCTGGCATCACTGTTAGGCTCGACCATCGCCATGTGCACCGCCGCCATGGCCGCTGATACCGATCTGAAAACATTGGAAGCCGCTGCGAAAGCGGAAGGCGCCGTGAACAGCGTCGGCATGCCCGATGACTGGGCAAACTGGAAAGGCACCTGGGAAGACCTGGCGAAAACATACGGCCTCAAACACGTCGACACCGACATGAGCTCGGCCCAGGAAATCGCCAAGTTCGCCGCCGAGAAAGACAACGCCAGCGCCGACATCGGCGACGTAGGCGCGGCCTTCGGCCCGATTGCGGTCAAGCAAGGCGTAGTCCAGCCCTACAAACCCAGCACCTGGGACCAAGTGCCTGCCTGGGCCAAGGACAAGGATGGCAACTGGGCCCTGGCCTATACCGGAACCATCGCTTTCATCGTCAACAAAAAGCTGCTGCACGGCTCCGAAATACCGACCAAGTGGGCTGACCTGAAGAGCGGCAAGTACAAGGTTTCCATCGGTGACGTGAGCACCGCCGCCCAGGCCGCCAACGGCGTGCTGGCCGCGGCCCTGGCAAACGGTGGCGACGAGAAGAACCTGCAACCGGCCCTGCTGATGTTCGCCGAGATTGCCAAGCAAGGCCGCCTGTCCATGGCCAACCCGACCATCGCCACCATGGAAAAAGGTGAAGTCGAGGTCGGCGTGGTCTGGGATTTCAACGGTTTGAGCTACAAGGCCAAGATGGCCAACCCGGATGACTACGTCGTACTGATCCCATCCGACGGCTCGGTCATCTCCGGCTACACCACCATCATCAACAAATACGCCAAGCACCCGAATGCCGCCAAACTGACCCGTGAGTACATCTTCAGCGACGCCGGCCAGATCAACCTGGCCAAGGGTAACGCCCGGCCGATCCGCGCCGAGCACCTGAAGCTGCCGGAAGAAATCCAGGCCAAGCTGCTGCCGAACGAGCAGTACAAGCATGTGACACCGATCAAGGATGCCGATGCCTGGGAGAAGACCTCCAAGGCGCTGCCGCAGAAATGGCAGGAAGAAGTCATCATCAATATGCAGTGAGGCGCTAGTCAGCCCCGCTCGGATATCCAACGGAGGTCCAATTGTGGGAGCGAGCTTGCTCGCGATAGCGGTGTATCAGCCAGCATTGATGTCGACTGACATGCCCTCATCGCGAGCAAGCTCGCTCCCACATTGGACCTGCGGTGAATCCGAGCTTTCTGGTGTCCGTCCGGAGTTTTGGTATCCATGAAGCACAACGTCATCCTGGTGGTGCTCGACGGCCTCAATTACGAAGTCGCCCGGCACGCCATGGGGCATTTGCAGGCGTATGTCGGCGCAGGACGCGCGGCCCTGTACAAACTGGAATGTGAGCTGCCGGCCCTGTCCCGCCCACTCTACGAATGCATCCTTACCGGCGTCGCCCCCATCGAGAGCGGTATCGTGCACAACAATGTTTCGCGCCTGTCGAACCAGCGCAGCATTTTCCACTACGCCACCGATGCCGGTTTGAGCACGGCGGCCGCTGCCTATCACTGGGTCAGCGAACTCTACAATGCGTCACCGTTCGTGGCCGGCAGGGACCGCCATACCGACAACCCCGAACTGCCGATTCAATACGGACATTTCTACTGGAACGACCACTATCCCGACTCCCACCTGTTCGCCGATGCCGAGCACCTGCGCGTGCGCTACCGGCCGGATTTCCTGCTGGTGCATCCGATGAACATCGACGACGCCGGCCACAAGCACGGCCTCGACACCCCGCAATACCGCAACAGTGCCCGCTCGGCCGACATCAACCTGGCGGTCTATCTGCAAGACTGGCTCGACGCTGGTTACCAGGTATTGGTGACGTCCGACCACGGCATGAACAACGACCGTTCCCACAACGGCTTGCTGGCCGAAGAACGCGAAGTGCCCCTGTTTGTCCTCGGTGACGGCTTCAGCCTCGACCCTGGCGCGGCACCGAGACAGACCGAACTGTGCGGGACCATCTGCCAATTGCTCGGTGTCGACCACAACAAACCCTATTGCCGGGAGTTGCTCAAGTGAATGCCATGACCCGCGGCAAATGGCTGGCGGCCTTGTGCCTGGTGCCCTTCGCGATCTTCTTTATCGTGTTCCAGATCGCCCCGCTGCTCTGGGTGCTGGTCAACAGCCTGGAATCCGAAGAATTCGGCTGGGGCCTGGCCAATTTCAGCAAGATCTTCAATTCGAAGTTTTACCTGCAAGCGATCCAGCACAGCCTGGAGATCAGTTTCTGGTCCAGCGTGTTCGGCATCGTCATCGCAGTGCTTGGCAGCTACTCGCTGCGCCGGGTCGATTCGCGGTTGCGCAACTTCGTCAACGCATTCGCCAACATGACCAGCAACTTCGCTGGCGTGCCCCTGGCCTTCGCCTTCATCATCCTGCTGGGGTTCAACGGCAGCATCACCCTGATGCTCAAGCAGGCGGGAATCATCGAGGACTTCAACCTCTATTCGAAGACCGGACTGATCATTCTCTACACCTATTTCCAGATTCCCCTGGGCGTGCTGCTGCTTTATCCGGCCTTCGATGCCCTGCGTGAAGACTGGCGCGAGTCCGCCGAACTGCTGGGCGCCAGCGGTTGGCAGTTCTGGCGGCACATCGGCCTGCCGGTACTGACGCCGGCGCTGCTGGGGACCTTCGTGATCCTGCTGGCCAATGCCCTCGGCGCCTATGCCACGGTCTATGCGCTGACCACCGGCAACTTCAACGTGCTGCCGATTCGCATCGCGGCCATGGTCTCCGGGGACATTTCCCTGGACCCGAACATGGCCAGCGCCCTGGCCGTGGTGCTGGTGGCGTTGATGACCCTGGTGACCGTGATCCATCAGCTGTTGCTCAAGAGGAGCTACCATGTCTCGCGCTGAATCGAGCCCGGCCGGGCTCTATCATCGGGCGGTGGTGTACCTGCTGTTCGCCATCCTGCTGCTACCCCTGGCCGGCACGTTGATCTATTCCATCGCCAGCAGTTGGTCGGCCACCGTGCTGCCCGCAGGCTTCACCTTCAAATGGTATGTGCAGTTGTGGAGTGATCCGCGCTTTCTCAGCGCCTTCGGTCAATCACTGCTGGTCTGCGTCGGTGCGCTGGTGCTTTCGGTGGTGCTGATCCTGCCGTTGTTGTTCGTGGTGCATTACCACTTCCCGAAACTCGACGCGCTGATGAACATCCTCATCCTGCTGCCCTTCGCGGTGCCGCCGGTGGTGTCATCGGTGGGGCTGCTGCAACTCTACGGCTCAGGAACGCTGGCCATGGTGGGCACGCCATGGATCCTGATCGGCTGTTACTTCACCGTCGCCCTGCCCTTCATGTACCGGGCGATCACCAACAACCTGCAAGCCATCAACCTGCGGGACCTGATGGACGCCGCCCAACTGCTCGGCGCCAGCACCTTCCAGGCCGCCGTGCTGGTGGTGTTGCCCAATCTGCGCAAGGGCCTGATGGTCGCGTTGCTGCTGTCCTTCTCCTTCCTGTTCGGCGAGTTCGTGTTTGCCAACATCCTCGTCGGCACCCGCTATGAAACCCTGCAGGTGTACCTGAACAACATGCGTAACAGCAGCGGTCACTTCACCAGTGCGTTGGTGATCTCCTACTTCCTCTTCGTACTGGTCCTGACCTGGGCGGCCAACATCTTGAACAGGGACAAAAGCCAATGAGCTACGTCAGCGTCCAACACCTGCAGAAAACCTATGCCGGCACGCCGGTGTTCAGCGACATCAACTGCCAGATCGGCAAGGGCGAGTTCGTCACCCTGCTCGGCCCTTCCGGCTGCGGCAAGTCCACGCTGCTGCGCTGCATTGCCGGCCTGACGCCGGTGGACGCCGGCCAGATCCTGCTGGACGGGCAAGACATCGTCCCGCTGAGCCCGCAAAAGCGCGGCATCGGCATGGTGTTCCAGAGCTACGCCCTGTTTCCCAACATGACCGTGGAACAGAACGTCGCCTTTGGCCTGCGCATGCAAAAAGTGGATGCCCAGGACAGCCGCCAGCGGGAGCTGGAGATCTTGCGCCTGGTGGAGTTGCACGACTTCGCCGGCCGCTATCCTCATCAATTGTCCGGCGGCCAATGCCAGCGCGTGGCCCTGGCCCGCTCTCTGGTGACCCGCCCGCGCCTGTTACTGCTGGACGAACCGCTGTCGGCCCTCGATGCGCGGATTCGCAAGCACCTGCGCGAACAGATCCGTCAGATCCAGCGCGAATTGGGCCTGACCACGATTTTCGTCACGCACGATCAGGAAGAAGCGCTGACCATGTCAGACCGGATTTTCCTGATGAATCAGGGAAAGATCGTACAGAGCGGCGATGCCGAAACCCTGTACACAGCACCCGTCGATGTGTTCGCCGCCGGCTTCATCGGCAACTACAACCTGCTGGACGCCGACAGCGCCAGCCGGCTGCTGCAACGCCCGGTGACGGCACGCATCGCCATTCGCCCGGAAGCCATCGAGCTGAGTCGCAACGGCGAACCGGATGCGCTGATCCGCAGCCACAGCCTGCTGGGCAACGTCATCCGCTACCGGGTCGAGGCCCGTGGCGTGGAGCTGGTGGTCGATGTCCTCAACCGTTCGGCGGCCGATCTGCATCCCGATGGGGCTCGACTGTCGCTTTCCATCGATCCGTCGGCCCTGTGTGAGGTAGCCTGATGGCCTTGTTGATTTTGAAGCTGATCTTGAGAAGGGAAACGCGCTGATGGCCCTGGCAATTTTTGATCTGGACGAAACCCTGATCCACGGCGATTGCGCCACCCTCTGGAGCGAGCAAATGGGCCGCCTGGGCTGGGTCGATCCCGAGTCCTTCATGCGCCGCAACAACGAGCTGATGGACGCCTACAGCCACGGCAAGCTGCTGATGGAGGCCTACATGGATTTCAGCCTGGAGCCGATGATCGGCCGCACCCCGGAGGAAATCGAACACCTGGTGACGCCGTGGGTGGAAGACTTCATCGAGCCGATCATCTTCAGCGACGCCACCCGTGCCATCGCCGAGCACCGCAAGGCCGGCGACCGGATCCTGGTGATCTCGGCCTCGGGCACACACCTGGTCAAACCCATCGCTGAACGCCTGGGTATCGATGAGATCCTGGCGATCGACCTTGAAGTCGTCAACGGGGCTTACACAGGCAAGACCGTGGGCACCCTGACCTATCGCGAAGGCAAGATCACCCGACTGCTGGACTGGCTGGATGCCGAAGAAGAAAACCTCGAAGGCGCGAGTTTCTATTCCGACTCGCGCAACGACCTGCCGCTGCTGCAACGGGTGGACTTCCCCCACGTCGTCAACCCGGACCCGGTGCTCAAAGCCCATGCCGAATCAGCGGGATGGCCGATTCATACCTGGAAGTAAATGCTTTTAGGGTCTGTGACGCACCTGTGGGAGCGAGCTTGCTCGCGATAGTGGTGTGTCAGTCAATCCTCCATTGCTGACCGACGCCATCGCGAGCAAGCTCGCTCCCACATGTACCAGCGCCCGGATCCTGTGGCGAAGGAGCTTGCTCCCGCTCGGCTGCGAAGCAGTCGCAGAACCGGCTGATCCAGCGTGGCTCCCGTCTTCGAACTATCCAATGCCTTGCCTTAGTACGCGCAAGACACCTGCATGGCGTTGAGGGCCGTATCGTCGCCGTTGCCCTGGTCGGGTTCCACCCGAGTCCTGAAACCATTCACTTTCCCGCCACCTATGCCGTCGGCGCAACGGTAGAATCCGGTCCACTCCCCCCACGCGGCGGGCGGGTCACCGACCAGGATTTGCGAGCCGCAATTGATCTTGATATTGCCGGCGGCGGTATCGTCCTTCGAGCCCTTTTCCTTGTCCCTGCCCTGAAACCGCTCCACCTGAATGGCAAAAGCTATGGCGGGATGTTCGCGGCAAACGTAATCCTTGCCCCAACTTCCCCACCCTCCTTCCAGGCTCTGGATGTAGGTCGGCGCTCCCGTGGCGCTGCTCTTGCAGATCAACTGGATCGCATTCAAGGCGGTATCGTCGCCGTTGCCCTGATAGGGCTCGCTCTTGAGCCGGAAGCCCCAGACATGTTGCCTCTGCGGGCAATACGCCATGGGTCCCCAATTTCCCCATTGGCCTTGTTCTGAAGTATCCGGAGGCACTCTTCCGGTCTCTTGTCCCCGGGCGCCCTCGTAGGCCAACAGGGAAAGCGTGATAACCAGCATGCGTAAAGCGGCGTAATCGGACATGACAGGGCCCTGCCTGGATCGGGAAAAGACTGGCCAGAGAGACACCTTCTCTCACCTCGACTCTAGAGTCAGGCATTTGAGGGTGTCTACTGTCAGATCCGACAGGGTGTACGCCTATCCAACGTGCCGAATCAGCTCAGGCTCTCATCGATCACCAGCACCAGTTTCCCCGACACCGTGTTGGTCGCCAGTTCCTTGAACGCCGCTTCGGCATCCTCAATGGCAAAGGTGCGGGCCAGTTGCGGGCTCAGGCGGCCTTCGCTGAACAGCGGCCAGACTTGCCGGCCCAACTCACTGATCAGATCAGCCTTGAATTGATCGTCACGACTGCGCAAGGTCGAGCCCAACAGTTGGATACGCTTGCCCAGTACCTGGGCCAGGTCAAACTCCGCCGAGCGGCCGCTCATAAGCCCGATCAGCACCCAGCGTCCGTCAACTGACAAAAGTTTCACGTTGAGTCCGGCGTAGTTCGCACCCACGGGATCGAGGATCACATCGAAGGGACCGAATTCGCTCAAGCGGTTGATATCGTCGGTGCGAATCACCCCGCCCTGGGCACCGAGGGCTTGGCAATAGGCCAGCCGATCCGCCGAGCCGACACTGACCCAACACGGGTTGCCGAACGCCTTGCACAGTTGGATCGCAGCCGAGCCGACGCCACTGGCCCCGGCGTGCAACAGCACTTTTTCACCCGGCTTGAGCGCGGCCAATTGATACAAATTCAGCCACGCAGTGCTGTAGACCTCAGGCAGCGCGGCGGCTTCGGCCAAGGACAGGCCCTCCGGTACCGGCAACACATGGCGGCCATCGACCACCACTTCTTCGGCCATCCCACCGCCGGCAAGCAAGGCACAAACGCGGTCGCCGACTGCCCAGGACGAGCCTGGGCCGACTTCGCTGATGACCCCGGAACACTCCAGCCCCAACACCTGACTCGCGCCGGGCGGCGGCGGATAGAGCCCGGCCTTCTGCAATAAATCGGCCCGATTCAGGCCGGCGGCCGCTACCCGGATGCGAACTTGCCCTGCATCACACACAGGAGTTGGCTCCTGTGCCCATACCACTTGGCCTTCAACGCCTTGCAATGCTTTCACGGTGCCTCCATAGTGAGTCTCGACTGGGCCCGCTGCTGTAACGCCGGGCTTTCTTGCATTATGCGCCCGGGCCACATGGAACCGGCGACTTCAAAGACGGCCTAATATGCGTGATCAATTGTCCCTGCGTCGAATCAGTATGAAGCGTTTGTTCCCCAGCACTGCACTTGCCCTTTTCATTGGCCTTGGCGTTTCCACGCTCTCGAGCAATACGTTTGCGGCCAACAGCTGGGACAAGCTTCAGCCCGATCGTGACGAGGTGATAGCCAGCCTTAACGTCGTCGAGCTGCTCAAGCGTCACCACTACAGCAAGCCGCCGCTCGATGACGCGCGCTCGGTCATCATTTATGACAGTTACATCAAGTTGCTTGATCCGTCGCGCAGTTATTTCCTGGCCAGCGACATCGCCGAATTCGACAAGTGGAAAACCCAGTTCGACGACTTCCTCAAGAGCGGCGACCTCAATGCCGGGTTCATCATCTACAAGCGCTACCTGGACCGTGTGAAGGCGCGTCTGGACTACGCCCTCGCCGAGCTGAACAAAGGCGTCGATAAAATCGATTTCAATGCCAAGGAAACCCTGCTGGTCGACCGCAAGGACGCGCCTTGGCTCAAAAGCACCGCCGAGCTCGACGACCTGTGGCGCAAACGTGTCAAGGACGAAGTGCTGCGCATGAAGATCGCCGGCAAGGAGCCCAAGCAGATTCAGGAAACCCTGACCAAGCGCTACAAGAACCAACTGGCGCGCCTGGACCAGACCCGTGCCGAGGATATCTTCCAGGCGTACATCAACACCTTCGCCATGTCCTACGACCCGCACACCAATTATCTCTCGCCGGATAACGCGGAAAACTTCGACATCAACATGAGTCTGTCCCTGGAAGGCATCGGCGCTGTCCTGCAAAGCGACAACGACCAGGTGAAAATCGTGCGCCTGGTGCCGGCGGGGCCGGCGGACAAGACCAAGCAGGTGGGGCCGGCGGACAAGATCATCGGCGTTGCCCAGGGCAACAAGGAAATGGTCGACGTGGTCGGCTGGCGCCTGGACGAAGTGGTCAAGCTGATCCGTGGGCCGAAAGGTTCGGTGGTGCGCCTGGAGGTCATCCCGGCCAGCAACGCACCGAACGATCAGACCAGCAAAATCGTAGCCATCACTCGGGAAGCCGTGAAGCTGGAAGAACAGGCGGCGAAGAAATCGGTCCTCAACCTGAAACAGGACGGCAAGGACTACAAGCTCGGCGTCATCGAGATCCCGGCCTTCTACCTGGACTTCAAGGCGTTCCGCGCCGGCGATCCGGACTACAAGAGCACCACCCGCGACGTCAAGAAGCTGCTGACCGAGCTGCAGAAGGAAAAAGTCGACGGCGTGGTCATCGACTTGCGCAACAACGGCGGCGGCTCCCTGCAGGAAGCCACCGAGTTGACCAGCCTGTTTATCGACAAGGGCCCGACCGTGCTCGTGCGTAATGCCGATGGCCGCGTGGACGTGCTGGAAGACGAAAACCCGGGCGCATTCTACAAAGGCCCGATGGCGCTGCTGGTGAACCGCCTGTCGGCTTCGGCCTCGGAGATTTTCGCCGGCGCCATGCAGGATTATCACCGTGCGCTGATCATCGGCGGCCAGACCTTCGGCAAAGGCACCGTGCAGACCATCCAGCCACTCAACCATGGCGAGCTGAAACTGACCCTGGCCAAGTTCTACCGGGTCTCCGGCCAGAGCACCCAGCATCAGGGCGTACTGCCGGACATCGATTACCCGTCGATCATCGACACCAAGGAAATCGGTGAGAGCGCCCTGCCCGAGGCCATGCCGTGGGACACCATCAAGCCTGCGATCAAGCCGGCCGTGGATCCGTTCAAGCCATTCCTGGCCCAGCTCAAGTCCGAACATGACAGCCGTACGGCCCAGGACGCGGAGTTCGTATTCATCCGCGACAAGCTGGCCCTGGCGCAAAAACTGATGCTGGAAAAAACCGTCACCCTCAACGAAGCCGACCGTCGCGCGCAGCACGCCGACATCGAAGCCAAGCAACTGGCGATGGAAAACCTGCGTCGCAAGGCCAAGGGCGAAGAACCGCTCAAAGAGCTGAAGAAAGAAGACGAAGACCTCATCACCGAGCCGGAAAAAACCAAGCCGGAAGACGATGCCTACCTGAGCGAAACCGGGCGGATCCTGCTCGATTACCTGAAACTCAACACCGCGGTTGCCAAACACTGACGATGATGGCGATTTAATGGTGATGCGCGTCGGAGTGTCATCAAACTGACATCATCCTGTCGTGAAATATGGACCGGGCGCTTCCTGAGCGGATAGCGCCCGGTCCATTTTTTATCGCCAGAGAAAGCCATGACCACGACAGAACAGCTGGGCGCCTTGAGTTCGATCCTGGCTCAAAGCGGTTTGCACAGCCTGTTCCAACCGATTCTCTGCCTATCCGAACGACGTATCGTCGGCTACGAAGCCTTGACTCGCGGCCCGTCCAACAGCCCGTTGCATTCCCCCATCGCCCTGCTCTCCGTAGCCCGCCAGGCCGGACGCCTCAGCGAACTCGAACTGGCCTGCCGCCGCAGCGCCTGCCACCGCTTCAACGAGCAGAAGCTGCCGGGCAAGCTGTTCCTCAACGTTTCGCCCGAATCCCTCCTGGAAGCGGCGCACCAGACCGGGCGTACGTTGCAACTGCTGCAAGACTTCGGTATCCCGCCCAGCCAGGTGGTGATCGAGCTGACCGAACAGACACCTATCGATGACTTCCAGCTTTTGCAGAATGCGCTGCATCATTACCGGGCCATGGGCTTCTCGATTGCCCTGGATGACCTGGGCGCCGGGTATTCCAGCCTGCGGCTGTGGTCCGAATTGCGCCCGGACTACGTCAAGATCGACCGGCATTTCATCGACGGCATTCATCAGGATGCCCTCAAGCGCGAGTTCGTCGGATCGATATTGAAGATTGCCCGTACGTCACGGGCCCAGGTGATTGCCGAAGGCATTGAACTGCCGGAAGAACTGGCGGTGCTGATCGAAATGGGCGTCGACCTGGTCCAGGGGTATCTGCTCGCCCGGCCTCAGGAACAACCGGCTCGCGATGCGAGGACGCTGATGCCCAAGCAGGACGCTGGAGTGGCGTCACTGAACGATGAGATCAACGATCTCGGCGCGCTGCTCAACGAACAACCGGCAGTGGCCCACGACACCCCGACCGCTACCGTGCTGGAAGCATTTCGGCGCCAGGCCAACCTCAACTCCCTGGCCGTGCTGGATTACCGGGAACAACCCTGTGGCATTGTGCACCGCCATTCCCTCTCCGACGCCTTGCTCAAGCCCTTCGCCACCGACCTGTTCGCTCGCAAGCCCATCAGCCGCCTGATGAGCGACGACTTCCTCGCGGTGGAACTGAGCCAGTCGCTGCAACAGGTCAGCCGCCTCATCACCAGCCGCGCCCGGCAACGCATCGAGGAGGACTTCATCATCACCCTCAATGGCAGCTACTTGGGCCTGGGCCGAGTGATCGACGTGCTCAAGCTGATCACCGAACTGAAAATCCAACAGGCCCGCTACGCCAACCCGCTGACCCTGCTGCCGGGCAACGTACCGATCCAGCAATGCCTCACCCGCGTGCTGCAGCAGCGCCAGGAATCGGTGATCTGCTACGTCGACATCGACAGCTTCAAACCCTTCAACGACATCTACGGCTATGGCCGCGGCGACGAAGTCCTACTGTGCCTGGCGCAATGCCTGAACGAACGCATCGACCCCAGCCGCGATTTCGTCGGCCACATCGGTGGCGACGACTTCCTCCTGGTCCTCGGCCCGGAAGACTGGCGCAAACGCCTCGACCAACTCCTGACCGACTTCCAGAGCCACTGCCGCCGCTTCTACCGTCCTGAACACCTGGAAGCCGGGTACTTCACGGCGTTGAATAGACAGGGGGTTCGCCAGGATTTTGCTTTGCTGTCGCTATCGATTGGCGTGGTGCATCTGAGGTCGGAAGCGTGTGGGGAGTTGGATGCGAGCCAGTTGGCGGAACTGGCTTCGCAGGCGAAGCATCATGCGAAGGGGATTTTGGGGGGGAGTGTGTATTTAGTTGATGGTTTGGTCGAGCGGAAGGCCGTGGCGGAGTTGGGGTTATCGGTTTGAGCGGATTCCCCACTGCCGCTCTCGGCCCGAGCGCCGGACACTAACCTTGTGGCGAGGGAGCTTACTCCCGCTGGGCTGCGTAGCAGCCCTAAAGCAGCAAGCTCATTCCTCCTGATACTCCGAGTTGTCTGGCTCAGCCAATCTGGTCGATCTTACGAGCTATTCTGCAAGTAATATGATGTAGCCATGCTTCGCTCGTTTCCCAGGCAGTCCAATAGCTGTAGTAACAGCTCAGTTCCCTTAGCAGATATCCCTGCATCTCACACTCGGTTTTTCTTTGCTTGAGTAGAACGTCAAGTTCCTGCAGAACTGTCTTTAGGATTTCCGAGTCAGATTCTGAAAGGAATGCATCTAGCGCTTGTTCAGCGGTTTGATACTCAGCTGGCCAATCTTGATGAAAATAGGCCCCAAAAAAATCATGCAGTTCTGGAAATCGTTGATTCATACTTCCGGAAATCCTGTAATCAAAAAGTATCCTGCTGGTTGTTGTTTATCTTTCTTCAAGACCAGTAATACTTTGTGTGCTGGCAGGTAGTCGGTACGGCCATTTATCAGGCTGACTCCAACTGGATGAGCAAAAACATGAGTTACAGTCGTCTTGTCTTTTTTACTTGCCAAGAATTTTTCAATTTTTCTCTGATTTGCTGCTAGCGTCCTAGCTGCTGATAGCTCAGCTGTAGTTCGATCTGGGAACGTCGACGCGGCGGGAACATTTGGCTCCTTCTCTATCCTTTTAGCCAATTGCGCATCCGTCCTACCAATATGTTTCTCAATCAAATGCCCACCCCGGGCCTCATGCGCCGCCAAGCCGCCTCCCGGCACGATCTCACTAAACGGCCCGTCAGCCTCGATATCGCCCGGACAGTTACACGCCAACCCCAACGGATCCACCCACCCCGTCGGGTTCAGGGTGTAGCGATACCCATTGAGCCCACCCGCCAACTTACTCGGATCCGGTGTCAGGTAGCGCCCGGTCTCGGGATTGTAGTAGCGATGCCGGTTGTAGTGCAGGCCGCTTTCA
>NZ_JBKGGX010000048.1:0-15330 GCF_052041925.1 Pseudomonas sp. SMN5
GAGGCGGCAAAAGACTCAGACAGTAAGCAACCGCTCCCGCAACTTGCCAATCTCGTCGCGCAACTGCGCCGCCGCTTCGAACTCCAGGTCGCGGGCCAGCTGGTACATTTTCTCTTCCAACTGACGGATGCGCTTGGTGATTTCGCTCGGTGAGCGCAGTTCGGCTTCGTAGCGGGCGCTTTCTTCGGCGGCCTTGGCCATGCCCTTGCGCTTCTTGCTGCGCGAACCCGGTACAGTGGCGCCTTCCATGATGTCGGCGACATCCTTGAACACCCCCTTGGGCGTGATGCCGTTGGCAAGGTTGAAGGCAATCTGCTTCTCTCGACGCCGCTCGGTCTCACCGATGGCCCGCTCCATGGAGCCGGTCATATTGTCGGCGTAGAGAATCGCCCGGCCATTGAGGTTACGTGCAGCCCGACCAATGGTCTGGATCAACGAGCGCTCGGAACGCAGGAAGCCTTCCTTGTCGGCATCGAGAATCGCCACCAGCGACACTTCCGGCATGTCCAGGCCTTCGCGCAGCAGGTTGATGCCCACCAGCACATCGAAGGTGCCCAGGCGCAGGTCACGGATGATCTCGACCCGCTCCACCGTGTCAATGTCCGAGTGCAGGTAGCGCACCCGCACGCCGTGGTCGGCCAGGTAGTCGGTGAGGTCTTCGGCCATGCGCTTGGTCAGCGTGGTGACTAGCACCCGCTCCTCCAATGCCACGCGCTTGGTGATTTCCGACAACAGGTCATCCACCTGGGTCAGCGCCGGCCGCACTTCGACCTGCGGATCCACCAGACCGGTCGGGCGCACGACTTGCTCGACCACCCGCCCGGCATGCTCAGCCTCATAGTTGCCGGGAGTGGCCGAGACAAAAATCGTCTGCGGACTGACGCTTTCCCATTCGTCGAAGCGCATCGGCCGGTTGTCCAGCGCCGATGGCAGGCGGAAGCCGTATTCCACCAGGGTTTCCTTGCGCGAACGGTCGCCTTTGTACATGGCGCCGACCTGGGGCACGCTGACGTGGGATTCGTCGATCACCAGCAGCGCATCGGCCGGCAGGTAGTCGTACAAGGTAGGCGGCGGCGCGCCCGCCGGACGACCGGACAGGTAGCGCGAGTAGTTTTCGATGCCGTTGCAGTAGCCCAGCTCCAGGATCATTTCCAGGTCGAAACGGGTCCGCTGCTCCAGGCGCTGGGCCTCCACCAGCTTGTTGTCCGAACGCAGGTACTCCAGGCGCTCCTGCAGCTCGGCCTTGATTCCCTCGATAGCGTCGAGCAGGGTTTCCCGAGGCGTGACGTAGTGGCTCTTGGGGTAGAAGGTGAAGCGTGGCAGCTTGCGGATCACCTCGCCGGTCAGCGGATCGAAGGCCGAGATGCTCTCTACTTCATCATCGAACAGCTCGATGCGGATCGCTTCCAGGTCCGATTCCGCCGGATAGATGTCGATCACGTCGCCGCGTACCCGGAAAGTGGCCCGGGCGAAATCCATGTCGTTGCGGGTGTACTGCAAATCCGCCAGGCGCCGCAACAAGGCGCGCTGGTCGAGTTTGTCGCCACGATCCACGTGCAGCACCATCTTCAGATAGGTTTCCGGACTGCCCAGGCCGTAGATGCACGATACGGTGGTGACGATGATCGCGTCCTTGCGTTCGAGCAGCGCCTTGGTCGCCGACAACCGCATCTGCTCGATGTGGTCGTTGATCGAGGCGTCCTTCTCGATGAAGGTGTCCGACGATGGCACATAGGCCTCGGGCTGGTAGTAGTCGTAATAGGAGACGAAATACTCCACCGCGTTGTTTGGAAAGAAGGCCTTGAACTCACCGTACAACTGCGCGGCCAGGGTCTTGTTCGGCGCCAGTACCAGGGTCGGGCGCTGTACCTGGGCGATCACGTTGGCGATGCTGAATGTCTTGCCCGAACCGGTCACACCGAGCAGCGTCTGGTGCGCCAGACCGGCCTCGATGCCCTCGACCATCAGGCGAATGGCTTCCGGCTGGTCGCCGGCGGGCTTGAATCGTGTGACGAGCTGGAATTCAGACATGACATAACCTCTGGGTTCACCCCGGTCGGCCAGCCGACAGGAACGAGAAAGACCGAAACGACTGAAGTCGTCCGAGGAAAAAGCTGGGATGTGCACAATGTGGAGGTGAATCCCTTCGCTTTCAAGACAAACGTCCTACAAGCCTTGAAGACTTTGACGCCGCGAAGGGACTAACGGTCGAAAAAAAACCAAAATTCTTACCGTAAAAGCCGAATCGC
The DNA here is from genome assembly GCF_052041925.1 of Pseudomonas sp. SMN5. Lineage (NCBI taxonomy): Bacteria > Pseudomonadati > Pseudomonadota > Gammaproteobacteria > Pseudomonadales > Pseudomonadaceae > Pseudomonas > Pseudomonas sp. SMN5. Next base: position 2,250 of record NZ_JBKGGX010000048.1, read on the forward strand.
CTGTCGCCGCGCCCGGTGATGGCCTCTATACTAGCTCCCCGTTTGTGCACCGCTCTAGTGCATCCGGCTGGAGCGTCACACGTCCCCCTCACTCCATTCAGAGCCGCGCAATAATGAGCCTGTTTTCCGCTGTCGAATTGGCACCCCGCGACCCCATCCTGGGCCTCAACGAAGCATTCAACGCCGACACCCGTACCAATAAGGTCAACCTGGGCGTAGGTGTGTACTGCAACGAAGAGGGGCGCATTCCACTCCTGCGCGCCGTGGTCGAAGCCGAGACGATTCGCGTGGCCCAGCACGTTTCCCGTGGCTACCTGCCGATCGACGGCATCGCCGCCTATGACCAGGCGGTCCAGACCCTGCTGTTTGGCAAGGACTCGCCGCTGATCGCCGCCGGCCGCATCATCACCACTCAGGCCGTAGGCGGTACCGGCGCATTGAAGATCGGCGCCGACTTCCTCAAGCAACTGCTGCCGGACGCCGTCGTCGCCATCAGCGACCCAAGCTGGGAAAACCACCGCGCCCTGTTCGAAACCGCCGGTTTCCCGGTACAGAACTACCGCTATTACGACGCCGCCACCCATGACGTGAACCGCGCCGGCCTGCTCGAAGACCTCAACGCCCTGCCCGACCGCTCCATCGTCGTGCTGCACGCCTGCTGCCACAACCCGACCGGCGTGGATCTGAGCCCGCAGGACTGGAAAAACGTGCTGGCCGTGGTCAAGGCCAAGCATCACGTTCCGTTCCTGGACATGGCCTACCAGGGCTTTGGCGACGGTATCGACGAAGACGCGGCGGCCGTGCGCCTGTTCGCCGAATCGGGCCTGACCTTCTTCGCGTCCAGTTCGTTCTCCAAGTCGTTCTCGCTGTACGGCGAGCGCGTCGGCGCCCTGTCGATCGTCAGCGAGTCGAAGGAGGAAAGCGCTCGCGTGCTGTCCCAGGTCAAGCGCGTGATCCGCACCAACTATTCCAACCCGCCAACCCATGGCGCCAGCATCGTCGCCGCCGTGCTCAACAGCCCTGAGCTGCGGGCCCAGTGGGAAGCGGAACTGGCCGAAATGCGCCTGCGCATTCGCGGCATGCGCAATCAGATGGTGGACATGCTGGCCAAGGCCGCTCCGCACCGCGACTTCAGCTTCGTCGCACGCCAGCGCGGGATGTTCTCCTACTCCGGCCTGACCGTTGAACAAGTGACGCGCCTGCGCAACGAGTTCGGCATCTACGCCCTGGACACCGGCCGCATCTGCGTGGCGGCGCTGAACCAGAACAACATCGATGTGGTGACCAAGGCGATCGTCCAGGTGATCTGAGGCTTGCCGAATATCCGGAGTTCGTAAAACCCTGTGGGAGCGAGCTTGCTCACGATTGCGGTGTATCAGTTAACATCTTCATGACTGACACACCGCAATCGCGAGCAGGCTCGCTCCCACATGGATCCGTGTTCCCACATCGGGCTTTGTGTATCCCGCTTCTGGAGCTGGGTGAAGCGGTAACAGGTAAGCAATGGATCGCCCACCGCCCTTCCAGCGCCCCAATCATCATCCAAAGCTTGACTTCTCTTTTCCAATCAGTAACATACGCGTCATTCCGCGATAGCTCAGTTGGTAGAGCAAGTGACTGTTAATCACTGGGTCCCTGGTTCGAGTCCAGGTCGTGGAGCCAGACAGCAACACATCAAGCCCCTGGAACGAGAGTTCCAGGGGCTTTTTTGTGGGCGCAATCCGGGTTGATGGCCAAATAAGCCTGTTCAATGTCGCTGCCGGAACAATAATCCGGCGCCAGAAAGGCATTATGGTCTGAATCCTGCTTTCTTTTTTCCTACAACCCAGGCTGTCACGCGGGCGTCATGACTGCGCCGCACACTGGCGCAGTCCGTCAACAACAGCTTCATAACAACAAGGACGAAGGTATGCCCACGCAAAACCCCCACCGCATCGTTGGCCTGTGCACCTCCAGCAAGGTGTACAACGCGCTGACCGAACTCAAGCACCTGGAAGGCCACCGCAGTGCCAAGTTCCTTTCCCTGCTGGCGGAAAACCTGGTGCGCAAGGGCCTGCTCAATGAGCATGAAGTGGTGCACATGCTCGATCTGGTCGTCGATTGAGCGGCATCGATTCCCACTATCGAGCCGGTTGATTTTTCCTCACCACGGGCTGAGTCGTAAGGTAACTCCATCGATTTATGGAGGTTTCCCATGCCAAAGGTTCAGATCATGTCCGTCATCGGCAGCGCCGTTCCCGCCGCTCTCAGGGAGCGAGGCCTGCTGGCCTGCTGGTATCTGGTGCAGGATGGCGTAACCATCAGCGGCCCGCTGACTTCACTGCCCGCCGCCCAGGCCATGTCGCAACGCATCGGCCCATATGTACTGAGCGCCTAGGGCAGTTTCACCCGCGGTCGGCTCTCGACGAACAACGCCCAGCAGGACAGGAATAGCGCAGCGATCAGCGGCCCGATCACAAAACCGTTCAGGCCGAACACCGCCAGCCCGCCAAGTGTCGAGACCAGCACCATGTAGTCGGGCATCTTGGTATCCTTGCCCACCAGGATCGGACGCAGAAAGTTGTCCACCAGGCCGATCACGAACACTCCGAACAGCGCCAGCACCACACCCTGCCATATCGCCCCGGACAGCAGGAAGTAAACCGCCACCGGCGCCCAGACGATGCCTGCCCCGACGGCCGGCAGCAATGAAAGAAACGCCATCAGCACGGCCCAGGGCAGCACCGTCGGGATCCCGAGTACCCAGAAGATCAGGCCGCCCAACGCACCTTGGGTAATGGCGACCAACAGGTTGCCCTTCACCGTCGCCCGCACTACCCGGTTGAATTTCAATTGCAAGCGACGCTTCTGGTGCTCGGCCAAGGGCACGGCCTCGCGCACTTTGCGCACCAGTTCCGGGCCGTCGCGCAGAAAGAAAAACAACAGGTACAGCATCACGAAAAAACTGACCAGGAACTGGAACGTCCCCTGGCCGAAGCTGAACGCCTGAGTCGCAAAGAACTCGCTGCCCTGCATCGCGCTCTTGACGATCTTGTCGCGCAAGCCACTCAGGTTACCCAGACCGAAGCGGTCCAGCAGGTGTTGGAAGTAGGGAGGCAGCGCGTCCTTGAACCGTGCGAGGTAATCGGCGATGTCCAGCTCCCCGCTTTCCAGGCTCTTGTACAGCGCCGCCCCCTCCTGCACCAACAGCATGCCGATGACAATCACCGGGAGGATCGCGATGACCACGCAGATGCTCAGGGTCAGCAGCGATGTGATGTTGCGCTGCCAGCCGAACCTCAGCTGCAGGCGACGCTGCATCGGCGCGAAGACGATACCCAGGATCACTGCCCAGAATACCGCGCCGTAGAACGGCACCAGGATCCAGACAAAGGCAACGGTAACCAGGACCAGCAGCAGCATCTGGGCCCGGTTTTGCAACATTTTTCGATTCATCAGCTTTCCATGTCCAAAGGCGGGATACACGTTAGTCCTCCCGGGCACGCCGGAGTGCCGTCGCGTTTGCCCGCTGGCATTGATCCAGGTCAATACCGCTTGGCGGCCCATGGCCTAGGCTGCGCGCTTTTTGCGACCCGACGCCACCATGCCCCTCGTAGCCCCCGAACTGCTCGCCCCCGCCGGCACCCTGAAAAACATGCGCTATGCCTTCGCCTACGGTGCCGACGCGGTCTATGCCGGCCAGCCGCGCTACAGCTTGCGGGTACGCAACAATGAATTCGACCACGCCAACCTGGCCCTCGGCATCCGCGAGGCCCAGGCCATGGGCAAGCGGTTCTACGTGGTTATCAATATCGCCCCGCACAACGCCAAGTTGCGCACCTTTCTCAAGGACCTGGCGCCGGTGATCGCCATGGCGCCGGACGCGCTGATCATGTCCGATCCGGGGTTGATCATGCTGGTCCGCCGACACTACCCGCAGATGCCGATCCACCTGTCGGTGCAGGCCAATACCGTGAATTGGGCAAGTGTCGAATTCTGGCAGCAACTGGGCCTGAGCCGGATCATCCTGTCGCGCGAGCTGTCGCTGGAGGAAATCGCCGAGATCCGCCAACAGGTGCCGGCCATGGAGCTGGAAGTCTTCGTCCACGGCGCGCTGTGCATGGCCTATTCCGGGCGCTGCTTGCTGTCCGGCTACCTGAACCGGCGCGACGCCAACCAAGGCAGCTGCACCAACGCCTGCCGCTGGAAGTACTCGGCGCAACCGGCGGTGGAAAACGCCGCGGGCGACATCGTGCAGACCTGCCAGCCCGAACCGACCCTCGGCCTCGGAGCGCCTACCCAGCAGTTATTCCTGCTGCATGAAGCCAACCGTCCCGAAGAAGCCATGCCGGCCTTCGAAGACGAACACGGCACCTACATCATGAATGCCAAGGACTTGCGGGCCGTGCAGCATGTCGAGCGGCTGACGCACATGGGCGTGCATTCGCTGAAGATCGAAGGCCGGACCAAATCGCACTTTTACTGCGCTCGCACCACCCAGGTGTACCGCCGGGCCATCGATGACGCGATGGCCGGTCGAGCGTTCGACCGCAGCCTGATGATCGATCTGGAATCCCTGGCCCAGCGCGGCTACACCGAAGGTTTCCTACGGCGCCATGTGCATGACGAATACCAGAACTACCAGCACGGCAGCTCGGTCTCGGAGCGCCAGCAATTCGTCGGCGAGCTGACCGGCGAACGCCGCGAGCGCCTGGCCGAGGTGCGGGTCAAGAACCGCTTCGAAGTGGGCGATCACCTGGAATTGATGACGCCCAAGGGCAACTTCCACTTCGACCTGCACCAGTTGCAGGACGCCAATGGTCACGGCATCGACGTGGCGCCGGGAGATGGGCATGTGGTGTATGTGCCGATCCCGGATGCGGTGGATCTGCGGTTCGGGTTGTTGATGCGGGATGTGCAGGCACGCTAGCGATTACAGTTGCCCCTGTGGGAGCGAGCTTGCTCGCGATAGCGGCTGTCCAGGCAACACTCCAGTGACTGAACCACCGCTATCGCGAGCAAGCTCGCTCCCACAGGGGGCCCGCGCAGCCTGTGGATCGCGGCAAAAACTGCCGAAGGCTGCGATCCTCCGCTTCCGATAGGGCCCGGTTGCCCAGGCGATACATCTGGATCGAAGAGAGAAAGATCGCAGCCTTCGGCAGCTCCTGCCGCACTGTCTGGGTCAGATGCGGAACTGCCCCACCAGCTTGCCCAGGCGCTGGCCCAGTTCGTTCAGGCTGCGGGAGGTCTGGGCGCCGAGTTGGGTTTCATCGGCAACACTGTCCACCGCCACGGCGATCTGGTGCACGCTGCGGTTGATTTCCTCGGCCACGGCGGTCTGTTCTTCAGCGGCGCTGGCGATCTGGGCGTTCATCGAGTTGATGGTGCCGATCAGCTGCGCCATGGCGTCCAGGGACGCACCCGCCTCGTTGGCACGCACCGAAGTGCCGTCGCCAGCCTCGCTGGAGCGGCGCATCGCTTCCACGGCGGCATGGGTACCTGATTGCAGGCGGTCAATCATGCCCTGGATTTCCTGGGTGCTCTGCTGGGTCCGACTGGCCAGGGCCCGCACTTCATCGGCCACCACCGCGAACCCACGTCCCGCCTCCCCGGCCCGCGCCGCCTCGATGGCCGCGTTGAGTGCCAGCAGGTTGGTCTGCTCGGCAATCGAACGAATCACCCCAAGCACGCTGACGATCGAGGCCACGTCCTGTTGCAGGCTGTCCAGGGACACGCCGCTGCTGCGGATATCGTTCACCAACGCATGGATCTGCTGGATGCTGCCGGCCACCACGCGCTTGGCGGACTGGCCTTCTTCATCGGTCTGCTGGGCCGCGACGGCAGCACCCTGGGCACTGCGGGCGACTTCCTGGGCCGCCGAGGACATCTCGTTGATCGCCGTGGCGACCTGATCGGTTTCGTGGCGCTGGCGCTCCATGGCCTGTTCGGAACGCTGGGCCTGTTCGGAGACTTGCGTCACCAGCCCGGTCAGTTGCGAGGTCATATCGGTGATCTGGCGCACCAGGCCATGGATCTTGTCGACGAAGCGGTTGAACGAGCCGGCCAGCTGACCGAGTTCGTCCTGGCTGGTGATCGCCAGACGCCGGGTCAAGTCGCCCTCGCCCGCCGCGATGTCATCCAGGTTGTCTTTCATCAGGTGCAGCGGCCGCAGGATGGTGTTGGCCAATAGCAGACCCACCACCGCAATCACCAGCAACACCACGGCCGCGATCCCGACGATGCTCAATATCACGCCTTGCACACGCTCATGAACCTTGGCTTCCACCAAGGCCACCTGGGCTTCGATGCCGTCCAGGTTGACCGAACTGCCCACCGCCATATCCCACTTGGCCAGGTACTCGGTGTAGCCGAGCTTGGGCACCAGTTCCTGGCTGTTGGGCAATGGCGAGCTGTATTCCAGATAGTGCGTCCCGTCCTTGGCGACTTTCACCAGGTCACGGTTGACGTAGACACCGTTCGGGTCGCGGTTGTCCTTGAAGCTCTTGCCCACGCCGTCCGGGCTGTTGGCCTTGAACAGGCGCACGGTTTCGGAATCGTAGCCGAAGAAGTAGCCGTCCTTGCCGTAACTGACATTGGACAACAGCTTGATCGCCTCGGCCCGCGCCGCGTTATCGCCAGGGGCGGCAGCATCGTAGAGAGGCTTGATAGCCGTGAGCCCGACCGCCACGTAGTTCTGCAGCGTGGCCTTGGCGTCGGCGAGCAGCCGCTCGCGGGTCTGCTTGACCTCGTTACCTGCCTGCTCCTTCAAGATGAAAGCCGTGGTCAGGCTGATGATCATAGCGGACAGCAATACGGGCAGTATCGCCAGGGACAAGACTTTAGCCTTCAGGCTCATGCGCATGCTGATCACTCTTGTTGGTTTTGTGGCGTGGTTAGACGGGTTAACGGCACGCCGGGGCAAAACTGTAGGACAAGGTGAAGACTTGGCCGGAGGCTTGAAGGTCCCATCGCGAGCAGGCTCGCTCCCACAGGGGACCGGGTGAATTCGACAACCCGGTCAAACTGTGGGAGCGAGCCTGCTCGCGATGAAGGCGACGCCGTCTCGGGTTACAGCACCATCGCCGCCACCCAACCAAACGCCAGCAGCGGCAGGTTGTAGTGGATGAAAGTCGGGACCACGGTGTCCCAGATGTGATGATGCTGGCCGTCGATGTTCAGGCCGGAGGTCGGACCCAACGTCGAGTCCGAGGCGGGCGAGCCGGCGTCGCCCAGGGCGCCGGCGGTGCCGACGATGCAGACGATCGCCAGCGGGCTGAAGCCCAGTTGCAGGCACAGCGGCACAAAGATCGTTGCCAGGATCGGCACCGTGGAGAACGATGAACCGATGCCCATGGTCACCAGCAGCCCCACCAGCAACATCAGCAACGCGCCGATGCCCTTATTGTGGCCGATCCACCCCGCCGAGGCCTCCACCAGGCTCTGGACTTCACCGGTGGCTTTCATCACTTCGGCGAAACCCGAGGCGGCGATCATGATGAAGCCGATCATCGCCATCATCTTCATGCCTTCGGTGAACAGGTCATCCGTCTCGCGCCAGCGCACTACCCCCGACAACGAGAAGATCAGGAACCCGACCAGTGCGCCGATGATCATCGAGTCCACCAGCAGCTGTACCGCGAACGCCGCTGCCACGGCCAGTCCGGCGACCATCAGGCTCAGCGGGTTGTAGCGTACGGCCACTTGCTCGACACGGGCGATTTTCTTCAGGTCGTAGACGCGTTTCCTGCGATAGCTGAAAAACGACAGCAGCAGGCCGAACACCATGCCCAACGCGGGGATGCCCATGGCGTGGGTGACGTTGATGCCGCTGACGTCCACGCCGCTGCGGGCGATGTTGGCCAAGAGGATTTCGTTGAGAAAAATGTTGCCGAAGCCCACCGGCAGGAACATGTAGGGGGTGATCAAGCCGAAGGTCATGACGCAAGCAATCAGCCGGCGGTCCAATTGCAGCTTGGTCAGCACGTAGAGCAACGGCGGCACCAACAGCGGAATGAAGGCGATGTGGATCGGCAGCACGTTCTGAGAGGCGACCGCGACCGTGCCCAACAGGCCGATCAGCACCCATTTGACGCCGGAACCGCCGGCGGCGTCCTGACGGTCGACCAAGGCCAGGGCTTTGTCGGCCAGGGCATGGGCCATGCCGGACTTGGCAATCGCCACGGCGAAGGCGCCTAGCAACGCATAGGACAACGCCACCGTCGCCCCGCCCCCCAGGCCGGCGTTGAACGCCTTGAGCGTTGCCTCGATCCCGAGGCCCCCGACCAGACCACCGACCAACGCGCCAATGATCAGCGCGATTACCACATGCACGCGGGACAGGCTGAGCACCAGCATGACGCCAACCGCGGCAATTACTGCATTTATCATCGTTACCTCAAAGCACAGCGATGGAAAGCCACCGGACAAAAAAGGCGCGACTTTGCAGCAAGCGGCTGCAAGCTGCAAGCGCCATGCGGCGGGTTCCAGGGTTCGCAATACTTGCAGACGCTACAGTCCCCGGTGGGAGCGAGCTTGCTCGCGATGGCGTCAGGTCAGTCACTTTCTATGCAAGCTGATACGCCGCCATCGCGAGCAAGCTCGCTCCCACAGGGGATTTGTGGTGGTTGAAGGTACGTCAACGCCTCGGCAGTTCGATCAGCACCTTGAGCCCGCCCCACTCGCTGTCGAGCAAGGCCAGGGTGCCGCCCCAGGTGTCGACGATGTCCCGCACGATCCCCAGGCCAAGGCCATGTCCGTCGGTCTGTTCATCCAGGCGCGTGCCGCGGCTGAACACCTGGTCACGGCGGTTTTCGGGGATGCCCGGGCCGTCGTCTTCGACGGCCAGGCAGAATCCACCGGTCGTCTCGGTCACGGTCAGGCGCACTTCGGCGTCGGCCCATTTGCACGCGTTGTCCAACAGGTTGCCGAGCAATTCCAGCAGATCTTCGCGATCCCAAGGCAAGTGCAGGCCCGACGGGGCGACGTAGCTCAGTTGCAGGTGCTCGCCATGGATCATGTTCAGTGTCGCCAGCAGCCCCGGTAGCTCGGCGTCGCAGTCCAGGTGTGCGCCTGGCAAGGCATCACCGGATAATCGCGCACGATTGAGTTCACGGTTCAGTCGTTGCCGGACCTGCTCCAGCTGATCGAGCAGCAACTTGCGCAACTCGGGATGCGAATCGAGTTTCTCGTTCGACGCCAGGCTTTGCAGCACCGCCAGTGGCGTTTTCAGGGCATGCCCCAGGTTCCCCAGGGCGTTGCGCGAACGCTTGAGGCTGTCCTCGGTGTGGGCCAGCAGATGATTGATCTGCGCCACCAGCGGCTCCAGCTCCCGTGGCACTTGCTCGTCGAGTTGCGAGCGCTGCCCGCGTTGCAACTGCGCGATCTGCTCCCGGGCCCGGTCCAGCGGGCGCAAGGCGCGACGCACGGTAATCCGTTGCAGCAACAGAATCAGCAACAGCCCCGCCAGCCCCAGGCCAAGGCCGATCTGCTGCATCCGTCGGAAGCTGTCGCGCACCGGCGTGTAGTCCTGGGCCACGCTGATGGAAATCGCCTGGCCCAAGCGCCGATAGTCGGTACGCAGCACCAGCAGTTTCTGCCCCTCGGGGCCCAGTTGCAGGTTGCTGTGCAGACCAGGATGGTCGAGCCGAGGCAGTTCCTGGTCCCAGAGAGAACGGGAACGCCAGTGTGCGTCGGCGAAATCAATGCGGAAGTAATGCCCGGAAAACGGCCGCTGATAGGCCGGCGACAAACGCCGCTCATCCAGTTGCAGGCCTTGCGGGCCACGCACCAGGGCCACCAGCAGGTTCTCGCTGTCATTGCGCAACCCGGCTTCCAGGTAACGCTGCAAACCCAATTCGAACAGCCACAGGCTGGTCTGGGCCAGGATCAGGCCGACCACCACCATGACCCCGATCAGCCCCAGGCTCAGGCGTCGCTGGATGGACCTCACGGCATGATTCTCACTGTAAAGCTCTCACTGTAGCATCCTCACTGCGCCTGCCCGCCGAACAGGTAACCCTGGCCGCGACGGGTTTCGATCACGCTGCGCCCCAGCTTGCGCCGCAGGTGATTGACGTGGACTTCCAGCACGTTGGAGTCGCGCTCGGTCTCGCCGTCATACAAATGCTCGGCGAGGTGGCTCTTGGAAAGAATCTGCTCGGGGTGAAGCATGAAGTAGCGCAACAGCCGGAACTCGGCGGCGGTCAACTGGATGTCGGTGCCATCACGAACCACGCATTGGCGACCCTCATCCAGATGCAGCCCGGCTGCCTGCAATGTCGGCTGGTTGACCTGACCATGGGAGCGGCGCAACAGCGCCTGTATCCGCAGTTGCAGCTCTTCGGGGTGAAACGGTTTGGTCAGATAATCGTCGGCGCCGGCCTTGAGGCCTTCAATGCGCTCGGCCCAGGACCCGCGTGCAGTGAGGATCAGCACCGGCGTCGCCAGACCGCCCGCACGCCATTGCGCCAGCACCTCCAGCCCCGGTACGCCCGGTAGGCCCAGGTCGAGAATGATCAGGTCGTAGGGCTCGCTGCTGCCCTGGTACACCGCATCGCGCCCGTCGGCGAGCCAGTCGACGGCGTATCCCTGTCGGGTCAGCCCGGCCATCAGTTCATCGGCCAGGGGGACGTGGTCTTCCACCAGAAGCAGGCGCATCAGTCTTCCTTATCCTTGAGTAAACGGCCGGTCTTGGCCTCCAGGTCCAGCTCGCGCACGACGCCGTCGGTGTCCAGCAACTCGACCTCGTAAATATAGACGCCGTGCTTTTCTTCCAACTCAGCCTCCAGCAGCTTGGCGCCGGGGTGAAGGTCCAGCGCCTGCTGCAGCAATTGCTCAAGCGGAAGGATCACGCCTTGCTGACGCAACTGCAGGGCTTCGTCCTGGTCCAGGTCGCGGGCCACCACCACCGAACAGAACGCCAGCAGCGCCAACGCCCATCGGCTGCGGGCGCGTAAATTAAGCTTCATTACGTATCCTGATGATTCTTGAGTACCTTGCCGGTAACGGCGTCCAATTCCAGATCCCAGTCGATACCCTCGGTATCGCGCAGCTCAACCTGGTAAATGTACTTGCCGTACTCTTCTTCCAGTTCGGCATCGGTGAGCGTGGCGCCCGGGTGTTCGGCCAGGGCGGCAGCGTCGAGTTTTTCAAAGGTCAGGATGGTACCAGCGTCTTGCAACTTGCGGGACTCGTCGGCGTTGAGGTCGCGCGCGTGGACCAGACCGGTGCTTACAGCCATGAGGGTCGCGAAGAAAACGGCAGTCAAGCGGTTCATGGGGTGTCTCCTTTTTATAATCTTCAGCGATGCACTGTATCGGTGCGAACTTAACTGAAACTGAATTGCCATCATTGAACTTGGAACAATGTCGAGATCTATGTGGGAGCGAGCTTGCTCGCGATAGCGGAGTGTCAGCCAGCATTCATTTGTCTGATACGCCGCTATCGCGAGCAAGCTCGCTCCCACAGGATTTATGTGTCGCTATAATCATGCGCTTGCCTGCATTCGAGACCGGTATGACCGCCATCCACATCAAGTTCCCCGCCCTCACCCTCAAGGCCGGCCCCCGTGCGTTCGCGCGTATTCGCCGGGCCGGCTTGAACGCTGCCGATGTCGGCATCCTGCCGGGCGCCGCCGGCGGGCCCAAGGCATTGGGCATTCAGGGCCTGGACCTGGCGCTGTTCGGTGAATGGCTGCCTGCCGCGCCCCGGCAGCGTTCGCTGATCGGTGCTTCGGTGGGCTCCTGGCGCTTCGCCAGCGCCTGCCTGCCGGACGCAGCCGAGGGCATCCGCCGCCTGGGCACCTTGTACAACGAACAAAGCTTCGCCAAGGGCGTGACGATGGCCGGGGTCACGCAAAGCTCGCAGCGCATGCTCGATGACTTGCTCGAAGGCCGCGACAGCTCGATCCTCGAGACCCCGCATTACCGGCTCAATATCATGGTGGTCAAAAGTCACGGTCCGCTGGCCCTCGACCACCGTGGGCGACTGGCCTTGGGCCTGTCGTCGGTGATTGCCGACAACCTGCGCGGCCGGGCCCGGCTGTCGCGGCATTTCGAGCGGCTGATCATCCACGATCCGCGCCAGGCCCCGCCGCTGCATCCGTTGAACGACTTTCCATCGCGCTTCGTGCCGTTGCAAGCCGACAACCTGCGCCAGGCCTTGTTGGCGTCCGGCTCGATCCCGATGGTGATGGAAGGCGTGCGCGACCTGCCGGGCGCCGGCGCCGGTACGTACCGCGACGGTGGCCTGCTGGACTATCACCTCGACCTGCCCTACAGCGGCGAGGACATCGTGCTGTATCCGCACTTCACCGACCGGGTGATTCCCGGCTGGTTCGACAAAGGCCTGCCCTGGCGCAAGGGCAACGTCGAACGCTTGCAGGACGTGCTGTTGCTGGCACCGTCGCGCGAATACCTGGCGCGCCTGCCCTACGGCAAACTGCCGGACCGTAACGACTTCAAGCGCTTCATGGGGGACGACCCGAGCCGCCGCAAATACTGGCGCACGGCGATGGACGAGAGCCGGCGCCTCGGTGACGAGTTCCTGGAACTGGCAACCAAGGGTGGCTTGGGCGAGCGTTTGCTGACCCTTTAGTCAGCACGCTCGCGCACCGCGGGGATCAAACTGATAAACTGCGCCGCCTGCCTCGCGACCGTTACCTTAAAGAGCCCGAACCCTGTGGAAATCTTCAAAGAATTTACCTTCGAATCCGCCCACCGCCTGCCCCACGTGCCGGACGGCCACAAGTGCGGGCGCCTGCACGGTCACTCGTTCAAGGTGGCGATCCACCTGAGCGGCGACATCGACCCGCACACCGGCTGGATCCGCGATTTCTCGGAGATCAAGGCGATTTTCAAGCCACTCTACGAGCGCCTGGACCACAACTACCTCAACGACATCCCCGGCCTGGAAAACCCCACCAGCGAAGTCCTCGCCAAGTGGATCTGGAACGAGTTGAAGCCGTTGCTGCCGGAACTCAGCGCCATTCGTATCCATGAAACCTGCACCAGTGGTTGCATCTATCACGGCGAATAAAACCCGCGCTGCTCCTGTGGGGGGGGGGGAGAGGCCCCCCCCCACAACGTGCGCCCCCTTCCCCCCC
>NZ_JBKGGX010000049.1:0-15089 GCF_052041925.1 Pseudomonas sp. SMN5
TCGCGATGGCGTCCTCACCGACAAACCTATTGGAATGCCGCCCCACAGCCCTGGCATAACCCTTGCGTGCCCGCTCCACACCCCAACCACCGAAAGTCCACCAAAGATCAAAAACCAAGAGAGGACTTATGACAACTTCCAACCAACTCAAACCCACACTCGGCACCCTGCACTTATGGGGCATTGCCGTCGGACTGGTGATTTCCGGCGAGTACTTCGGCTGGAGTTACGGCTGGGGCACGGCAGGGACGCTGGGCTTTCTCGTCACTGCGCTGATGGTGGCGTTGATGTACACCTGTTTCATCTTCAGCTTCACCGAGTTGACCACCGCGATTCCCCACGCCGGTGGGCCGTTCGCCTATAGCCGACGGGCCTTTGGTGAGAAAGGTGGGTTGATCGCCGGGATCGCCACGCTGATCGAATTCGTCTTTGCGCCCCCGGCCATCGCCATGGCCATCGGCGCCTACCTCAACGTGCAGTTCCCGGACCTGGACCCAAAAGTGGCGGCGGTTGGCGCCTACCTCGTGTTCATGACCCTGAACATCCTCGGTGTCAGCATCGCCGCGGCGTTCGAGCTGGTGGTCACCGTACTGGCGGTGGCCGAGTTGCTGGTGTTCATGGGCGTGGTCGCGCCGGGCTTCAGTTTCAGCAACTTCGTGTTGAACGGCTGGTCTGGTGCAAATGAGTTCAGCCTCGCCTCAATTCCGGGCATTTTCGCGGCGATTCCCTTCGCGATCTGGTTCTTCCTCGCCATTGAAGGTGCAGCCATGGCCGCCGAAGAAGCCAAGGACCCGAAACGCACGATTCCCCGCGCCTACGTCAGCGGGATTCTGACCCTGGTGTTCCTGGCCATCGGCGTGATGATCATGGCCGGCGGCGTGGGCGACTGGCGGCAACTGTCGAACATCAACGACCCGTTGCCCCAGGCGATGAAAGCGGTGGTCGGCAACAATTCGACCTGGATGCACATGCTGGTGTGGATCGGCCTGTTCGGCCTGGTGGCGAGTTTCCACGGGATCATCCTCGGCTACTCGCGGCAGTTCTTCGCGCTGGCCCGAGCCGGCTACCTGCCACGCAGCCTGGCGAAACTGTCGCGCTTCCAGACTCCGCACCGGGCGATCCTGGCCGGCGGCGTGATCGGCATCGCGGCGATCTACAGCGACGGCCTGGTCAACCTGCAAGGCATGAGCCTGACGGCGGCGATGATCACCATGTCGGTGTTCGGCGCCATCGTGATGTACATCATCAGCATGCTCAGCCTGTTCCGCCTGCGTAAGGTCGAACCGAACCTGGAACGCACCTTCCGCGCCCCGGGCTACCCCATCGTACCCGGCATCGCGCTGTTCCTGGCGGTGGTGTGCCTGATCGCCATGGCCTGGTTCAACATGTTGATCGGCCTGGTGTTCCTGGCGTTCATGATCGTCGGCTACCTGTACTTCCAACTGACCGCTAAACAACGCTCCAGCGCCCCGACGGACGCTATGCTTACTGGAGTTTGAAGCAAAACCTTTGGGGGACCGGGCTTTCTCTTGAAAACCCACCGTCCCCCTGTGGGAGCGAGCCTGCTCGCGATAGCGGTGTGTCAGACATCACAACATTTACAGACAGATCGCTATCGCGAGCAGGCTCGCTCCCACAGGGTTCAGTACAGAGGCCCAATGTTGTATTTGAATTCATTATAAGAACCAGGAGGACACCGCCCCATGGCCGCATTCGTCCATTCCGTCGGCGCCCAGACCTACCGCTTCGACTGCCTCAAAGACCTGATGGCCAAGGCCAGCCCGGCCCGCTCCGGGGATTTCCTGGCCGGGGTCGCCGCCCTCAACGACGGCGAGCGCGTGGCCGCGCAGATGGCGCTGGCCGACCTGCCCCTGAGCCATTTCCTGCAGGAAATGGTAATTGCCTACGAGACCGACGAAGTCACCCGGCTGATCGTCGACACTCACGATAAACAAGCCTTCGCCGCCGTCAGCCACCTCACGGTCGGCGGTTTCCGCGACTGGCTGCTCAGCGACGCCGCCGACGAACAGAGCCTGCGGGCCCTCGCACCGGGCCTGACGCCGGAAATGGTCGCCGCCGTGTCGAAGATCATGCGTGTGCAGGACCTGGTGCTGGTGGCGCAGAAAATCCGCGTAGTGACGAAATTCCGCGGCACTCTCGGCCTGCGCGGGCGGCTGTCCACGCGCCTACAACCCAACCACCCCACCGACGAACCGGCCGGGATCGCCGCAAGTATTCTCGACGGCCTGCTCTACGGCAACGGCGACGCCATGATCGGCATCAACCCGGCCACCGACAGCACCGCCTCGATCTGCGCCATGCTGGAAATGCTCGACGCGATCATCCAGCGCTACGACATCCCGACCCAAGGCTGCGTGCTGACCCACGTCACCACCTCCATCGAAGCGGCGAACCGTGGCGTGCCGCTGGACCTGGTGTTCCAATCCATCGCCGGCACCGAAGCGGCGAACGCCAGCTTCGGCATCAACCTGAACATTTTGAAAGAAGGCTATGACGCCGGCCTCAGCCTGAATCGCGGCACCCTGGGCAACAACCTGATGTATTTCGAGACCGGCCAGGGCAGCGCGTTGTCAGCCAATGCCCACCACGGCGTCGATCAACAGACTTGCGAAACCCGGGCCTACGCCGTGGCGCGACATTTCAACCCGTTCCTGGTGAACACAGTTGTAGGATTCATCGGCCCGGAATACCTCTACAACGGCAAACAGATCATCCGCGCCGGCCTCGAAGACCACTTCTGCGGCAAGCTGTTGGGCGTGCCAATGGGCTGCGACATCTGCTACACCAACCACGCCGAGGCCGACCAGGACGACATGGACACCCTGCTGACCCTGCTGGGCGTGGCCGGGATCAACTTCATCATGGGCATCCCCGGCTCCGACGACATCATGCTCAACTACCAGACCACCTCGTTCCACGACGCGCTCTATGCGCGCCAGACCCTGGGCCTGAAGCCGGCGCCGGAGTTCGAGCAGTGGCTGGCAAACATGGGCATCTTCACCCAGGCCGATGGCCGGGTGCGGTTCGGCGACAACCTGCCGCCGGCGTTTCGTCATGCCTTGGCTCATTTGGGATAAGCCGTATTTGGGATGAGTGATTAATGGATAAACAACCTGTCGACTCGCAAAACCCCTGGCTGGAACTGCGCCGCCTGACCCCGGCACGCATCGCCCTGGGCCGCACCGGCACCAGCCTGCCGACCCAGGCGCAACTGGACTTCCAGTACGCCCACGCCCAGGCCCGCGATGCGGTGCACCTGGCGTTCGATCACCAAGGCCTTCGTGCGCAGCTGAGCGAACGGGGCCGCGAAAGCCTGCTGCTCCACAGCGCCGCCAGCGACCGCCACAGCTACCTGCAACGCCCGGACCTCGGTCGGCGGCTGGATGAGGCCTCGGTGAAGGTGCTGGACGATTACGCCGCGGCCCATCCCGGCGGCGTTGATCTGGCCATTGTGGTGGCGGACGGCCTGTCGGCACTGGCGGTGCATCGCCACACCCTGCCGTTCCTGGCGCGCCTGGAAGAACAGATCGCCGCGGACGGCTGGTCGGTTTCCCCGGTGGTCCTGGTGGAACAAGGCCGGGTCGCCGTGGCCGATGAAGTGGCGCAGCGGCTCGGCGCAAAAATGTCGGTGATCCTGATCGGCGAACGCCCCGGCCTCAGCTCGCCCGACAGCCTGGGTCTGTATTTCACCTACGCCCCCAAGGTCGGCCTGACCGACGCCTACCGAAACTGCATCTCCAATGTCCGGCTCGAAGGCTTGAGCTACGGCATGGCGGCCCACCGTCTGGTGTATCTGATGCGCGAGGCCTGTCGCCGACAGCTTTCGGGGGTCAACCTGAAGGACGAAGCCCAGGTTCACACTCTAGAGTCAGAAAACCCTGCCGATATGAAAGGTAATTTCCTACTGATGCCGCCCCCAGGCTGATCCGTATGTCCGATTGCGTTTTTGATCCGCTTTCAGGCAGCATCAAAAGCACGGCAGAGCGCCGTTGTTGTCAGACTCTACGTCGATCTTTGTAAACGAGACCTGCCATGCGGATTATCCAAGCGACCCTGGAACACCTGGACCTGCTGACCCCATTGTTCGTCAAATACCGGGAATTCTATGGCTCCCTGCCATATCCGGATTCGTCCCGGGCGTTCCTGGAAAAGCGCCTGCGCCGCAAAGAATCGGTGATCTACCTGGCCCTGCCCGATGACGACGACAGCAAACTGCTGGGCTTCTGCCAGCTCTACCCAAGCTTCTCGTCGCTGTCGCTCAAGCGCGTGTGGATCCTCAACGACATCTACGTCGCCGAAGACGCCCGCCGCCAACTGGTGGCCGACCACCTGATCCGCACCGCAAAGAAAATGGCCAAGGAAACCCACGCCGTGCGCCTGCGCGTCTCCACCAGCAGCACCAACGAAGTGGCGCAGAAAACCTACGAGTCGATTGGTTTCAAGGAAGACACCGAGTTCAAGAACTACGTGTTGCCGATCAGCGACGAGCTCTGACACACCACATCTCCCCTTGTGGCGAGGGGATTCATCCCCGCTGGGGCTGCAAAGCAGCCCCTCAAAAAACCACTGACACACCACCTTGGGCAGCACTGCCTCCAACAAACCCACCGACACACCACCCCGTGGCGAGGGAGCTTGCTCCCGCTGGGACGGTCCGACGCCTCGGGCGCAGCAGCCCCAACCCCTGACCACGCGGTACATCAGACACATCCAAATGGGAGCGCTGCGCACTCCAGCGGGAGCAAGCTCCCTCGCCACAGGGATCTTTCATTGCCTGGAAATCCCCCGCTACAAACTCAACGCCTCCTTCACAATCCACCCCGTATAATCCCGACCTTCCCGGCTTGTAAGAAAAAGCTACAAACCCCGTAGCCCCACTCCAAAGCCCGACCCACCCGCCTGCCGAGTCGGGCCACCACCAAGGTGCATTACATGGATTTCAACCCCCTCGACCTCATCCTGCATCTCGACGTGTACCTCGACATGCTGGTGACCAACTATGGAACCTGGGTCTACGCCATCCTGTTCCTGGTGATCTTCTGCGAAACCGGCCTGGTGGTGATGCCCTTCCTGCCCGGCGACTCGCTGCTGTTCATCGCCGGCGCCGTCGCTGCCGGTGGCGCCATGGACCCCGTCCTACTGGCCGGCCTGCTGATGCTCGCGGCGATCCTCGGCGACAGCACCAACTACCTCATCGGCCGCACCGCTGGCGAAAAACTGTTCAGCAACCCGAACTCGAAAATCTTCCGCCGCGACTACCTGCAGCAAACCCACGACTTCTACGACAAACACGGCGGCAAAACCGTAACCCTGGCGCGCTTCCTGCCGATCATCCGCACCTTCGCCCCCTTCGTCGCCGGCGTCGGCAAAATGAATTACCTGCGGTTCTTCGGCTTCAGCGTCCTCGGCACCGTCCTATGGGTCGGCGGCCTGGTCACCCTCGGCTACTTCTTCGGCAACGTGCCGTTCATCAAGCAGAACCTGTCACTGCTGGTGGTGGGCATCATCCTGCTGTCGCTGCTGCCGATGATCATCAGCCTGGTGCGCAGCAAAATGAGCCAGCGCGCCTCGAAGGCCTGATCGCATGTGGTCCCTGAGCAACTGGCGGCGCCGACGCACCCTCGCCAAACACCCCGTCGGCGAAGACACCTGGCAACGGGTGCGCCAGCAACTGAGCTTCCTCGACGGCATCAGCACCGCCGAAGACCAATGGCTGCGCGAAGCCTGCGTGCTGTTCTTGCACGATAAACACCTGACCGCCCTGCCCGGCGTCGAACTGCACCAGGAACAACGCCTGCTGCTCGCCGCCCAGGCCCAACTGCCGCTGATGCACCTCGGTGAACTGAACTGGTACCAGGGTTTCCACGAAATCGTCCTCTACCCCGACGACTTCCTCAGCCCCCAGCGTTACCGCGACGCGAGCGGCATCGAACACGAATGGGACGGCGAGCACAGCGGCGAAGCCTGGCCCCAGGGCCCCATCATCCTGGCCTGGGACGGCGTGCTGGCCAGCGGCGGCTGGGACGGCTACAACCTGGTGATCCACGAACTGGCGCACAAACTCGACATGCTCAACGGCGACGCCAACGGCCTGCCGCCGCTGCACGCCGACATGCGCGTCCAGGACTGGGCCGACGCCATGCAACAGGCCTACGACGACCTCAACCGCCAACTGGACCACGACCCGGACGCCGAAACCCTCATCGACCCCTACGCCGCGGAAAACCCCGCCGAATTCTTCGCCGTCACCAGCGAATATTTCTTCAGCGCCCCAGACCTGCTGCACCAGGCCTATCCGAAGGTCTACTCGCAGCTTCAGGCCTTCTACCGTCAGGATCCGTTGGCCCGGCTGCGGCAACTTCAAGCCGAAGATCCGGTCTATCAGGCGTCGTCCCTAGGTCTCTAAGACCTTGGACGCGTGGCATCAGCGGCTGAATATGCCTATAATCGCCGCCACTTTTTGGTCAATCCGACCAGTCATTTGGTCAACTAACGGGGGCACCGCCCAATGAGCTACAGCAAGATTCCGGCTGGCAAAGACCTGCCGAACGACATCTACGTCGCGATCGAAATCCCGGCCAACCACGCCCCGATCAAATACGAAATCGACAAAGACAGCGATTGCCTGTTCGTTGACCGTTTCATGGCCACCCCGATGTTCTACCCGGCCAACTACGGTTACATCCCCAACACCCTGGCCGACGACGGTGACCCCCTCGACGTGCTGGTCGTGACCCCTTACCCGGTTGCCCCAGGCTCGGTCATTCGCGCCCGTCCGGTCGGCGTGCTGAACATGACCGACGACGGCGGCGGCGATGCCAAAGTCATCGCAGTGCCACACGACAAACTGTCGCAACTGTATGTGGATGTGAAGGAATATACCGACCTGCCACCGCTGCTGATCCAGCAGATCGAGCACTTCTTCGCGAACTACAAAGATCTCGAAAAAGGCAAGTGGGTCAAGATCGAAGGCTGGGCCGGCGCAGACGCCGCCCGCGAAGCGATCACCAAGTCGGTTGCCGCCTACAAAGGCTGAAACCGAACTTAAAGAAAACCCCGGTTTGCCCCGGGGTTTTTTTATGTCTTAATGAAGCTTAATACTTGCTCGTATTAATACCGTTTACCTGCGTTTACCGAGCCTATTTCAATTCCTGCAAACGGAAAAATCGTCTTATAA
This sequence comes from Pseudomonas sp. SMN5, assembly GCF_052041925.1. NCBI lineage: Bacteria > Pseudomonadati > Pseudomonadota > Gammaproteobacteria > Pseudomonadales > Pseudomonadaceae > Pseudomonas > Pseudomonas sp. SMN5. Next base: position 7,199 of record NZ_JBKGGX010000049.1, read on the forward strand.
ATATGAACGACATGTTTATTGCCGAAAACACACTCGTCTCTAAACTTTCCGTTTATGAAAAAGATCTCCAGTGGCGACCGCTTCAGAGCCCTTCTTAAAGAAGCCCATATCCGTTCCGCCGACTTCGCGAAGTTATACGGCGTGAAATCCCAGCACGTGAACAACTGGTTCAACCGTGGCATCCCGCCAGGGCGCATCCACACCATTGCCAGCCTGCTGACCGTCAGCCCGCAATGGCTCGCCACCGGCGAAGGCCCGCAAACCCCACTGGGCCTCGGCCCCGGCACCACCTACGAAGCCGCCGAAGTCCAGGGCGTCTACACCGTGCCGGAAACCACGGACATCGAACTGCCCTACTACAAGGAAGCCCCCATCGCCCCCGGCGAAACCAAGACCCACGTCATCGAAATCCCCGACCAATCCATCCGCCTGCCCCGCAGCCACCTCGACTCCCTGGAAATAAACCCCAGCGACGCCATCTGCACCACCATGGTCGGCGACAGCATGGCCGACCGCATCGAAGACGGCTCCACCGTCGCCATCGACCGCGGCCTGACCCAAGTCATCGACGGCCAGATCTACGCCCTCGAACACGACGGCATGCTGCGCATCAAATACCTGCACCGCATCCCCGGCAACCGCCTGCGCCTACGCAGCCACAACCACACCGCCTACCCCGACGAAGTCTTCAGCGTCGAACAGATCGAAGCGCAAAACATCCGCGTCATCGGCTGGGTCTTCTGGTGGTCCACCCTGACCAAACAACGCCCACCGGTGTTCGACTGACCCAATCAGGAAAATTGGCCAAGATCTTCATGTCAAGAAAACCCCCGTGGCGAGGGAGCTTGCTCCCGCTGGGCTGCAAAGCAGCCCCGCTCTTTTTTCATAATGCTAACCCAATGATTCAACACAACTTCCACTGGGATTTTCCCCAAAACCCACGTATCCTCCGCCCCACATTTGCGAGCCCACGCCTCGCACCGACAAGGCAGACCACTCTCTGACCAAGTCCCCACAGCCGGCCGCAAGAGCCGGGTGTACGTTTTGAAGGCTGGTGAGGTTTGTCAAAAACGAACTGAGTCAGTCAACGAGAAGCCGGCCATAAGCCGGCTTTTTAATGCCTATTGCAACGCCGCCATCCTCACTGAAGCCCCCTATTAGATCAGGCCCTAATTCAATGCATGCATCTCCCCCGTGACTAGAGGAGTGCGCGTTCATTGAGGCAGAAGCTAGAACGGACAAGTCACACGAATTCTACAGTCAAAAAACCTGATCAAGACTGGTAAGTGGAGCAGGCAAAACCGACCTTTACCCGAGCATTGGAAATTGACGTTAAATCCACCTAATTTATTGAAATTAAAGAACATTATAAACATAACGCATTTCAAACACTGCTCAAAAAATGGATGTCAACACAGTTGACGCTATGCCTGGAGGATACGACATCGCATCTAACAGCAGCAGCTCGATCCAAGCACGAAACTCTACCTATTGATTGCCTTGCAGCTCCGGCGTAATATCATTGCGCCACAACATAGGACTTTAGACCAATCGAGACTGCCAAGCTAGTTGGCAATGGATAAACGGACTTATGAAATTATCGAAACGCTTCAAACTTTCAAAAACTCAATTTGAACTCGACTTCGTTGACATTGATACCGATTCGGATACCCGATTATTCGTCGACCCTTATTTGTTAGGCCTAAGAATTGATCACTGGTCAATAAAGGCATCGAGCTCCGTTAGATCGTTTTTTTCCCATTTCCTTGACCTCGTTCGCCAAGGAAAAGAGGATGAAGCTTTTGAGCTTTTCTCACACTTGCATGAGCCGAATGAAACTTGCCTAGGCCTATCTTCCGGGATACCTAGGGGAAATGGCATCGGCAGCGAAGATGCAAAAAAATTATTTGATAGCATCATTAAAAGCAAGGCAATTAAATCAGGAAAACTAACAGACCTAGAAGATTTCAGGCTTTTTATACCCGGCATAGGTAAAGACAAAGTTTCAGATATGACAACCAACCTGATAAGGGGAAACCTTATCAGCTATACACAGACCCAGTGTAAGCTGCATAAAATAAAAATGACCCCTGAGGTTTCAGCAGGCCCTATTTGGGATATCTCTCGAAAAAAATGGACTTTTACCCACGAAAACACCTTGATAATTGATGACAAGAAAATTCTTCTAACCCCAAAAGGAATAGTCTCCTTTTGCAAAGCTTATGCCCCTGAAAATTATTTCAATAAACATGTCCTTGAATATCTTCAGCACGAGCATATACGTACCGGAGGTATCTGGGTTGAGCACCGTAAAGATGGCACAGCCTTTGTCTCAAAGAAAAAAATAAAAGAAAATGTAGTTAAAAAATATAGCAAGGAATGGCTCTTCGAATTCACCGAAAAACACCCCTTAGTATTTAAATCATTTAGAGATCAGCAAGCGGAACAAGTCCACCCCCTGTCGTCTGACTCCATTGACATGGATTTAAGTCTTACAAGTGTCGCAGATAGTTTAATCGCACAGTTAAAATCCATTAAGCAAGGAACTGCAACCGCTTCGGAATACCACAAGACAATAGTTGGGATACTCGAAATACTTTTCTATCCAAACTGCTCTCACCCAGTCCTAGAAGCAGAAATAAACCAAGGACGAAAACGGATAGACATTTACTTCGAAAATGCGGCAAAAGAAGGTTTTTTTTACAACCTTCATATGATCCACAAGATCCAATGCCCGTACGTCATAGTGGAATGTAAGAATTACTCAAAAGATATACAGAATCCTGAACTTGATCAGATGATTGGCAGATTAACCGTAAATCGCGGCATGCTGGGCATCATAACCTGTCGAGAAATTTCAAACAAACAGCTTTTTATCGAGCGTTGCAGAGATTCATTTAAGAACGGCCACGGCTTAATCATCCCCCTTACTGACAATGATTTTATTAACGCACTCGAAGCCCTAAAAATTGAAAACAGCAATGCACTTGAGGACACCTTAAATCAGATAAAAAACCAGATAATAATGTCCTAACCGCCCCACTAAGCAGCGATGCAGACATAAAAAATTTACCGCCCCAAGAGAAACTCCTACAATCCGTTCATAAATTTCCGACGTGACTATTCGGTCAGGTCCTTGTGGCACGAGAGGCAAATCTGTGAGCAAGACGGATGTTCCCCCGAGACGACTAATCGAAGTGGAAAAGCTTGCAGCGTCGCTTCAACGCTTTGCGGATGACCGCGACTGGCAGCAGTTCCACTTGCCTAAAAACCTTCTGCTGGCCCTGACGGGCGAGGTGGGTGAGCTTTGCGAAATTTTCCAATGGATGAGCGAAACCGACTCAGTGGCTGCCGCTAAGCATCCCTCGACCGCCCAAGCTGTTAAGGACGAGCTAGCCGACGTACTCATGTATTTGGTCCGTCTGAGCAGCGTGCTCGGGGTCGATCTGAACGAAGCAGTCACGAGCAAGCTTGCTCTGAACGGCCAGAAATACCCCGTCGATAAAGCCAAAAGCACCAGCAAAAAGTACGACCAACTCTGACGCCTCGTGCTCTAAGGATTTCTTGTGATCGTTTACGCTGCGACCAAACAGCAATTCTTGAAAGACAACGATAACGACGACATTGAAGAAGTGATTCTTCGGCACTTCACAGAGGCCACCGGTAAGAATGTGGGCGCGTCAGAGATCAGGTCATGGCAGGGATCCTTGACCTATATGGCCAAGGTGCTTCGAGATGATGACCTGCCAAGCGATGCAGGCCTGGCTATTGAATTGCATATTCCGCAGTCCTCGAAACGCATCGACTTTTTGCTTACCGGCCGCGATGAGAACCAAGCAAAAAAAGCTGTTTTGATCGAGCTGAAGCAGTGGAGCAAGGCGACTGCAACCGCCAAGGACGCCATTGTTAAAACAGCGTTGGGCGGAGGCCTCGTTGAAACCACTCACCCGTCATACCAGGTGTGGTCATACGCAGCGCTGCTGGAAGGCTTCAACGAAGCGGTCTACGACAAAAGCATTGAAGTTCGGCCCTGTGCCTATTTGCACAACTATGTCAGTGATGGCGTCATCGATTCTGCACACTACGAAGCCCATATCAGTAAGGCGCCACTGTTTCTCAAAGGCCCTGATGAGCTTACGAAGCTAAGAAATTTCCTAAAGCAGCACATCACTCGCGGGGACAACAAAGAAGTCCTTTACGAGCTGTCGAACGGAAAAATTCGACCCTCCAAAGCCCTAGCAGAGGCGCTTGGCGGGCTTATGAAAGGCAACCCTGAGTTCGTATTGATTGACGATCAGAAGGAAATCTTCGAGTCAGCGCTCGTTGCGGCAAGCGAGGCATCCATAACGGCGTCAAAGGTGTTGATCATTGAAGGTGGCCCGGGAACCGGGAAGACCGTTTTGGCAATCAACTTGCTAGTGAGACTTACCGAGTTGAAGCTGCTGAGCAAATACGTTTCGAAAAATGCCGCGCCCCGCAAGGTGTACGAAAGCAAGCTGGTAGGGTCGATCAAGCGTAGCCATTTCTCCAATTTCTTTTCCGGGTCTGGGGCGTTTATCGAAACCGAGCCCAACACGTTGGATGCTCTCATCATTGACGAAGCCCACAGGCTCAACGAGAAAAGCGGTCTTTATGGAAACCTCGGCGAGAATCAAATCAAGGAATTGATCAACTCAGCGAAATGCTCGATTTTCTTTATCGACGAAGATCAGCGCGTGACCTTGAGCGATATCGGTAGCAAGCAGGCAATACGCACCTTCGCCAAAGAAAAAGGCGCAACCGTGGAAGAATATTCGCTGTCTTCCCAATTTCGATGCAGCGGTTCCGATGGTTATCTGGCGTGGCTGGATGACGTATTAGCTATTCGACCAACCGCCAATCCCCTGCTCGATACCAATGAGTACGAATTCAAGGTGTTCAGCTCTCCCCAGGCTATGCATGCGGCCATCGAGCAGAAAAACCATGGAAATAAAGCTCGTGTTGTCGCAGGGTACTGCTGGCCTTGGCTCAGTAAAAAAGATCCTAAGGCATCCGATATCGTGATCGGCGACGACTACGCTCGCCAGTGGAACCTGGATCAGGACGGGAGCCTTTGGATTATCGCGGAGAACTCCATAGAACAGGTTGGCTGCATCCATACCTGCCAAGGGCTGGAAGTTGACTATGTAGGTGTGATCATTGGACCGGATTTGATCGTCCGTGACGGAAAAGTGCTGACATCACCACACAAGCGAGACAAGAACGACAAATCGATTCGTGGCTGGAAAAAACTGATGAAAGAACAGCCTGATTTCGCTCAGAAGGAGACGGATCTAATTATCAAAAACACCTATAGAACGCTGATGACCCGTGGAATGAAAGGCTGCTACCTATACTGCACTGATCAAGAGACGGCCCAATACTTTGAGAGCCAGCTTGCTGGGTATAGCAGCAGCTGACTTCGTGCGGTTTAACCAAGCCCGTTAAGACATTCCAATGGACGCATCGGTCCGTTCAGTTGGAGGACTGCCGCTATACGCTGCGGAACATGAGGTACTGCCGCTTCCCCCAAGCCTCAAACCGCTCCAGCACTTCCCAACCAAGCCTGGCGTAGTAGTCACTCTGGTTATGGGTATGCAAGTACAAGGTAGTGACCCCAGCCTCCCCCGCATGACAACAAATATCCTCGATCAACTGCGCCGCGAGCCCTCTGCGCCGTGCGTTTGGGGCAACGAGTACGCACGCCAGCCACGACCCCAGTTCCGGCCGCTCGGGCAGGTCATTGCTGGCAAGTGAGGCGCCGCCCAATAGTTGGCCGTGTTCTGTGGCAATCAGGCATTTCCAGCGGCCGTCGCGTTGTCCTTCGGCGAATTCCTGCTGCCAACCGGCGAGCGATTGTTCCGCGTATTCGTGGTTGAATTCCCGATATAGCCATTCGGCCATCAGGTCGCAGTGGTCCATGTGATTTTCTAGCCAGTCCATTTGCGGCATTTGAACGCTCCTTGGCCTTTTTTCCTGTGGAACGAAGAAAGCCCTGCTTGTGCAAGGCTTTCTGCGTGTTCAGGGTAGCGACTCCTCCCCTACCTTACCTCAACAATATCCAACGCTCGATTTGCCAGCAGCTCGCTCAACTCAACCACCTGCTGAATCCCCAACGCCACATGCCGTCGCGAACCTTCAAGATCGGATGCCAGGTCTTCGAGCATCGCGTTCGCCGAAGCGAGGTTTTCACTGAGGGTGACAAGCAAGCATTCGGAATCCACATTAGAAGCGATGCGGTAGATGCTGTTGGGGTTGTCGGACGTTTCTTCCTTCGGCTTGGGATTCAGGTAGTAATCCAGGGTCCGAGTCGCGGCATCATCAAACTTTTTGTTACGTGCTGATTGAACGCGGGAAACGGTTTCGTCTGTTGTCGGGGGGTTCGGTGTAATTTTGACCATGGTAGAGCTCCTAGAGTCTGTAGGAGCTGCCACCGTTCGCTGCGAAACGAATTTTGGGTGGCAGCTGTACGCGGGTTCGCAGACCGGGACTCTAGGGACCGGCAGACCCGAAGGTCTCCCACGCACAGCCACCTCTAAAGAAAACACAGACATGGGCGATGTGCTTTCGAAGGTGACGTTATGCGCCTATAGAGTCCGAGCTGCGAAACCCGATCACTGATGAGCAGTGACGGGATTCAAGTTACCGAGACGGCCAAAAGCGCACAAGCCGGCGGATTCTGGCGTAGTTGTAGGCAATGGCGCAAGGCGCTGTGGGTCTGGGATGATGCTAGGGCGTCACAATAAACGCCGGGGTGTGGGGTATCATGTCGCCAGAAGTCGATTTTGACGACACGTTTTTGGGATATGTCGTTGGTGGCGACATCAGATTTGAGAGCGGTGGGGACAGATATATCGCCATCGCGAGCAGGCTCGCTCCCACAGGGTTCCAGCTTGACCGCTGGATGAGAATTTGCCCTCAGCCTCTTGTGGGAGCGAGCCCTGCTCGCGATGGCGGTGGGTCAGCCAGACTGACTAGAGTTCGCCAAGATTGCCATCGTCTTCATCGAGAACTTCAAGAATATGTTTCAGCCAAATTGCGCCACTCTCCCACTCCATCCAATAACAATAATTACAGGGCATTTTTTCCATAATAAAGTCTCGAAGGCTCACCTCATCAAGGCGTTCTGCCAACAACATCACTATTTCTTTTTTTAACGCGCCAATGGCCTGCGGTTCCGAATCTGACACAAAAAGCCTTATCACCCCGTCCGGATCTGATGACTCACACATCCAGTCTTGGTGAAAATAACAACCAAAAAAATGGAAAAGTTTCGGATACCTATTTTTCATATTTTTCGACATACCCTGTAAGCAAATTGTATCCAGTAGGTGACTGCTCGGATTTTTTCAACACTAAAGTCACGACGGACAAGGACTCTAATTTTCCACTTTTTCGGATAACCCCGACTCCAACCGGAGAAGGGAAGGACTGCTGTAAGACGAGTTTCTTTTCTAATTTATTGTTTAGAAATCCGTCAACCTCTGTTTCTTTTGCATTCAATACTTTGGAAACCGTTGACTCTGCCGATGCTCTATCAGGAAATGTCGACGCGGTAGGTACGTGCGGCTCTAACTCAAGTCGCTTTCTCAACTGAGCCTCAGAACGACCTATGTGCCTGTCCATCAAATGCCCACCGCGAGCCTCATGCGCCGCCAGGCCGCCTCCCGGCACAATCTCGCTAAACGGCCCGTCGGCCTCAATATCGCCCGGACAGTTACACGCCAACCCCAACGGATCCACCCACCCCGTCGGGTTCAGGGTGTAGCGATACCCATTGAGTCCACCCGCCAACTTACTCGGATCCGGTGTCAGGTAGCGCCCAGTCTCGGGATTGTAGTAGCGATGCCGGTTGTAATGCAGGTCGCTTTCG
>NZ_JBKGGX010000050.1:0-13845 GCF_052041925.1 Pseudomonas sp. SMN5
TTGTTGAGTCTTTTACCGGATTGAGGTGATTCCTGTGGGAGCGAGCCTGCTCGCGATGCGGTGGGTCAATCGGCGAAGATGTCGGCTGACTGACCGCTATCGTCGGATCGCCGCCCGGAGCAGGCTCGCTCCCACATTGGTTTCTGAGTGGCTTCAGGATCTGCATTCACCACGGATCCTGCGGTAGCGAGCCTGCTCCGGCCGGCGATCCGACGATGACGGTAGGTCAGTAAAGGCAGTGTTGACCGAAAGAAGGGAAGGGCCGCTACGCAGCCCAGCGGGAGCAAGCTCCCTCGCCACGGGGGAAGTCACTCCGCCAACAACACCGCCGCATCGAACCCCACCCGCAGGTTGCCCCAATGGCGACCGCCAAAGAAGAACGGGACGTCGATCTCGGTCATGATTTCCCCGGTATCGCGCAGGTACGTCTGGAGCAGAAAGCGCTGGACGTTGCCCGCTGCCCGCAGGCCGATGGGGTCGTTGAAGATCCGCTTGTTGCGGCACACCGGCAAATCGACGGCGCGGTCGCCCGTGGGCGGCTTGGACACCCAGCTATTGTTGACCGGGCAATAGCCCTTGGTGTCGACGATGAAAGAAACCTTGCCGCCCGGCGTGCTGCGGGTGAGTTGGTCGCAGGCTTCCTGGCAGATCTGCGCAAAGCGCTCGGTATAGCTGGTCATGTACTGCTTGGGATCGGTGCCAGGGATGAGCTGGTAGCTCTGGTCAAACAGATTGACGCCTTCGCCTTGCAACGCCTCCAGGCGGACCTGCAGAAGATCACGGCATTCGCTGGCCCGGCTGATCGCCGCATCGAGCCTGCCATGGCCAAGCACGAACCGGCCCAGTAGCGCCTGGACCTTTTCGGCAACTCCCGACAAGTCACGAGTAGCGGTTGCCGAATGCTGCATGCGCTGGTCGATCGACTGGCTGTCGGCGTGGATCTGGGTGACCCGTTCGTTGATTCCAGTATTGCTGTCGGCGAACTGCTGGATATGGTCGGCGATGTCCGCCAGCTTGCCATTGGTGGATTCGAAGTCGCCGATCATGCTCTCGAAATGCCCGGAAGCGCGCTCCACCACCTTCTGGGTTTCCCGGGCGCTGTGGCTGATCTGGGTGGTCTGTTCATGGGTAGAACTGACTTCTTCGAGCATGGCGTCGATGTTGCGCGAAATATCGTCCGTGGCCCGGCTGACGTTCTGCGCCAGGGTGCGCACTTCATCGGCCACCACTGCGAAGCCGCGGCCACTCTCACCGGCGCGGGCGGCCTCGATGGCCGCGTTGAGCGCCAGCAGGTTGGTCTGGGCGGAGATCTGCTGGATCAGACCCACGATGGACTTGATGCTGGAGGAGCGCTGGTTCAAGGCGCTCACCAGGGTGGCGAATTCATTGAGGCTGCTGGAAATCTCACTGATATTGCCGGTCACTTCCAGCAGCTCGGCGTAGGAATCACGGGCAATGCTCAGGTTCTGCGCGGTGGTGCTGGAGATGCCCTGGGTCTGGCGCGACACCTCTTCGATGCGGCCGACGGCGGTATTGCTCTGTTCCATCACTTCCTTGGCGAAGCGTGCCTGGTGGGTCGCGCTGTCGCTGGAGTCGCTGATGTTTTTCAGCGAGCGCGCCGATTCCACAGCGATGTGCACGGTCAACGCCTGGACGTTGCTGATGATCTCGCGCTGCTTGGCCAGGAACCGGTTGCAGGTGGCGGCCAGTACGCGAATCTCGTCGTGGGTCACCAGTGGCAGGTCCTTGGACAGGTCGCCTTCGCCATTGGCGATCTCTTCCAGGGCGTGGGTCATGGCGGTGACGGGACGCACGATCAGGTGGCGGAAGTACCAGACCATGAAGCTGATCATGCCCAGGGTCAGCAGCGCGCCGAAGAGCAGGGCATGAGTGAGCCCATCGAGCCGGGATTCGATCTGGCCCAGCAGCACGGCGTCCAGCTGCGCGGCGCGCAACTGCAAGACAATGTCCGCCCGGGCGCTGAGGGCCACCCAGTACAGCAGCGCACTGACCACCACCAGCAGGAAAAGGCTCGACAGTTTTTTGGTGAGCGTATCGAAGAACTGCATCTCGATAGACTCGTACAAGGCCTTTAACGTCTGCATGCCGCTGCTCCTGGGCAAAAAATCTCTCAATGGCATACATTCGACCGCGACTGGGAAAGCTTTAGCGATTTGGGCGATTTGATATCACTTGCTACGACTTCAGTGGGCTGCTAGATGCGTAACCCTGTGGGAGCGAGCCTGCTCGCTCCCACAGGGATTGACGGCGCATTCGATCAAATAGAAAGCATTTACTGGGAATCATTCTCAAAGTATATTCGCTCGCATTTACGTCCCCCCACGAGTGCCGCGTCTTGAATCGTTCCACCTCCCTCGCAAACCGCAACGTCTTCATCAAGTGTGTCCTGCCGACCTTGTCCTGCTGCTTCATCGCCAGTCCTTTACAAGCCCAGGAGACATTGGAACTGCCGGCCACGGCTATCCAGGGCAGCGGTGTGACTCAGGACGATGGCTACACGGCGTCGCAGGCCAGCACGGCGAGCAAGAGTGATGTACCGATCAAGGAAGAGGCGCAATCGATCAACGTGGTGACCCGGCAGACCCTGGCGGACTATCAGGTACGCTCGCTGAACGATGCCATGAAGTTCGTCAGCGGCGTCAACCAGGGCAATACGCTGGGCGGCTCGCGGGACTCGCTGGTCAAACGCGGTTTTGGCACCAACGACGACGGCTCGATCCTGCGCGATGGTGTGCGTTCCAACCTGGGGCATAACTTCAGCGCCACCACCGAGCGGGTCGAAGTGCTCAAGGGCCCGGCCTCGATGCTGTACGGTGCGTTGGAGCCCGGCGGCCTGATCAATGTCATCAGCAAGCAGCCCGAATACACCCAGGGCACCACCCTGAGCGGCTCAGCCTACAGCGAAGGCGGCGGTACCACGGCCGTGGACACCACCGGGCCGCTGGGCGACACCGGCCTGGCTTATCGGCTGATCGCCGAGCGCAAGCACGAGGATTACTGGCGCAACTATGGCGTCAACGAGAGCACGCTCGTGGCGCCGTCCCTGGCATGGACCGGGGAGCGGGCTTCGTTGAACCTGAGCTATGAGTACAACGAATACTCCAACCCGTTCGACCGGGGAACGGTGTTCCGCAATGGACATCCAGCGGACATCGACTACGACAAGCGCCTCGATGAGCGCTGGGCCAAGAGCCAGGGAATCCGCGAAACGGCCACGGCGCGCTTCGAGTATGAACTGAGCGATGCCTGGAAAACCCGACTGACCTACGGTTGGAACAATGACCGGTACAGCCTCGCGATTGCGCAGCCCAACATATTGACAGGCAATGTCCTGAGCCGACGCGCCAACGGCGCTCATTACGACGATGAAACCCGTTTCGCCAGCTGGGATTTCATGGGCAAGCAGGACCTCTTCGGCCAGCGTCATGATCTGTTGGTGGGTGTCGATAATCAGGTGTCCGATCAGTTCCGTGGCAAAACCTACCGCAATGCCCCTCGCGGCGGTTTTGACATCACTTCACCGGTCTACGGCAACCTGCCCGAGCCGAGCCTGATCAACGCTGCAGATAGCGACCTGCGTAACGAACTGACTTCAAGCTCGGTTTATCTGAAGGACAACTGGCACCTCGACGACCGTTGGATCCTGGTCTTCGGCGGTCGTTACCAGCATTACGATCAATACAGCGACCAGGGCAGGGGTGCCCGCTATAAAGTGAACCGCGACGACAACGACGACGCGTTCGTGCCGTTTCTCGGCCTGGTCTACAAAGCCACCGACGAGCTGTCGCTATACGGTAATTACAGCCGCTCATTCAAGCCGAACGACACCGTGGACGACTCCGGCAATACCTTCAAGCCGGAGGAAGGTCGCAGCTACGAAGTCGGTGCCAAGTACGATCCGCTGGCGGGTTTGAACATCAACCTGGCGTTGTTCGACATCGTCAAGAAGAATGTCGTGACATCCTCCACGCTCAATGGCGTGACCCTGTCGGAAGCCGCCGGAAAGGTCGGCTCCCAGGGTCTGGAGCTGGACATCACCGGCCGCTTGTCCGAACGCTGGGATCTGATCGGCACCTATGCCTACACCCACACCGAAATCCTCGACGATCCGGACGACGAAGGCCACCGCTTGGCCAATGCCCCAAAGCACACCGCCAGCCTGTACCTGAGCCATCACCTGAACGTACCTGCCGAATTCGGCAACTGGCATGCAGGTGGCGGCGCGCGCTACGTCGGCGAGCGTGCCGCCAACAACGCCAACGATTTCTGGCTCAGCAGCTACACCGTGGCCGACGCTTTCCTGCGCTGGGAGTCGCCGGTGTTCGGTTACAAGACCTCTCTGCAACTGAACGTGGACAACCTGTTCGACAAACAATACTACCCGTCCTCCACCGGCAGCCAGCTGCAGGTCAACGTCGGCGAGCCGCGCACCGCACGCCTGAGCGCCAGCGTAACGTTCTGATCGCGCTGCGCTGGTACAAAAATGCCCGGGTTCTGAGCCCGGGCATTTTCGTTTGCGGTTGTCTCCCCTAAGCCGGCGTGCCCCGAACGATGTCGCGCCCAACGCCTGCCCTCAGGGCGTGACGGAGCTTCAGCGCCGGCCGTTCGATGCTGTAATACGACACGCCACTCAAGACGAAGGACAGCACCAGCACTGCCGTGATGATCAGAGTGCTGTACTCCACCGGCCAGAACGCCCGCAATACATACATCACCACGAAGTGATTGAGGAAAACCCCGTAGCTGATGTTGCCGAGGAACTCATCCCACCGGCGGTGCCTCAACCGGCTGAGCAGCCAGACCGCCGGCTGGCCGAGCACGATACCCAGGGTCACCTCCGCGTTGAACGGTCGTCGAGGAATGACTCCCGTAACGATGGCCACGAACATCAGCGCCGCGACGAGCGTGGTGATGGACACGATCCACAGGCCTTTGGCCCTGGCCCGGTACAGATAGCTGCCGCACAGGAAGATGAACAGCACACCCGGCAGCAGGCGATAGCCGTAGATGTCAGTATCGATGTAGCCCAGGGCCGCAACCAGGAAGATCGTCACTGACAGCGCAAAGGCGATACCCCGTGCCCGATAAAGGATGAGAAACGGAATCAACAGATAAAAACACATTTCCAGCCCCAAGGACCAGCCAGGCGGCAGGATCTCGGGCACGGTGATGCCGTACATGTAGAAACCCAACGGCAGGATCGGCAGGCTGGTGACGATGTTTTCCAACGTCAGGGCCTCTGCCTGGGGCGTTCCGGGCAGGAGGAAATGAATCACCAGGCAGGACAGGACGAAGTACAACAGGAACTGCGGATATAACCTCAGTAACCGATCCAGGTAGAACACGCCGATGTGCCCGGCTGTACCGTAGTTGCGTTCGATCAGCGAAGTCATCACGAAGCCGCTGATGATCAGGAAGGACACCACGGCAACGACGCCAGGGTTGAACCCCATGAATGTCACGCCCATGTGCGAAATCGCCACGAGCAAGGCCAGCAGCAGACGATAAACCCCCACGCGCATCATCCTTAATCAGAGTTGATCCGTTGCGGTAGACGTTATTGGGGTTTTTCAGCGGTGAACAGCGGTGGTGATCGGCGACGGCAGGGTAGTGGGGAAGATTGTCATATTTGGCATCATCTGTTCGCCGCGCCGTGCGCTTCGCCAATGGCCTCGCTCCCGCATGCCCAACGGGGACACTTGTGGGAGCGGGCTTGCCCGCGAAAGCGGCGTGTCTGTCATGAAGATGTTGAATGTGCCGCCGTCTTTGCGGGCAAGCCCGCTCCCACAGGGTCAGACGGTGTATGCAAAGGCTGCGTACACCTAAAGCCAATGTGGGAGCTTGCTCGCCAACGCTGGCGACTCATCGCGGCTCAGCGAAACGCCGGCGCTACATGCTCGATGAACAATTGCAGAGACTTTTTCTTCTCGGCGTGAGGCAGGCTGTTGTCGCACCAGAAGCTGAACTCGTCGACGCCCAGTTCCTGGTAGTACTTGATGCGCGGAATGATTTCTTCCGGCGTGCCGATCATGGCGGTCTTGTGCAGGCTCTCCAGTTCGAACTCCGGACGACCGGCGAACTTTTCCTCGGGGCTGGGCGCCAGGAAGCCATTGACCGGGGTTTGCTTGTTGCCGAACCAGGCGTCGAAAGTGCGGTAGAACCTGGCGATCGCCTGCGCACCGACTTTCCAGCCCTCGGGGTTGTCCGTCGAATGCACGTGAGTGTGACGCAACACCATCAGTTGCGGGCGTGGCACGTCAGGGTTGTTGTCCAGGGCCGCCTGGAACTTGTTCTTCAAGTCCAGGACTTCTTCGTCGCCCTTCATCAATGGCGTGACCATGACGTTGCAGCCGTTGGCAACCGCGAAGTTGTGGGAGTCCGGGTCGCGGGCGGCAATCCACATCGGCGGGTGCGGCTTGCGGATCGGCTTGGGCACGCTGGTGGAGGTCGGGAATTTCCAGATCTCGCCGTCGTGGGCGTAGTCGCCCTGCCACAGGGCACGGACTACCGGAACCATTTCCCGCAGGGCCTGGCCACCGGCCGAAGCCGGCATGCCGCCGGCCATGCGGTCGAACTCGACCTGGTAGGCGCCCCGGGCCAGACCGACTTCCATGCGGCCATTGCTGATCACGTCCAGCAACGCGCATTCACCGGCCACCCGCAACGGGTGCCAGAACGGCGCGATGATGGTGCCGGCGCCCAGGTGAATGGTAGTGGTCTTGCCGGCGAGGTAAGCCAGTAGCGGCATCGGGCTGGGCGAGATGGTGTATTCCATGGCGTGGTGTTCGCCGATCCACACGGTACTGAAACCGCCGGCTTCGGCCAGCAAGGTCAGTTCGGTCAGATCTTCGAACAACTGGCGGTGGCTGACGCTTTCGTCCCAACGTTCCATGTGTATGAACAGCGAGAATTTCATGACGCTTACCTCGGATCTTTTTGTTGGCGGCCTGTCGTTTGCAGACCTGATGCCTGGGAAGAGCGCGGGGCTCTTGGATGTTCTCGCAAGGCCGCGCGGGTTATCGGCACGGCGGCCTGGCAGATTATTATTGGTATACCATAATACGAAATATCTACAAATTGTTTCTATCAGTCCGTCAGGCCGGAACGGGCAGGGCGCCCATCTTGCCGTTGCAGTAGACCAGAGGGCTGGTGCACTGCTCAGGCACGATGAGGTTTTTCACGGCACCCACCATAATCGCGTGGTCCCCCCCTTCGTATTCGCGCCACAGTTCGCACTCGATCACCGCTGTGGCGTTCGCCAGGATCGGGTTGCCCAGGGCGCTCAATGTCCACTCCATACCTTGGGCCTTGTCCTTGCCCTTGCGAGCAAAAGCATAGGCCTCGCTTTGCTGACCGGCAGACAGTACATGGATGGCAAAGCGTTTGTTCTTGATCAGGACCGGATAAGAATCGGAACTGTAGTTCGGGCAGAACAGCACCAGGGCCGGGTCCATGGACAGTGAGCTAAACGCGCTGGCGGTCAGGCCGACGATCTGGCCATCCTCGTCCAGCGTGGTGATTACCGTCACACCGGAGGGAAACGAACCCAGGACTTGTTTATAGATGGCGGCGTCGATCATTGCGCGGTCCTCGTGTGATCCGGTTTTTTAGATTTGTAGGTCTGATGGTATACCGTAATACATTCATTGCAAGGTCTTTTTCGGTGAATCGATGAACGTCATTCTTAGCGTTTTTAGCCAATGATTACGGGGGGAGTTGTCAGGACGGTCGGGCCAAAGAGCGGATCAGTCAGGCTCCGAAAGAGCTGATCAGTCTTGTGAAAGTGTTGGAATACCATAATATGGTGTTCATCTGAGGGGCGCCTAGAGTGCCTCCGGTTTGGCTTCATACAAAGATAAGAACAGACAAACTCGAGTTCATGCATATGTCCCAGATGTCCCGGCAAGACCCGTTGATCGAGAACCACACGGTCGATTACGTTCCTCTCGCAGAACGCCACGGAAAGGCCCGCGACCTGTTCACCCTATGGTTCAGCACCAATATCGCGCCGCTGCCTATCGTCACCGGGGCCATGGTGGTCCAAGTGTTCCATCTCGATCTGTTGCGAGGGTTGCTAGCGATTGCCTTGGGGCACTTGATAGGCGGATTGGTGATTGCTCTAGCGTCAGCCCAGGGACCGCGCATGGGGATCCCCCAGATGGTCCAGAGTCGCGGCCAATTCGGTCGCTACGGCGCGTTGTTGATCGTGTTCTTCGCGGCGCTGATCTACGTCGGTTTTTTTATTTCCAACATCGTCCTGGCGGGCAAATCCATCGTTGGCATCGCGCCGTCGGTGCCGGTCCCGGCCAGTATCCTGATGGGTGCCCTTGGTGCCACGGCCATCGGGGTGATCGGCTATCGGTTCATCCATACCCTCAACCGCATCGGCACGTGGGTGATGGGCGGGGCCTTGTTCGCCGGATTCTTCTACATTTTCGCCCATGACTTGCCGGCGGATTTTTTCACCCGCGGAGGCTTCAATCTGTCCGGCTGGTTGGCCACGGTTTCGCTGGGGATCATCTGGCAGATCAGCTTCTCGCCTTACGTTTCTGACTACTCGCGTTACCTGCCGGCGGATATCGGCATCGCCCGTCCATTTCTGGCCACCTACCTGGGAGCGACACTGGGCACCATCCTGTCGTTTGCCTTCGGCGCGGTGGCCGTGCTTGCTACGCCGGAAGGCACGGAAGCGATGGCGGCGGTCAAGCAGTCCACCGGTTGGCTGGGGCCTATCCTGATGGTGCTGTTCTTGCTCAATATCATCAGCCACAACGCCTTGAATCTGTATGGTGCGGTGCTCTCGATCATCACCTCGATCCAGACCTTCGCCAGTCAGTGGACGCCAAGCGTCAAGGTTCGAGTGGTGTTGTCCAGCGGCGTACTGGCAGGCTGCTGCGTGGTGGCGCTTGGGGCTTCGGCGGACTTCATTTCGCAGTTCATCGGCTTGATCCTGGCGTTGTTGCTGGTGCTGGTGCCGTGGGCGTCGATCAACCTGATCGACTTCTATGTGATCAAGCGTGGCCATTACGACATCGCTTCGATCTTCCGGGCCGATGGCGGGATTTATGGGCGCTTCAACCTGCATGCGATCGTGGCGTACTTCATCGGGATCATCGTGCAGTTGCCGTTTGCCAACACGTCGCTGTATGTCGGGCCCTACGCCAATCTGGTGGACGGTGCCGACCTGTCGTGGCTGGTGGGGTTGCTGGTGACCTGCCCGCTTTATTACTGCCTGGCGACCCGCGGCCAGGCCCAGCGGCGCGCGGCGACGCGGTTGGGTTACACCGATTGATCCAAGAACCGTTTAATCGAATGCCCGGCTATTTGCCGGGCATTTTTGTTTGGGTGGGTGCAAAACTGTGGAGGCGGGAGGGTGTTCACAATTCTCAGATACACCCTGGAAACCTGTGGGAGCGGGCTTGCCCGCGAAGGCGTCGGCCCATTCAGTATCGATGCAAGTGGTCCCATCGCTATCGCAAGCAAGCTCAGCCCCCATGCCGCTGGGATTGAAGGCCGATACTCAGCCATCACCAAACAAAAAAAGGCCGCCGCAACCCGACGTTGCGGCGACCTTGAGGGTGACATCTGTGAGGCGGCCCATCGAAGTGGGCCAGAAGGGGATCAGTGTGCCCCGGCGGCCTTGTTCAGGTCACTTTCGGCCCATTGGGTGTAGACGCAGGCGTCGGCGGTGGCCCAGCGCACGCGTACCGGGTCGCCGGCCTTGAGCGGCATGCCCGCGGCGGAGAGCGCCTTGACGGTCATGGCGGTGCCGCCGGACGTCACCACGCTGCAGGTCTGGCTTTCGCCGAGAAACAGCACTTCCACGACCTTGGCCGGCACTTCGTTCCAGCCTGCCGCCAAGGGTTGTTGCGCCGCCTGCTCGGTGCTCAGCGCCAGGGCTTTTTCCGGGCGCACCATCAGCAGCACGTCCTGCTCGGTTTGCAGGCCGGCAGTCAGTCGGATCGACAACGACTGGCCTTCGAAGGTCGCCACCGCATTGCCTTGGGCCTTGAGCTTGAGGAAGTTGGAGTTGCCGAGGAACGACGCGACGAAAGCATTCGGCGGATTCTGGTAGAGGTCGTAGCCGCTGCCGAGGCCGACGATCTTGCCATGGCTGAAAATGGCGATGCGCTGGGACAGGCGCATGGCTTCTTCCTGGTCATGGGTCACGTAGACGATGGTAATGCCCAGGCGCCGATGCAGCTGACGCAGTTCATCTTGCAAATCTTCCCGAAGCTTTTTGTCCAGGGCGCCGAGGGGTTCGTCCATCAGCAGGATACGTGGCTCATAGACCAGCGCTCGGGCAATCGCCACGCGCTGTTGCTGGCCGCCGGAAAGTTGCGAAGGGCGGCGGTGGGCGAACTGCTCCAGTTGTACCAGCTTGAGCATGGCGTCGACGCGGCGGTCGCGTTCGGCCGGGGCGAGTTTGCGGATCGCCAGGGGGAACGCGATGTTGTCCCGGACCGACAGGTGCGGAAACAGCGAGTAACGCTGGAACACCATGCCAATGTCACGCTTGTGCGGCGGCACGTTGACCAGCGATTTGCCGTCCACCAGGATTTCGCCGCTGCTGGGGGTTTCAAACCCGGCCAGCATCGACAGGGTGGTGCTCTTGCCCGAGCCGCTGGAACCGAGGAAGGTCAGGAATTCACCGTCCTGAATCTCCAGGGAGATGTCGTCCACGGCGGCAAAGTCGCCGTAGTGTTTGTTCAGGTTGCGCAGGCTGACCAGGGTCTTGTTGTTCTGTTGTGCGGGGTCTTTGACGGCACTCATTGTCTTCTCCTAGGCGCTCAGGCGCTGATTTCATTGCGCCGGCGCAGGGCGGCGGCGATCACCATCACCAATACCGAGAGGCCGATCAGCAGCGTCGAAGCGACGGCGATCACAGGCGTCAGGTCCTGGCGCAGGGTGGTCCACATCTTGACGGGCAAGGTTTGCAGGGTCGGGCTGGCCATCATCACGCTCAGCACCACTTCGTCCCACGACACCAGGAACGCAAACAGGGCGCCGGCGACCATGCCCGGGCGAATCGCCGGGAACGTCACCTTGAACACCGCTTGCAGGCGCGAGGCACCGCAGATCACCGCGGCGTCCTCAATGGACTGATCGAACAGTTTGAGCGAGTTGATGATCGAAATGATGGTGAACGGCAGCGCGACGATGACGTGGCTGACCACGAACGCGAACATCGTCCCGGTGTAGCCGAGCTTGAGAAACAGCGCATACACCGCCACGGCGATGATCACCAGCGGCACGATCATCGGCAGGGTGAACAGGCCGTAGAGCATTTCCCGACCAGGGAAGCGTCCACGCACCAGGGCAAATGCCGTCGGCAACCCCAGTGCTACCGCGCAAACCGTGGTCAGCAGGGCGACCTTGAGGCTGGTCAACGCGGCGTTCATCCAGTCGGGGTTGGAAAAGAACTGGCCGTACCATTTGAACGTCCAGCCCGGTGGCGGGAAGACCAGCCACTGGGACGAGCCGAACGAGAGCAACACGATGAACACGATCGGCAGCAGCAGGAACAGTCCGATCAGACCGGTGGTGGCGTACAGACCGAAGCGCATGCGCCGGCTCATGGCATTGGGAGTCAGGAGCATGACGGTTTACCTCGCGTGACTGGCGCCGACCGGGGATTCCGGCTGGAGCTTCAGGTAGAAGTAGAACAGCACCAGCGTGATGACGATCAGCAACGCGGCGCCGGCGCTGGCCAGGCCCCAGTTGAGGAACGATTGCACCTGCTGGATGATGAACTCGGGCAGCATCATGTTCTGTGCGCCGCCCAGCAGGGCCGGCGTCACGTAGTAACCCAGGGACATCACGAACACCATCAGTCCGCCGGAGAATAGCCCCGGCCGGCACAGCGGCAGGAACACCCGGAAGAAGTTGGTCCACGGGCTGGCGCCGCAGATGGAGCCCGCCTGCAGGATCATCGGGTCGATGGCCTGCATGGTCGCCTGCAACGGCAGGACGATGAACGGAATCATGATGTAGCTCATGCCGATCACTACGCCGGTGAGGTTGTGCACCATCTCCAGTGGCTGGTCGATGATGCCCAGCGCCATCAGGGCCTTGTTGATCACCCCGGAGGCTTGCAACAGCACCAGCCAGGAATAGGTGCGGGCCAGCAGGCTGGTCCACATCGACAGCAGCACGATGTTGAGGATCCAGCGCCCCCAGCCACGAGGTACCAGCGTGATTGCCCAGGCCAGGGGGAAGCCCAGCAACAGACTGAACAGAGTCACCAGCCCGGCCACCGAAAAGGTGTTGAACAGCACCCGGGCATAAGCCGAGTTGGCGAACAGTTGTTCATAGTTGCCAAGCCCCGGGACTGGCTCCAGCACGCCGCGCAGCAGCAGGCCGATCAGTGGCGCCAGGAAGAACAGGCCTAAAAACAGCAGAGCCGGGGCCAGGTTGCCGACCCCGCGCCAGCGCTGGGCCAGCGACGGGGTTTGTGTGGCGACTGCCTTGGCGGTTGCCACACCGGCGGCGCCGGTGTGCTGGGTTGCCGTTGCCGACATTTTCATTTGACCAGCCATTCGTTCCACCGTGTCGCGATGTCCTGACCGTTCTTGGCCCAGTACGCGAAATCAAGCGTGATCTGATCCTTGGCGTAGGCGGTCGGCAGGTTGGGAGCGAGCACAGAGTCCAGGCGTGCGACGCTGTCGACGTTGACCGGCGCATAAGCGGTCAGGTTGGAAAAATCGGCCTGGCCCTTGGCACTGCTGGCGTTGGCCAGGAACTTCATGGCAGCGGCCTTGTTCTTCGACCCCTTTGGAATGACCAGGATGTCGGCCATGACCAGGTTCTGCTTCCAGCTTACGCCCACGGGTGCGCCGTCCTGTTGCAGAGCGTAGACGCGGCCGTTCCAGAACTGACCGATACTGGCTTCGCCGGACGCGAGCAGTTGCTGGGACTGGGCGCCGCCGCCCCACCAGACAATTTCTTTCTTGATGGTGTCGAGTTTCTTGAAGGCGCGGTCCAGGTCCAGTGGATAGAGCTTGTCTTGCGGTACGCCGTCGGCCAGCAGGGCCAGCTCCAGCACACCAGGGCTCGGCCACTTGTACAGGGCGCGTTTGCCGGGATAGGTCTTGGTGTCGAACAGTGCGGACCAGTCCTGTGGCTTGCCGGAACCGAGCTTGCCTTCGTTGTAGCCGAGAACGAAAGAGAAGTAGAACGAACCGACGCCATGATCGGAAACGAAGCGCGGGTCGATCCTGTCCCGTTGGATGACCGAGAAGTCCAGGGGTTCGAGCAAGCCTTCGGACGCTGCACGCAAGGCGAAGTCCGCTTCCACATCGACCACATCCCATTGCACGTTGCCGCTTTCGACCATGGCCTTGAGCTTGCCGTAGTCGGTCGGGCCGTCCTGGACGACGGTGATGCCGCTGGTCTTGCTGAACGGGTCGGCCCAGGCCTGCTTCTGCGCGTCCTGGGTACTGCCGCCCCAACTGACGAAGTTGACGCTTTCAGCGGCCATCGACGCCTGGCTGGCGACGCTCAGCAGGCTCGCAAAAAGAACGGCGACTGCACTTTTCTTCAACACCATTTTCACGCCCTCATTGTTGTGTTTATTGAGCGGGCTTATCTGTGCCCACTTATCGGGAGCTTATGTCCATCGGGTCTTGCGGCTGACCGCGCCAAGGGCGGGTTGAATGCGCGTTCCCTGCCGGGTGCGCTTGGCTGGAGCATGCGGTCTATGGAATATCATATTATGGTATTCCAAACATTCTGCAAGCACTTTGCCTTACCGGTTATCTGCCTGAGGACAGATTTTTTTCTATCCTCCTGTGAATGAATACTCAGCCCCGGCGGTGATCCCCG
>NZ_JBKGGX010000051.1:0-13795 GCF_052041925.1 Pseudomonas sp. SMN5
TCAACCAGGGAGGCAAATGGGTGTGTGCTGGTGGCGATTCCTCCCCCCCCGTCCCGATGCAAACGCGCCCACAGGTAGTAAGTGGCGACGCGCAGATCCTTGCAGGTATGTGTCAGCAGCTTTTCGGCCAAGGCAATCACTCGTTCGGTACTGGCCCCGGACAATTTATTGACCTCTTCGCGCATGCACTGGAAGTCATCGTCATAGCCAGGGTCCTCGCCGACGGGCAAGTCTGCGCTGATGGGCTGCAACCAGGGTTGCCAGCGCGAGGCGTGTTCCCGGGCAACCGACAGCGCGTCGCGTTCGCCCAGGCAGCGCTCGATCAGGTGGCGCAAGCTCATTCGTACACTCCTTGGCGCGCAGCGGGCCCACCTTCGGCCAGAAAAATCTGCGACGGCAACTTGAACCCGCGCAGCTTGAGCAGTGCCAGCGGCCCGGCGTCCAGCTCGGTGCGCAGGTGCCAGGTCAGGTGCTCGCCGTCGGGGGTCTTGATAACCATGCGGTAGTGGCTGGCGCTGTCGTCCAGCGGCGTGAGCCGGGCGATTTCCAGCAGGCGGATCAGGCCCCAGGTGCCGGCGTAGTCGCCGAACAATTGTTCGTTGCCCACCAGGCCGGTCCAGCTCAGGCGCGCACCGGGGTACTCGCCGCGACCCGGCCAGTTGAAGCGCTGCCAGCGTTCTTTCTGGTTGAAGTAGTGGTGTTTTTCGCCGTTGAGGGTGAAGGTGCTCTGCACCACGTCGCGCTGCGGCTTGCCGCGCAACTCGAAACTCAGGCCCAGGCCGCCGTCGGTGAAGAGCACATCGGCCAGCTCGCTGAGTTGGTTGACCGCCGCCAGAAACTGCGGATTCAAGCGCAGGCCCTGGCCGTGACGCGGGTCGGCCACCCAGCGGTTGCCTTCCTTGCGCAGCACGCCGCTCAACTGGCTGCGCAGGAACTGTTCGATGCGCCCCGAGTCCGCCCGGACCATTTGCCCGAGCATCGGCAGCGAGGCGTCGCTGCTGGTGGCGGCGAATGGATAGCGCCCGGTGAAGGCCGCGTTCCAATGGTCGACGATCGAGCGTTGCCACTGGCGGTTGAGCCCCGCCGCCGACGGTTGCAGGACCTGCTGCCACGCCTGTTCCAGCGGACGCACGAACAGCGTCTCGCCCACCCCGGCCCATTGCGCGCCGAGGCTGGCGGCCATCAGGCGCCCATAGGCCTGGGTGTCGGTCAGGTCGATGCCGCGCCCCTGGAATACGGTTTGCGCCAATGCCTGGGTCATTTCCAGCGGGTCGGTGGCGGTGCCGACCTGTTGCAAGGTCAGGCGCACGCGGGTCACTCGGGTCAGAAACGCTTGCAGGCTCAGTTCATCAGCGCCGCCCTGGCCTTGCGGGCCTTTGCCCAGCAGCGCCAGCAACGGCCCGAACGTCGCGTCCAGCGGACCGCCGGGCAGCGGCGACAGAGGCTCGATTGCTGGCGCCTTGTCCGGCCCGAGCAGCTTTTGCGCGGATTTCATCAGCGAATCACCCAGCGCCTGACCGCGCCCACCGGCCTGGCCCTGGTAGGCCAGGGTGTTGACCAGCGCGATCAAGGGCGACTGGCGCACATCGCTCATCAGCGTCAACTGGTCGATCGCTTCGCTCAGGCCTGCCGGTGCGCGGGGGCGCAGGCGCTTGAGAAACGCCAGCCAGGCGTTGGCGTAGTCGCGAAAGTAGCGCTCGGTCAGGTGTTGGCTGAGCTGTTGCGCAGACAATCGCGTCTCGACATCCCCCGGCCGGTCGCTGAGCACCCAGTCGATTTCCTCGCGCCGCGCGCGGGCGATTTCATCGATGGCCTGGCGCACGTGGCCGTCCCAGGCCTGGCGGGTGAACACCCCGGCCACGCTGGCCTGGCTGGTGAACAGCAACGCCGCCTCGGTGTCGCCGACCATCTTTTGCAGGCCCAATGCCGGGTAGTGCCGCGCCGCCTCGTCGAGCACCTGCTGGTACAAAGTGGCTTCGGCGTTGCGCTGCCCGAGCTGGTCGAGCAGCACCTGTCGCACCTGCGCCACCAGGCGTGGATCGGCCTCGATGCGCCACGGCGGATTCGCCGCCAGCTGCTCGCCGTAGAACTGCCACAGGTTGGGCGCGATCAATGGCCAGAGCCCCGGCGCGACGCCTTCGCGGGACGGCTCGACATGGCTCAGGGCCTTGACCAATAGCTGCGCGTCGGCCTTTTCCGGGTGCGCCAGCATCAGGTAGGCCTTGAGCTGATCGTAGGCCTCGCCGGCCCGCTCGGCGCGTTCGGGGCTGTTCGGTGGCAACTGCACCAGGGCGCTCAACCGCTCACGCAGGCGGGCCGCCGCCGGGTCACGGATCAATCGATTGTTGGCCTCGACATAATGCGGCCACAGCGCCTGGCGCAGGTCCGCGTTACGGTTCAGACCAAAGCGCTGGTACCAGGGCGCGCCGTGGGCGAGCCGATAATCCAGGCGTGCCAGGTCATGCACCAGCTCGTTCAGCGCCCGCAGTTGCGCCTCGGGCTGCGAGGCCTGTTGCACCGCCGTGAGCAAGGCCTGCGCCTGGACGATCTGCGCGCGGTTGCTCACGAACGACAGCGCCATTCCGGTGCCCCACACCAGCGTCAATCCCGCCAGCACCGCATAAACCACCCGCGGCGCCCCCCAGCCCAGGCGCGCCGTGGCGCCGCGGTCGGCTTGCACGCCGCGCCACGCCGGGTCGGCCAGCCATAGATGCTCGGTGCTCGGCGCCTCTCGGCGCAGCGGCAAGCTGAACCACAGTCCGCGCAGCGGCACGCCCCGGGCAAAGCCACTCCACAACGGCGCCAGCACCTGCCGCCAGCGGGCGATCCCTTCGACCCGCAGATCGCGCGACAGACGCAGCAGAAAGTCATGCTCCACCTGCGTATTCATCTGGTCCAGGCCCTCGCGACGCAGCGGTGCAAGCAGCTCGGTCAAGCGCTCCTGCAACATCGCCGGCGTCACCCGCGGCGGCAACAGACAGCCCACCGGCTGCGTCGCACGCGCCTCCTGGGACCAGGCACTGGTGCAGACCTGCCACAGGTGCAACGGCAACTCCCAACCCACCTGCCGCGCCAATGCCTGCAAATGCCACAGGCCCACGCCCATCGCCTTGGCATCGCTGCACTGCGGCTGATCCAACGCCCAGATCACCCCATCCAACGCCCGGCCGCGGCTGTGCTTGAGCCATTCTTCGAGCAACGGCGCCTCAAGCTTCGCCTGCGCACTGCCGCCCCACAGCAGCACCGTGTTCTGGCCTTCGAGCCAGTGTTTCTCGGCGAGATCGGGGGCGATGGCGTCGATTTGCGCGGGCTCGCCGATCACCAACAGGACGCGGGTCTTGCGGCGCCAGAAGAGGCCGCGTTGGTGGTGGAGGTGGTTGCGTAGGTGCGCGAGTTGGATAGTCGCGTCGGGCAACACCAACTCCGCGTCCGGCTGAGGAAGAATTTTGTTGGCCCGCGCCTGCGCGCGGTAGTCCTGCCGCTTGAGGTGATTCAACAAACCGGGCGTCAGATACCCCACCGTTGCGATGACGATGACCAGTAAACAGGCCAGCGATTTGTGAGCGGGCTCCAGCAGACCGGCCCGTTCGCCATACGTCCACACGCCCCATCCCAATGCAACCAGCAGGATGATGATCCATACCGCGGCACCCGCACGACGCCATGAGTTGTTGAGTGTGCTCATGCCGCTTCTCCGGTCGTTACGGTGCTGATCCAATGTCCCGAGTTTTCCTGAGTCAACATCAGTAGCGGTCGCTGCTGATGCCTGGCCATCTCCACCCCTAGCGCCGCGGTCAACCAATGACTGAGCGGCCCCGGCAAGCCACACAGACATTCCTGAGTCCATTGCTGGTCCGCTTTCAGCGAAAGCTGCTCAGCGCCGCTGAGAGACAAGACACTTCTCATAAACGGCCGCCAGTCCGCGCGGTCGGCCAAGACGCCGGTCGCCAATCGAGCGTTGGTCTGGGATTGCAGAAATATCCGTAAATCGCCAGACAGATTGGCGATATCCAGCGGCATCGGACGTGACAGACCTCCCGCTACCGGCTGCTCCCCACTGAGCGCCAGTCGGTCCGGGCGAAGCAGCAATGCCGCCAAGCCGTCCGAATACGCCACGCCGCCGTGTATCTGCAGTATCAGGATCAATTCAGTGGTTGAACGGGCTGCCTTCAACGTCTCGTCGATCCACTGATACGACAGATTTCCGCAAAGGCTGACCGCTGCTGGTGTAGGCAGCTCAAAGTCGTTGACCCAGACCCGCTGCCAAGTGTCGCGCAAGCTCTCGTATCGGTCAGGCTCGACGTCACTAAGCAATGTCACCTGCAATCGCTGCTTTGCAGATACAGTCCGCACTGCTGGCGCCACGGCCGACAACAGAAGTCGAAGACCGGCATGTTCACGCTCTCGCTCCGGCAAGGCCGCGATGCGCCTTGCCTTGCCTACCCTGGACGGCACGTTGAAGTTGCGGGCGAGCACCGCCGCAGACACCTGATCCGGTAAAAGCACGCAACTGCCTTGCACCGCCAGATACCGATGAGCCCAACACTCCCAAGCCTGCTGCACCGCCTGCGCCTCAGTTGCCAGGAAATGCCAATGATTCAGCGCTCCACCGTAAACGTAGGCGCGGGTAGCGAACGCCAATACCCAAACCAGCAACGGTAAGCCCGATACCACCCAGACATTGAACGCCTCCAACCCTGCAACACGCTCAGAGACATGCAGCCAGAACAGCAACGCCCCCGCCAGCATGGCCACCAACGCTGCCAGAACCCAGCGACCCAGAAAAATGGACGTTGGTACTCGCGCCTCTTCTGGCGCCTGACGATCCCATCCCATGGCTCAGCCCACCGCACAATCAGGTGCGCTGGAAATCAGCCGGCAGCCACATTCACTGCGGCAACCGTTGACTACCAGGGCGCGGCCGTTCTCGAACCACGTAGCACAACCCTCGATGATGGGATTGATACCGTGGCCGGGAACAACGCAACTGACCTCATCACCCACCAGCGCCACTGGTCTGCCTCTTACGATGGTTGTGGAAGAAGCCGTTATGACTTCTCCACCGTGTGTGTTTTTATCACCCAGCAAAACAAATCCTTGTGACATTCCTAACATCTCCGTTAGTTCAAGCTGGCCAACATTCCGGTAACCGTTAATTAATAGATCTTCACGGTGCACCCAGGCGTCAATATTTGGTGAATAACCACCCAATATCTTTCAGGGCAAATATCTTTTTGAGCATCAAATTTCCAGCAACGTAGACACCCAGATCTTCCAGTGAAGGCTTGTTGTGATCGAAGATCGCTATGAGCGCTCCGTCGCCTTCGAAATCTCGTATTATTCCAAAAGCAGCGAGTCTTCAGGCTACGATCATTGGCGCAATAGTAGAAAGAGAGCTTCATTTCTTGCTCTCTGCCGCCAGGCGGATGGCTTGTAACCTCAAGAACTTCGAATCTGGACGCCCATCGGCTACAACATTGCCGTCGGGGTAGGTGTACGTAATGTAATTGCCCTTCTTTTTTTCTTTTACGCCAACTGAATACAGTTTGAAGTCGGAGTGCAGGATGGGCTCGAAGTGGACGTGACGGGCCTGTAGCGCCCGGTAGGCGACATAAATCCCTCCCTCTCCTATGAGGCTGACGCGCTTAATATATCCATCCAAAAAGTTCTCCTTTATCCAAGGGTAATAATCTCTTTTGAGTACCAAGTCCCCGGCAACTTCAAAATCCGCACCTCCCCGTGGAGAATTGTTGTGGTCGAAAATCGCAATGATGCCCCCGCCGGCCCCAGCCATCACATCCTGACCAAAGCGTTCAGGGTTCTTATATGTCACACCAAACGTCACGTTGCTCAACCTCCATTGACAGGCGCCACCGCCATCCCTGGGCAGACTCGCCTGATATAGGTCACTCTGTCCTTGTCGTTGTGGGTATACATCGATGCCGTGATAACCTTCCAATTCGATTCGCTGGCCACTCGCTCCGTGGGTGATGCGTTTACAGGTCGCTGAGCGATACATCACCTGCATCACTTCCGCTTCCAACTCCTTGGGCACTTTCACCGTTACGGTGATCTGTTCACTGTCGGGCGGTGGCGACAAGCTGTAGTCTTTGGCACAACCGCTCTGACTGATGAAAAGAATACTCAATGCAACAAGCGGAACATGTTTCATCGCTTGTTCTCCGCAGCCTGGCGAATAGCTTCCAGCTTGCCAAAGCTCGGCCCATATCTTCCATCAGCAACTACACTACCATCGGGATAAATGTAGGAAGTGTAATTACCTCTTTTCTTTTCCTTAGGTCCAATAGAATGCAATACAAAATCGGAATGCAGAATGGGCTCGAAGTATATTTGGCGAGCCTGTAGAGCCTGATAGACGGGAAAGATACTATTGCCATTACCTAACAAATGAATGGTTCTTTTATAACGACCTAGAAACTCCTCATCCATTCGTGGATAGTAATCCTTTTTTATTTTCAGATCCCCGTCAACTTTGAAATCTGCTCCTCCGCGTGGCGAGTTGTTGTGATCGAAAGTCGCCACAATTCCCCCGCCAGTCCCGAAGCTTACATTCTCACCAAAACGCGTAGGATCTTTGTAAGTCACACCTAACGTCACGTTGCTTAGACGCCACTGGCAAGCCCCGCCGCCATCCTTCGGCAGGCTCGCCTGATAAAGATCACTTTACCATTGCCGCACGGGCTGGATATCGATGCTCTGATAACCGTCGCGCTTATAGGGTCTGCCCCCAGCGGTGTGATCGGTGAACGTGCAAAGCGTTGAGCGGTACATCACCTGAAAGGTTCTAGCTTTCAGTTCCTCGGGCACTTTTACCGTCACAGTGATCTGTTCACTGTCGGGCGGTGGCGACAGGCTGTAGTCCTTGGCGCAACCGTCCTGGCTGATGAAAAGAACAATCAATGCAACAAGCGGAACATGTTTCATTGCTTGCCCTCCGCAGCCAGACGAATGGTTTGCAACCAGTCAAAGTTAGGCATGTGGGTTCGATCATCAACGACGCTGCCGTCGGGGTAGGTATAGGCGGTGTAATTACCCTCTTTCTTCACCTTGGGTCCTACTGAACGCAGTACGAATTCAGAATGCAGGACGGGTTCGAAATAGACGCGGCGTGCTTGTAATGCCTGATATTTGACATAAATACCGCCTGCACCTGTAAGACTGATACGTTTGCTATATCCATCCAAAAAATTCTCTTTTATCCAAGGGTAATAGTCTCTTTTAAGTATTAGATCCCCCTCGACTTTGATGCCTGCCCCACCACGTGGCGAATTGTTATGATCAAAAATCGCGATAATGCCCCCGCCGGCTCCAGACATCACATCCGGACCAAAACGCGAGGGATCCTTGTACGTCACACCAAACGTCACGTTGCTCAACCGCCACTGACAAGCCCCACCGCCATCCTTCGGCAGGCTCGCCTGATAAAGATCACTTCGCCCTTGTCGCACAGGCTGAATATCGGTGCTCTGGTAACCGTCGCGCTGATAGGGCCTGCCGCCAGCGGTGTGGTCGGTGAACGTGCAGACAGTTGAGCGATACATCACTTGCATCATTTCCGCTTCCAACTCCTCGGGCACTTTCACCGTTACGATGATCTGTTCACTGTCGGGCAGTGGCGACAGGCTGTAGTCCTTGGCGCAACCGCTCAGGCTGAAGCACAGGGCCAACAACGCAACGGGCATTTTCTCGATCATGGTATGGCCCCTCAGATATAAGTGTCCGTGTAGTACGTGGTGGAATCGGCCACGCCATCGAAACGCTGCAGCGCCTCGGCACCGCCTTCAGCTTCCCGAGTGTTGTTCAAGGCCTGAGCCAACAGGCCCTGCAAGTGGAGAAAGACCTGATTGCGATCGCGCTCATCCTCATGAATGCGGTCATAGTGTTCGTTCATCTGTTTTACGAACGCCTGCCGCTCTTCTTGCTCCCGCAACAGGGGGTTACGCTGGGGGTTGATCGACTCCAGCAGGTGGTTGTGCAGATAGGGTTGGTACTTCTTCATGAAATGATGACCAATACCCGTCACCCGCCCGGTCTTGGGGTTGCCGTAGCGTGGAAAGAAGGCGGCGCGCTCATCAGGCCGGAGCGAACCGAGCAGGCTCTTCTGCGCCGCTTCGGCCTTCTGCTCGCCATCTTCCGGACTCAGGCTGGGCACCAGGTAGAACTTGGCCTTGTGCGGCAGGCGCCGGGAGATGGGGTTGTAGTAAGGCGCGCCGAGCCGGTCCTTGTTTCGATATGCCGGGTAAGAAGAACCGCGCTCCCGAACGTGCTGCTCGGCGCGAAAGAACATCGCGACTTCGCCCTGGTGGCAATAGGGATCGCCGCGCTTGACCACGGCACTGGCCGCCAGTTGGGCCGAGTAGAAAGAGAGCCTCATTTCCTGCTCTCTGCCGCCAGGCGGATGGCTTGTAACCTCAAGAACTTCGAATCTGGACGCCCATCGGCTACAACATTGCCGTCGGGGTAGGTGTACGTAATGTAATTGCCCTTCTTTTTTTCTTTTACGCCAACTGAATAAAGGACGAATCCGGGATGTAGGACTGGTTCGAAATAGATTTGGTTTGCCTGTAGTGCCTGATATTTGACATGGGTTTTACCTTCACCAATTAGGCTAATGAACTTTTTATATCCACCTAAAAACCTCTCTGACACCCAAGGGTAGTAATCTTTTTTAAGTACCAAGTCCCCCGCAACTTTGTAATCAGCGCCTCCCCGTGGCGAATTATTATGATCGAAAATCGCAATGATCCCTCCGCCGCCTCCGAAAATCGCGTCCTGACCAAAAAACGAGGGATCTTTGTAGCGTACGCCGAATGTCACATTACTCAATTTCCATTGACAGGCGCCACCTCCATCCTTAGGCAGACTCGCCTGATAAAGGTCACTCTGCCCTTGTCGTTGTGGGTACACATCGATGCCGTGATAACCTTCCAATTCGATTCGCTGACCACTCGCTCCGTGGGTGATGCGTTTACAGGTCGCTGAGCGATACATCACCTGCATCACTTTCGCTTCCAACTCCTCGGGCACTTTCACCGTTACGGTGATCTGTTCACTGTCGGGCGGTGGCGACAAGCTGTAGTCCTTGGCACAACCGCTCAAACTGAAACACAGAGCCAACAGCGCAACGGGCATTCTCTCGATCATGGTCTGGCCCTCAGATATAAGTGTCGGTGTAGTACGTGGTGGGATCGGCCACGCTATCGAAACGCTGCAGTGCCTCGGCTCCACCCTCGGCTTCCCAGGTGCAGCCCAAGGCCTGGCTCAACAGGTCCTGCAGGTGGAGGAACACCCGGTTGCGGTCCAATTCCCCCGGATGAATGCGGTCATAGTGTTCGTTCATTTGTTCCATGAACGCCTGCCGCTCCTGTTGCTCCCGCAGCGCAGGGTTACGCTCGGGGCTGATCGACACCAGAAGGTGGTTATGCAGGTAGGGTTGATACTTCTTCATGAAATGATGACCAATACCCAACACCCGGCCGGTCTTGGGGTTGCCGTAGCGCGGAAAGAAGGCGGCGCGTTCATCAGGACGAAGTGAGCCGATCAGGTCCTTTTGCGCCGCTTCGGCCTTCTGCTCCCCCTCCTCTGGGCTCAGGCTGGGCACCAAGTAGAACTTGGCCTTGCGCGGCAAACGCCGGCTGATGGCATTGTGATAAGGCGCGCCGAGCCCGTCCTTGTTTCGATATGCCGGGTAAGACGAACCGCGCTCCCGAACGTGCTGCTCGGCGCGAAAGAACATCGCGACTTCACCCTGATGGCAATAGGGATCGCCCTGCTTGATTACAGCACTGGCCGCCAGTTGGGCCAGCGACCAGGTGAAGCCCAGCGTGGTGCCCAAGGGGCCATACAGGTCGTACAGATAGTTATCCAGGGCCGCTTCGGGCGGCACGCTGGGGATCAGGTCGGTATCGTTGACGTGACGGAAATGCACCAGCTCGCTCAGGCTTTGCACGGCCTTGAGGCTGAAAGTACGGGGCATGCCGTAGGTGTAGAGTATTGGATTCAGGTCTTTCAGCGACGCGGCATGGACCAAACCTAAAGCGCCGCCCAGGCTATGGCCGCAAATAAAGAGCTGCGCGCCCTCCGCTTCTTCTGGAATCGTCTTGCCCAGCTCATCTACATAAATTCTCCTTGCCATTTCGAAGGCATTGCGAAACCCCAGATGCACACTGCCCTCCGGCGCCAAGCCGTCGCAGGGCACCATGGGCTTACAAAGCTCGGCTACCTCGGGCGGGACCGGACGAAACGTCACATCGGTAAGCAGGTCATCGAAGCCATCGGTTTCGGTGCCACGCCAAGCGACCACAACCTGGGTCGCGCTGATGGCATAGAACAGTTGGGTGTCCCCCTCTGGGGGTTCTGCCTTATTAGTGTCCAGCAGCTCGAAACTCGCGTAGCGCTCATTGAACGGCACGTCCTTGACCAGGCAGAGCCAGTTGTCACCGTTGTCCCAGATTCGGGGAGCCCGCGACAGATCCAGGCACTGCTGGGCAAAGAATTCCTTGATGGACCCCCGATCCTCATCCGCCTCCTTGCTGTACGCCAAAATACTCATCAGCCCCAGGTTGTATGCATTGGCCATGCTGTACTCCGACTGGTGATGCAGTACCAAAGCCCAGGCCCGCAGCGGACAGACCTCCACTACGTGACGGCGCTCCAGTTGCTCGTATTCGAAGGTAAAGCCGCTGAAGGTCGGATCGGGAAAGTGGTATTCCGGAAGATGCTTGGGGTCCTCCAAGGGCGGGTTCAAGATCGGCAACCGATCGCACAACTGACCGATGCGCAGGTATTGATAGCCATGCCCCTGAGCCAGGGCCTGCCGCTCGATGGGTGAGAAACCCGCACGCTGTGGCTGATGCAGCGGGAACCGATTCGCAAAAGTTGGACGAGGCGGCTCAGGACGTTCCGTACGCAAGCGTCGGGTCTGCAATTGTTCTGCCAGAGGATCGGCCGCCAGCAACAGGGTGATCGGCAGCGGGTGCAGGCCCTCGATGCGAATCAGCCCTTGTGCGTCACTTTGGCCGGCGTATTCGGGGATGTGGTTCGTGCGGGTGGCTTCGTTCCGCGCCCGGTAGGGCATGTTCGCCAGGGGCTCGCCCTGTTCATCCACCAACTGGAATTCGATCCAGTATTTTTTCTGTTCGCCGACCACCACGACCTTGCAGGGGTTGAGCGTGTCCGTACGGTGATGAGTGTCTTGCATGTCGATCCTTGAAATATTGTTGTGCATTTGTTTTGACGGCTGACAAAAAGGCGTCATGACTTTTCCGTTACGCTCTGAAGCATTGCAGGTGCGTTAATTACCCTTCGGGCTTTTCCCATGGCACAGAAAAAAGCGGCCTAAAAGAATATTCCGAGAAAGATGGTCGGGGGCCCGTTGGCTTATGTTCCGGACACACCCATCCAAGAGCAATAAGACGTTTCATCCTCGCGCTCGCTCCGGCCACGATAGTTTCGTCAAGGATTCACGTTGCTCAGGGATATTCCCATTACGCTTGGAATCGCAATAAGGAATATCCTCCGCACCATTAGCCCGTCGAATATATTGAAGATACTCAACGACGCCATTGACGGTCTGGCCAATACAAAAGACCGCTGTATAACTATCCCTAGTTCGGTAGGCATCAGTCAGCCGAAATACATAAGTTCTGTTGATTTGGAGCACCAACGGCCGGGTCTTTAACTTCTCGTCATTCGATTCATACCCGTCGGGCACGACACCAAAAACCATGCAATCGCCGGCTTTCAGCGCCAGGGGTTCGGCTCCGGGGACAAGTGCGAGCCCCCAAGAGCCTGGGTTTCGGACATAGCCTTCAGATAGCGATATCCAACCGACTGTAAACGCCTTCTCTACATCATCAGGCAAACAAATCGCCGGATGACCATCAATCGCAGCAATTTGGGCAGTCGCCTTGCGGCCAAACGATGTTGCATCGGCAATGCCCGCCATACCCCACAAAAGCCCGAACACTATGGATATTGCCGGCTTCATACTTTGCGCCCAGTGGGGAGATGGGTCTTGTCCGCAGGGTTTTTCAGAAAATCCGCCAGGGTTGAAGCCAGCAGTTTCGGGCTTTGGGTAGCGTTGTTTCCATTCCATACCGATCGAGAATCACCCACCACACAAATCATGTAGTAATCCGATACGATCTCGCCCTGCTGCTCCATGTTGTATTCAGAAAATCTTCCTTCACTGCTCAATTTGTATTCATAGGCTTCAGCACCACGACTGCTCACGGTCAGACCGTTCTTCTTCACGGGATAACCCATTTGGTACTGCCATACATGGGTCATCTCATGCATGAACAGAGCCTTGTCCTGATCATTTGCCGTATTGGAAAAGTCATCCCTGTAGTACTCGGTACTTTCCGGGTAGTACATTTCACCATTCGGCGTAACAGCCGTATTTTGAAAACCAAAGAACAGCCACCAACCACCGTGATGTACTTTGACTTTGCTGTAGTTGACAGCGTCCTTGAATACCGATCGGGCCATGGCGACTTCACCTGTCGTCAACCCGCGCGTCTTGCCTTTGGGCAAAGCGACGCTTTTTGTGGAAGTACCCACGCCCGTATCGTTGGTCGAGATATTCATGGCGCTCAGGTCGATCTCCAGTGGGGCCTGGGCGTTCTGCGCAGCGCAACAGATCGGCTTCACGCCTTCGGGTGGGAACAGGGACAAACGACTGATCCGGGCCGGTTCCCGGGTCACGATGCGCTGCGTATGACCCTGCTCGTTGGTCATGCCTTCAAACGAGCTGTTATCCGCCAGGGTGACGCGGTAGTTCAGATTGCTTGCCGGCTTACCGTTCGGATCGACCAGGCGAAGTTGTTCATCGAACAGCGAATCCAGCATTTCGAGCTTCAGGTCCCCGGGTACCAGGGTGTTGATGCTCATGGTCCGGCCATCCTTGTCAGTTACGCCGGTGAATATGTCTCCTTGTTGGGTCGTGACTTGGTAACGAGAAAATGGCTTGGCCGCCTGGACTTGATTTCTAAGCTCATAGACACCGCTATAACCGGCAGGCAAAGGCGTGGCCGGGGTATCTAGCGTAGTGCCGTCGAGTTTCTCCACATTGAGCGCCTTGAGGTAGATATTGCCCGGCGCCCCCAGCTCGATCTCGCCATCCTTCAGGCGGATATAGGCGCCACCACAGTAGAGTACCAATTCTTGCGCAGCGCTTATTTCAACGCGTCCGCTGGTGCTCTCGACCTTGACGTCGGCTTTAGCCAGCGCATGCAAATCGCTTTTCTGAGCATGCAGTTTGATCTGGCCTTCTGCGGCCTTGAGTTGCAGATCGGCCTTGCGCGCCAACACGCTGACAGCGTCCTGTGCGGCGGCGGTAAAGTTGCGCCCGGCGCTGATATCGGCATTGTGTGCTGCCACGATGCCGACGCTTTCAGCCCCCGAGGCCAGGCATACGGCCTCGGGACTGACCATGCCGATTCCACTCGGGGCATGGACCAGAACGCCGGGCCGTTTCAGATTCTTCAGCGCCTCGCCCAAACGCCTCTGGCTCTCGACATCGCTGGGTATCGCTTCAGCGCTACGTGAAGCGCTGGCCAGTGAACGCGCCAGGGACAGCGCACTTTCCAATTGATTGATGGCGTCTTCCATGTCGAGCTGCATACCCGTCGCGCGTGGCTGCTCATCAGCACTGATGAACACCCCCTTGCCTCCGCGTATCGCCCCCCAACCGTCGCTGCGCAGTTCGAACCCTTCGCCGCGTTTGCGCTTGTCGGCGTCTACCAGGTGCCCGAGGTTGAGCTGGCTCTTA
>NZ_JBKGGX010000052.1:0-7147 GCF_052041925.1 Pseudomonas sp. SMN5
CCCCGTGCCCCCCCCCCCCCCCCCCCCCCCCCCCCCCCCCCCCGATGCGTCGGCACAGGCACCTCTATACCGCCGGCACCCCACTGTGAAACCGAAACTCCACATCCATCGACTCGATCAACTCACGCTCGGCCTCGCGGACCTTGTCGATCACCTGGGCGATGTCCTTGGAATCGCCGTACTGGTAGGCCAGTTTCAGGTACCCCTGGAAATGCCGGGCCTCGCTTTTCAGCAGGCCGAAATAGAATTTGCCCAGTTCTTCGTCCAGATGCGGCACCAGCGCTTCGAAACGCTCGCAACTGCGGGCCTCGATAAAGGCGCCGACCACCAGGGTGTCCACCAGCTTGACCGGTTCGTGGCTGCGCACCACCTTGCGTAGACCCGAGGCATAGCGCCCGGCCGAGAGCTGGCGCAAGCCGACCTTGCGCTTTTTCATCAGGCGCATGACCTGTTCGTGATGCACCAGTTCTTCCCGGGCCAGGCGCGACATCATGTTGATCAGGTCGACGTGGGAATGGTACTTGGCAATCAGGCTCAGGGCGGTGCTGGCGGCTTTGAACTCACAGTTCTTGTGGTCGATCAGCAGCGTCTCCTGGTCGGCCAGCGCGGCCTGGACCCAGGCATCCGGGGTGCGGCAGCCAAGGAACTCACGGATTTCGGGAAGGATCATCGGGCTCACGGTAAAAGGTAATCGAGCGAAGGGCGCCGATTATACCGGCCTGCCCCGAGACCACCAGCCACCGCTGTTGATATGCGTCAAGTCAACGACTCCCGCACAACCACTAGACTGCTCTACAAGGACTATAGTTGAGCAACGCTCGTGCCCTTTCTCGCTGGAGACGCCGATCATGCAAGCCATTCGCAGCATTCTGGTGGTCATCGAACCCGAACATTCGGAAAGCCTGGCGCTCAAGCGCGCCAAGCTGATCGCCGGTGTGACCCAGGCCCACCTGCACCTGCTGGTGTGCGACAAGCGGCATGACCATGCCAGCCTGCTCAGCGTCCTCAAAAGCGCACTGCAGGCCGACGGCTACAGCGTGACCACCGAGCAGGCCTGGAATGAAAGCCTGTACGAAACCATCATCGGCGTGCAGCAGGCCGAAGGCTGTGGCCTGGTGATCAAGCAGCACTTCCCCGACAGCCCGTTGAAAAAAGCCCTGCTGACGCCGAGCGACTGGAAACTGCTGCGCCATTGCCCGACGCCGGTACTGCTGGTGAAGACCGCCGGCTCATGGAAAGACCGGGTGATCCTGGCAGCGGTCGATGTCGGCAACGCCGACGGCGAGCACCGTCACCTGCACAACACCATCATCGACCACGGCTACGACATCGCCAGCCTGGCAAAAGCCCATCTTCACGTGATCAGCGCCCATCCCTCGCCGATGCTGTCGGCAGCGGACCCGACATTCCAGCTCAAGGAAACCATCGAGGCCCGCTACCGCGAACAGTGCCGGGCGTTCCAGGCCGAGTTCGACATCGACGACCAGCACCTGCACATCGAAGAGGGGCCGGCGGACGTGCTGATTCCGTTCATCGCCCATAAGCTCCAGGCGGCGGTGACCGTGATCGGCACGGTGGCGCGCTCAGGGTTGTCAGGGGTCTTGATTGGTAACACCGCCGAAGCGGTGCTCGATACGCTGGAAAGCGACGTACTGGTGCTCAAGCCCCAGGAGGTCGAGGATCATCTGGTGGAGTTGGCGGTGAAGGAATAAAGCGGATTCGCTCTTGTGGCGAGGGAGCTTGCTCCCGCTGGGTTGCGAAGCGGCCCTCGCTCCTGATCTTAAAAATCTCTGGTCCTGAAAAATCCAGGCGTCTGCTGCGCAGCCGAGCGGGAGCAAGCTCCCTCGCCACAGGGGGCTGGTCCTCAACTGCGGGGTCAGCCGCCCATCGCATCCTTCAAAAACCCCGGCGCGATGTAACGCTGGTAATGCGCTTCGGACAGCAGGAAAAATTCCCGATCAATGGCATCGCGCAGGTCCGGCAGTTCCCAGTCGCGAAATTCCGGCAGCAACACCATCCCATAGGCTTCCAGGTTATTGATCACCCGAGCGCCCCGGGCGATCAGCTGATAAGCCCAGCAGTATTCCGATTGATGGGCCACGAAGCGAATCTTGCGTGTCTCCAGTTGCTGGCGCAGCAGCCCAGGGTCGAAAACCTCCAGCTTGGCCACCATCACCTGTACCAACAGCTGTTCCAGCCGCATCCATACCGCCCGCTTCTCGTCCTCGTTGTAGCCATTCCAGTGAATCACTTCATGGTGGAACCGCTTGCAGCCACGGCACACCAGGTCACCGTAGACAGTGGAGCACAGGCCGACGCAGGGGGTCTTGATTAGCTGGTTGGGCATGAGAAAAAACGCACACAAAAGCGAGACAGGCCGGCATGTTAGCCCTTTGTCTAAGATTGATCACCCCTCAAACTAGAGAGCCCAACTTACCTTTAATTTTTTTTTCCCGTAGAATCAGCCAGCCTTTTAAGGCGCCAATGTCCGTTAGAAGCTGTTTTCAAAGCGTCACGAGCACAGTCGTTCCTTCAGAGCGGTGTTGGCGAAGGGTCTTTCCAGCGGGGAAAGCCTGACGCCAACCCTCATCAGCTCCCCGTTCTGCAGGCGTAAAACTTTGAAAGCAGCTTCTGTGAGGAGCTCCGGGAACCCTGGCGTAGTGGCTCAAAAAGCCTCCGACGCGCATGGGTACCGTGAGTTTCTGGATGAGCGTCCCGGACACCCATTTGGGACCACTGATGAGGGTAATAACTGTGCTTGAAGCCTACCGCAAACATATCGAAGAGCGCGCAGCACTGGGTATCGTTCCCCAGCCGCTTAACGCCGAACAAACCGCAGGCCTGGTCGAGCTGCTGAAGAATCCTCCGGCTGGCGAAGAAGCTTTCCTCGTTGACCTGATCACCAATCGCGTTCCGCCTGGAGTCGACGAAGCCGCCTACGTCAAGGCCGGCTTCCTGTCCGCCCTGGCCAAGGGTCAGGCCCAATCCCCTCTGCTGGACAAGAAGCGCGCCGTTGAACTGCTCGGCACCATGCAGGGCGGCTACAACATCGTGACCCTGGTGGAACTGCTGGACGACGCCGAGCTGGCGCCAGTGGCCGCCCAGGAACTCAAGCACACCCTGCTGATGTTCGACGCCTTCCACGACGTGGCTGAAAAAGCCAAGAACGGCAATGTCCACGCCCAGGCCGTACTGCAATCCTGGGCCGATGGCGAGTGGTTCAAGAAGCGCCCGGTGCTGGCCGACAAGATCAGCCTGCGGGTCTTCAAGGTTCCTGGCGAAACCAACACCGACGACCTGTCCCCTGCCCCGGACGCCTGGTCCCGTCCTGATATCCCGCTGCACGCCCTGGCCATGCTGAAAATGGCCCGCGACGGCATCGTGCCTGACGAACAAGGCAAGACCGGCCCGATGAAGCAGATCGAAGAGATGCGTGGCCAAGGCTTCCCGATTGCCTACGTCGGTGACGTGGTCGGTACCGGTTCGTCGCGTAAGTCGGCGACCAACTCGGTGCTGTGGTTCTTCGGCGACGACATTCCTTACGTGCCGAACAAGCGTGCCGGCGGTTTCTGCTTCGGCAGCAAGATCGCCCCGATCTTCTACAACACCATGGAAGATGCCGGCGCCCTGCCGATCGAGTTCGACGTATCGAACATGAACATGGGCGACGTGATCGACCTGTACCCGCATGCGGGCAAGGTCTGCAAGCACGGCACCGATGAAGTCCTGACCACCTTCGAAATGAAGACTCCGGTCCTGCTGGACGAAGTCCGTGCCGGCGGCCGTATCCCGCTGATCATCGGCCGTGGCCTGACCGAGAAGGCCCGTGCCGAACTCGGCCTGCCGCCATCGGACCTGTTCAAGAAGCCAGAAGCTCCGGCTGAAAGCACCAAGGGCTACACCCTGGCGCAAAAAATGGTCGGCAAGGCGTGCGGCGTGAAGGGCGTGCGCCCTGGCACCTACTGCGAACCGAAGATGACCACCGTCGGCTCCCAGGACACCACTGGCCCGATGACCCGTGATGAACTCAAGGACCTGGCGTGCCTGGGCTTCTCCGCCGATCTGGTGATGCAGTCCTTCTGCCACACCGCGGCCTATCCAAAGCCGATCGACGTGACCACCCAC
The DNA here is from genome assembly GCF_052041925.1 of Pseudomonas sp. SMN5. Lineage (NCBI taxonomy): Bacteria > Pseudomonadati > Pseudomonadota > Gammaproteobacteria > Pseudomonadales > Pseudomonadaceae > Pseudomonas > Pseudomonas sp. SMN5. The sequence goes on from NZ_JBKGGX010000052.1 coordinate 4,126, forward strand.
CACACCCTGCCTGACTTCATCATGACCCGTGGCGGTGTTTCCCTGCGTCCGGGCGACGGCATCATCCACAGCTGGCTGAACCGCATGCTGCTGCCGGACACCGTCGGCACCGGTGGCGACTCCCACACCCGTTTCCCGATCGGTATCTCGTTCCCGGCCGGTTCCGGCCTGGTGGCCTTCGCCGCCGCCACCGGCGTCATGCCGCTGGACATGCCTGAGTCGATCCTGGTGCGTTTCAAGGGCAAGCTGCAACCGGGCGTCACCCTGCGTGACCTGGTGCATGCCATCCCTTACTACGCCATCCAGAAAGGCCTGCTGACCGTCGAGAAGAAAGGCAAGAAGAACGCCTTCTCCGGCCGCATCCTGGAAATCGAAGGCCTGGAGACCCTGACCGTCGAGCAAGCGTTCGAACTGTCCGACGCCTCCGCCGAGCGTTCGGCTGCCGGTTGCACCATCAAGCTGTCCAAGGAATCGATTGCCGAGTACCTGCAATCGAACATCACCCTGCTGCGCTGGATGATCGGCGAAGGCTACGGCGATGCCCGCACCCTGGAGCGTCGTGCCCAGGCGATGGAAGCCTGGCTGGCCAACCCGCAACTGCTGGAAGCCGACCAGGACGCCGAGTACGCCGAAGTCATCGAGATCGACCTGGCCGACGTCAAGGAGCCTGTGCTCTGCGCGCCGAACGACCCGGACGACGCTCGCCTGCTCTCCAGCGTGGCTGGCGAGAAGATCGACGAAGTGTTCATCGGTTCGTGCATGACCAACATCGGTCACTTCCGCGCGGCCGGCAAGCTGCTGGATCAGGTCAAGGGCCAGCTGCCAACCCGCCTGTGGCTGTCGCCGCCGACCAAGATGGACGCTCACCAGCTGACCGAAGAAGGCTACTACGGCATCTACGGCAAGGCCGGTGCACGGATGGAAATGCCAGGCTGCTCGCTGTGCATGGGTAACCAGGCACGCGTCGAGCCGAACTCCACCGTGGTGTCGACTTCGACCCGTAACTTCCCGAACCGTCTGGGCGACGGCGCGAACGTCTACCTGGCCTCGGCCGAACTGGCGTCCGTCGCGTCCATCCTGGGTCGCCTGCCGACCGTCGAGGAGTACATGGAATACGCCGGCAAGATCGACAGCATGGCAGCGGACGTATACCGCTACCTGAGCTTCGACCAGATCGCCGAGTTCCGTGAAGCGGCTGCTAACGCCAACATCCCGGTCGTTCAAGCCTAAGGCTTAGACGCTCGACTAAAAACGCCGCCCTTCTTGCGAGGGGCGGCGTTTTTTTATGCCTGGGATTTGATGCCTCAATCGCTCTTGTGGCGAGGGAGCTTGCTCCCGCTGGGCTGCGCAGCAGCCCCAACCACTGCCTGACACACCTGGTCGTCAGACCCCAGGGCCGCTTCGCGCCCCAGCGGGAGCAAGCTCCCTCGCCACTGGGAATGGTGTCGATTGGCAGATTTGGACACGCCACCCCACCATTGTGGGCCGATCAGGCCGTCAGGGAATAAACCAACGCCGTAATCGCCACCAAACCCACCAACACAACGAAGACATTGGAAGCCTGGCCGCGGTAGCGGGCCATGGCCGGGACTTTACGGATCGCGTACATCGGCATCAGGAACAGGATGGCCGCGATGACCGGGCCGCCCAGGGTTTCGATCATGCCCAGGATGCTCGGGTTGAGCGTGGCGACGATCCAGCACACCACCAGCATGAACGCCGCGGTAAGGCGGTCCAGGGTCTTGGGCGCTGGACGACGGCCACTCTTGACGATCAAGCCCTTGAGGCCTTCGCTGGCGCCGATGTAGTGACCGAGGAAGGACTTGGCAATCGCCACGAAGGCAATCAACGGCGCGGCGAACGCGATGGTCGGGTTGCTGAAGTGGTTGGCCAGGTACGACAGGATCGACAGGTTCTGGGCCTTGGCCTCGACCAACTGTGCCGGGGACAAGGTCAGCACGCAACTGAACACGAAGAACAGCACCATCACCACCATCAGCACATGGGCGCGGGACAGGATCTGCGAGCTGCGTTCCTCGGCGTTGGCACCATAACGGCGCTTCTGATCCACCGCGAAGGCCGAGATGATCGGCGAGTGGTTGAACGAGAACACCATCACCGGGATCGCCAGCCACAGCGTGTGCAGCAAGGCCGAAGGCTCAGGCGCAGTGGTCGCCGTGGTCAGGATGCCGCCGTTCCAGTGCGGAATCAGGAACACCGCCAAGAACAGCAGCGCAACGATAAACGGATAGACCATCAGGCTCATGGCCTTGACGATCGCCTGTTCGCCGCAGCGCACCACCGCCAGCAGGCCCAGGATCAGCACCAGCGACAACACCACCCGTGGTGGCGGCTGGATATGCAGTTGATGCTCCAGGAAGCTGCCCACGGTATTGGTCAGGGCCACACTGTAGATCAACAGGATCGGGAAAATCGCGAAGAAGTACAGCAAGGTGATCAATGCCCCGGCCTTCAGACCGAAATGCTCTTCCACCACCTCGGTGATGTCCGCACCGTCACGCCCGGACAACACAAACCGCGTCAGGCCGCGGTGCGCATAGAACGTCATGGGGAACGCCAGCAACGCCAGGACCAGCAGCGGCCAGAAGCCGCCCAGGCCCGCATTGATCGGTAAAAACAGCGTGCCTGCACCGATGGCGGTGCCGAACAGGCCGAGCATCCAGGTGGTGTCGTGGCGACTCCACTGGCCGAGGGTAGTTGGGACGGTGGTTTCAAAGCGCTCTTGGACGCTGTTGGCCTGGTCATTCATCCGGTCGGATCTCCGCTTTCCGGTCACGTGCACCCGGCCAGGACGAGTCGGAAAAGCCCGACAGGCAGCGCCCTGGCCGAAACAGGGCCGCGATTGTCCGGGATTAGCGAGCAGAAGCAAAGACTTAGCGGAGGAGCGGTGGTCATGGGTAGAAAAAGTGTTGAGAACGACATGGCTGGACTATCGCCGTTATTCGCCAACTCCTACACTCAGGACAGCACGCACAGCCCCCCTTGTGGGAGCGAGCTTGCT
>NZ_JBKGGX010000053.1:0-4178 GCF_052041925.1 Pseudomonas sp. SMN5
CCTCGCCCCCTCCCCCTCCCCCCCCCCCCCCCCCCTCCCCCCCCAGGAACGGTTATCGGTGTCAGGCCTTGGCGCGATCCAGCAGGTACTGGGTCAGCAGGGGCACCGGACGACCGGTGGCGCCCTTGTCCTTGCCACCGCTGGTCCAGGCTGTGCCGGCGATGTCCAGGTGCGCCCAGTTCAGGTTCTTGGTGAAGCGCGACAGGAAGCACGCGGCGGTGATGGTCCCGGCCTTCGGCCCGCCGATGTTGGCGATGTCGGCGAACGGGCTGTCCAGCTGCTCCTGGTACTCATCGAACAGCGGCAGTTGCCAGGCGCGGTCGTCGGCTTGCTGACCGGCGCTGAGCAATTGGCCGATCAGCTCGTCGTTGTTGCCCAGAAGGCCCGAAGTGTGGGCGCCCAGGGCGACGACGCAGGCGCCGGTCAGGGTCGCGATGTCGATCACCGCTTGCGGCTTGAAGCGCTCGGAGTAGGTGAGGGCGTCGCACAGCACCAGGCGGCCTTCGGCGTCGGTGTTGAGGATTTCCACGGTCTGGCCGCTCATGGTGGTGACGATGTCGCCCGGACGCGAGGCGGTGCCGCTGGGCATGTTCTCGGCGCAGGCCAGGATGCACACCAGGTTGATCGGCAGTTTCAGTTCGAGCACGGCGCGCAGGGTGCCGAGCACGCTGGCGGCGCCGCCCATGTCGTACTTCATTTCATCCATGCCGGCGCCCGGCTTGAGGCTGATGCCGCCGGTGTCGAAGGTGATGCCCTTGCCAACCAGTGCGTAAGGCTTCTCGGACTTCTTGCCGCCGTTGTATTGCATGACGATCAGGCGCGGTGGCTGGGCGCTGCCCTGGCCGACGGCGTAGAACGAACCCATGCCCAGGTCCTTGATCTTCTTCTCGTCGAAGACTTCGACCTTCAGGCTCTTGAATTCCTTGCCCAGCGCCTTGGCCTGTTCCCCCATGAATGTCGGGTGGCAGATGTTCGGCGGCAGGTTGCCCAGGTCGCGAGTGAAGGCCATGCCGTTGGCAATCGCGGTGGCGTGGGTCACGGCGCGCTGGACTTCAGCCTGGGCGGCCTTGATGGTCAGCAGGGTGATTTTCTTCAGGGCGCGGGGTTCGGCTTTCTGGCTCTTGAAACGGTCGAACTGGTATTCGCCGTCCAGCAGGGTTTCGGCCAGCAGGCGGTTCTTGCCATAGCTATCGCGGCCCTTGACCACCAGTTCATCCAGGGCCAGGACCGCATCTGCGCCGCCCAGGCTCTTGAGCGTACCGAGCACGCCGGCGATGATCTTGCGCAGCGGGCGGTCGCCCAGTTCGGTGTCCTTGCCTACGCCAACCAGCAACACGCGGTCGGCCTTCAGATTGGGCAGGTTGTGCAACAACAGGCTCTGGCCCACTTTGCCGGCCAGGTCGCCACGCTTGAGCACGGCGCCGATGGCGCCGCCGCTCAGCGCGTCGAGCTGGGTGGCGACGACGCCGAGCTTGCGCTCTTCACCGACGGCCACGACCAGTGTGGCGGTCTTCAACGTTTCTGGGCTGACGCTTTTTACAACCAGTTCCATGTCCGGATCCCTGAGTGAATGGTCAAGATGCCAGGCGCTGACTGTGGCGAGGGAGCTGATTCCCGCTCGGTCGCACAGCAACCGCGAAGAAGCGGGGTCTGCTGCGCAGTCCGGCGGGAGCAAGCTCCCTCGCCACAAGTCCTGAGTGAAGCAGTCACGGTCGCGCCGGCGACAAAGGCCGCAGTTTGAACCCCGGCGCCCGAGCCTGACAACCCTCGCTTTGCAGCTTTAAGCAGCGGGTTAAAGCGTGCGCAGTGACAGGCGCCTCCAATCACAGGATAATGCGGCTCTTTTTTCGGCGGCGCGCTTCTGGCGGGCCGGCTCGATACGTTGCTTGTTTGGCCGCCTGAGCCTGACAATCCTGGAGTGTCTGGTTTGATCGTCTTCCGTTATCTATCCCGCGAAGTCCTGCTGACCCTGAGCGCCGTCAGCGCCGTGCTGCTGGTCATCATCATGAGCGGGCGCTTCATCAAGTACCTCGCCCAGGCGGCCTCCGGGGCCCTGGACCCGGGCTCGCTGTTCCTGATCATGGGGTTCCGCCTGCCGGGCTTTTTGCAGCTGATCCTGCCACTAGGGTTGTTCCTGGGCATCCTGCTGGCGTACGGCCGGTTGTACCTGGACAGCGAAATGACCGTGCTGTCGGCCACCGGCATGAGCCAGCAACGTCTGTTTCGCATGACCCTGTTCCCGGCGACGCTGGTGGCGCTGGTGGTGGCCTGGCTGAGCCTGAGTCTGTCGCCCCAGGGCGCCAACCAGTTCCAGTTGCTGATCAACCAGCAGGACGCCATGACCGAATTCGACACCCTGGTGCCGGGCCGCTTCCAGGCCTTGCGCGATGGCACGCGGGTGACCTATACCGAGCAGCTGTCGGATGACCGGGTCAACCTGGGCGGCGTGTTCATCACCCAGAAGAACCTGTCTTCGGATGAGAAGAAGGACCGCGGCATTTCCGTGCTGGTGGCCGAAAAGGGCCGTCAGCAGATCAGCCCCGAGGGCAACCGCTACCTGATCCTGGAAAACGGCTATCGCTACGACGGCAAGCCGGGCCAGGCCGATTACCGGGCGATCCAGTACGAGACCTATGGCGTGCTGCTGCCCAAGCCCGAGGTCAGCGAAGAAGTCACCGACCGCGACGCCATGCCCACCGCCAGCCTGTTGGGCAGCGATGACATTCGCGCCCGCACCGAACTGCAATGGCGCTTGTCGCTGCCGTTGCTGGTGTTCATCGTAACCCTCATGGCGGTCCCGCTGGCGCGGGTCAATCCACGCCAGGGTCGTTTCCTCAAGCTGCTGCCGGCGATTCTTCTCTATATGGCTTACCTGACCATCCTGATCTCCGCCCGTGGGGCCCTGGAAAAAGGCAAGATTGCACCGACGCTGGGCCTGTGGTGGGTGCACGGCATCTTCCTGGCCATTGGCCTGGGGCTGCTCTATTGGGAGCCGCTGCGTCTGAAACTGGCCAGCCGCCGCAACGTGTCGGAGGTGGCCCGTGGTTAAACTCGACCGCTACATCGGCAGCAGCGTGTTCATGGCGATCCTCGCGGTGCTGGGGATTATCCTTGGCCTGGCGACCCTGTTTGCCTTCATCGACGAAATGAGCGACGTCAGTGATACCTATACCCTGGCGGACGTGGCGAGCTACGTGCTGTTGACCGCGCCACGGCGGCTCTACGACATGTTGCCGATGGCCGCATTGATCGGTTGCCTGATCGGCCTGGGCAGCCTGGCGAGCAACAGCGAGCTGACCATCATGCGCGCCGCCGGCGTGTCCATCGGACGGATCGTCTGGGCGGTGATGAAGCCGATGCTGGTGCTGATGCTGGTGGGCATACTGATCGGTGAGTACGTCGCCCCGGCAACCGAAAATACCGCCCAGGCCAACCGCTCCCTGGCCCAGGGTGGCGGCGATGCGCAAAGCGCCAAGCATGGCCTGTGGCACCGCCAGGGCGACGAGTTCATCCACATCAACTCGGTGCAGCCCAACGGCGTGCTTTATGGGGTGACCCGCTATCGCTTCGACGACCAGCGGCACATGCTTTCGTCGAGCTTTGCCAAGCGCGCGAACTTCGTCGAGGACCACTGGCAGCTGACTGATGTCACCACCACACTGTTCCACGACAAACGCACCGAAGTGGTCGCTGCCCCAGAGGAGCGCTGGGACGTGTCCATCAGCCCGCAACTGCTGAGCACCGTGGTGATGGCGCCGGAATCCCTGTCGATTACCGGATTGTGGGGTTACATCCACTATCTGGCGGATCAGGGTTTGAACAACGGTCGCTACTGGCTGGCTTTTTGGGTCAAGGTGTTGCAACCGTTGGTCACCGCCGCCCTGGTCCTGATGGCGATCTCCTTCATCTTCGGCCCGCTGCGTTCGGTGACCCTCGGTCAGCGGGTGTTTACCGGCGTGCTGGTGGGGTTCACCTTCCGTATCGCCCAGGATCTGCTGGGGCCGTCGAGCCTGGTGTTCGGTTTCTCGCCGCTGTTCGCGGTGCTGGTGCCGGCCGGGGTCTGCGCGCTGGCGGGGCTCTGGCTGCTGCGCCGGGCGGGTTGAGCCAAATTCAAGGCGAGCGGGCTTCTGTGGGGAGGGGGGGTTTTTCCCCCCCCCCAACACCCCCCCACAAACAAG
>NZ_JBKGGX010000054.1:0-2871 GCF_052041925.1 Pseudomonas sp. SMN5
AAATTCCGAAACCCCTATCTGCTGACGCAGGTAGGGGTTTTGTTTTGCCCGCGGGAAAGTGATCCTGTGTTTCTATGCAACTGCCTTTCTCGTGGCTATCATGCGGGCCTTATTATCAGGGCGCAGTCCGCATGCTCACGTTGCTAAAACTTCTCAAGGATGGACGCTTTCATTCCGGTCAGGCGCTTGGTGGCGCCCTGGGCGTCAGTCGTAGTGCTGTGTGGAAGCAGTTGCAACTCCTTGAAGCCGAGTTCGGGTTGTCCGTTCACAAAGTGCGTGGCAGGGGGTACCAGCTGGCTAAGCCGCTATTGCTTCTTGATGCAGCGCAAATTCGTGCAAAAGGGCTGTGTGAGTGGCCTGTCCATACATTCGACGTGATTGACTCCACCAATGCCGAGGCGCTGCGCTCAATCGAGCGCGGGGTAGAGGCGCCATTCCTTATCCTGGCTGAACGACAGGTGGCTGGGCGCGGGCGACGAGGGCGTAAGTGGGTCAGTCCGTTTGCCGACAATCTTTATTACAGTCTCGTATTGCGCATTGATGGTGGTATGCGACAACTCGAAGGGCTTAGCCTCGTAGTTGGCCTTGCAGTCATGCATACATTGCGTGATATGGGGGTTGTCGAGGCGGGACTGAAATGGCCAAACGACGTGCTGGTGGGAGAGAAGAAAATTGCGGGAATCTTGCTGGAGTTGGTGGGAGATCCTGCGGACGTTTGTCACGTTGTCCTGGGTATCGGTATTAATGTGAACATGCAATCGACTGATGAGGTCGAGCAGCAGTGGACCTCCATGTGCCTAGAGATCGGCATGGATTTGGATAGAAATGAGTTGGTGGCGCGAATGAGTGCGAAGCTTCAGCAATATTTGAAGCTCCACCAGGCGTCGGGATTCGCCGCGATCCAGTCCGAATGGGAGCATTACCATCTGTGGCAGGGGCGAACTGTATCGCTGATTGCTGGGACTACTCGGATTGACGGCGTTGTGGCGGGTATTGATCTCCAGGGTGCGCTGCGTTTGAAGGTGGATGGTGTGGAAAAAATCTTTAGCGGTGGTGAGCTCAGTTTGAGGTTACGTGATGATTCTTGAGCTCGATTGCGGCAATAGTTTTATAAAGTGGCGGGTCCTTCACTCTGATGGCGTGACTCCTGTTGACGGTGGCGTGGTCAGTTCCGATGGAGATCTCTTGGCGTGCTTGAGTAATGCCGAGAAATTCCATTTGGAAAAATGCCGGCTTGTGAGCGTAAGGACTCCGGAGGAAACCGATTCGCTGGTGACGGCATTGGTTGATGCGTTTCGAGTATCCGTGGCTCGTGCAGTGCCGACGGAGGAAATGGCTGGCGTGCGAAACGGATATAGGGATTTTGAGCGGTTGGGTCTCGACCGTTGGTTGGCATTGCTTGGTGGGTTCCATCTTGCCTCGGGCGCGTGTCTGGTGCTTGACTTTGGAACTGCGGTTACAGCCGACTTCGTCGCCGCCAACGGTGAGCATCTGGGCGGGTTTATATGTCCTGGGATGCCGCTGATGCGAAATCAGTTGCGGACTCATACCCGGCGAATTCGCTATGACGATACTGCAGCGGAGCGGGCTCATGAGAGCCTTGCCCCAGGCCGGGCGACTGTTGAGGCGGTTGAGCGGGGTTGCACGCTGATGCTCAGGGGGTTCGTCCTGACTCAGCTTGAATTGGCTCGGCAGTACTGGGGAGGGGATTTTGAGGTGTTCCTCACGGGAGGGGATGCGAATCTAGTTGCCGGGATTGTTCCTGATGCCAGGATGGTGCCTGACTTGGTTTTTGTCGGTCTGGCGATGGCCTGTCCGTTATCTTGAGGTTTTTATGCGGTGGCTTTTCCTGCTGTTGTTGGTTCTGAATATCTTTTATTACATATGGCATCAGCAAGAAGCGCCGCTTCGAGCCAAAGACGTAACCCCGCTGAGCTTGTACCGCGGATCGCAGCAAGATATTCATCTCTTGAGCGAGGCGGCGGACGCGCTCGCCAGGCGTGATTCAGGCAAAGCCGCCGAGGGGCTGAAGAGCTGCATCTATCTTGGCGGTTTCGTTCGATCAGAATTGGCCAGGCAGCTCGAGCAGCGGCTGGTTGCCTCGGGTATTGCGGGTCGTACCGTTACATTGTCTGGGCCAGCACTCCCTGAGGGGGCAGGATTCTGGGTCCAGGTACCGCCGGAAGGTGGAGGAAAGGTGAGTGAGGCGCTGCTTCAAAACCTTTCTAAAGAATTCAATGAGTTAAAACATAAAATAATGCCATGCGAAGGGGTTGCACCCGCAGGATAGTTTGCATAGAATGGCGCCCGCTTCGCAGCGAAGACCTTTTATAGTCAATGCCGCGAAGCGTGGTCAATGCAGCTAACCTCAGGTTTTTTAATGAGAAATTGCTTGACAGAAGGCTGGCATGATGTAGAATGCCGGCTCGCTTAGGAGGGGTTCCCGAGCGGCCAAAGGGATCAGACTGTAAATCTGACGTCTACGACTTCGAAGGTTCGAATCCTTCCCCCTCCACCATTTTTAGCGTGAGCTGCAAGCTCCGCGGGTATAGTTTAGTGGTAGAACCTCAGCCTTCCAAGCTGATGATGCGGGTTCGATTCCCGCTACCCGCTCCAAGTTTGCAGGTTGTGCAAAGTGTTTTGCTCTTGTAGCTCAGTTGGTAGAGCACACCCTTGGTAAGGGTGAGGTCAGCGGTTCAAATCCGCTCAAGAGCTCCATATAACAAGGCAGATATGAAAATATCTGCCTTTGTTTTAATGGCTTGTGTGACTTGCTAAATTCTTCTCCTAGGGGTGATTTCGATGGCTAAGGAAAAGTTCGAACGTAATAAGCCGCACGTCAACGTTGGTACCATTGGTCACGTTGACCAC
>NZ_JBKGGX010000055.1:0-2514 GCF_052041925.1 Pseudomonas sp. SMN5
ATGCCCACCAAATCAGCCACCGCCTTGCTGAAAGATCATGGCATCCGCTACGCACCGGCGGCATTCAATCGTGCCCTTGAAGCCAGGGGATACCTGACACAACTCAAGCGCAAAAACTCAAAGGGCGAAATGGTCGACTTCTGGTCCGTGACTGAAAAGGGCCTCCAGTACGGCAAGAACCTCACCAGCCCTCAATGCCCACGCGAGACGCAGCCACACTGGTATGTCGATCGCTTTCTCGAACTCGCCGGCCTGGTCGGCAAAGGAGCCAGATAATGGCCGGGGATTGGATCAAAATGCGAGTAGACCTTCAGACCCATCCGAAAGTGTTCCGCATGGTGTCCGCATTGAAAGCGGACAGGCTTCGGATTATCGGTGGACTGCACATCGCCTGGAGCATCTTCGATACGCATTCCGATGATGGCGTGCTTCACGGATACAGTGCGGACGCCATGGACGCGGTGATCGGCTGGCCTGGCTTTACTCAGGCCATGATCGACGTGCAGTGGGCATCTATCGACGACGATGGAAGCCTTGTAATGCCTCGCTTTGAAGAGCACAACGGGGCCAGCGCCAAGCGCCGGGCCAACGACAGCGAGCGCAAGCGCAACGATCGTAAAACCAAATCTGTCCGCAATGTGTCCGCAAGCGATGCGGACAATTTGCGGACCAGAGAAGAGAAGAGAAGAGAAGAGAAGAAAGAAGATCAAAAGCATGGTGCTGACGCACCGGCGAGGGTCGGCAAGTTCGACCCGCTGACAGCAAAGCCTGTCAATGTCTCTGACAAAGCCTGGGCGGACTGGTGCCAACACCGCAAGGAGATCCGTAAGCCGCTGACCGCCAAGAGCTGTGAGCAACAGGCCAAGGCGCTGGTGGGCCATTCAGCCCCGGACCAGGTGCTCGCCACCTCGATCGCCAATGGCTGGACCGGAATCTTCCCAGACAAACCCCTGGGCAACGTCCATCCGTTCCCACAATCGCGCCACACGGGTTTTGCTGACCGCGACTACACCGTAGGCCTGAAACTGCGTGAGGACGGCTCCTATGCGATCTGAGACAGTCCAGCCGACACCCGAACTGCCGCCGGGAACGCGTATCCAGCCGGCCAACTGTGAAACCCACGGCGCCTACGAGCAGAAGATATTCCCGCTCCTGGGCAAGGAGCTGAAGAGCGGGTGCCCTGAGTGCGGCCGCGAAGTCCGTGAGAAGGCCGAGGCCGCCGAGCGCGCCAACAAGGCCATGGAGCAGCGCATGGCGATGGAACGCAAGCTGGGTGCAGCCCTGATCCCCAAGCGCTTCGCCAGCAAGACCCTGGACGGCTATGTCGCCAAGACCGCGGAACAGCGCAAGGCGCTGAACACCTGCCGCCGTTACGCCGCCGAGTTCGCGCAGATTGCCGAAACCGGTCGTTGCCTGTTGCTGCTGGGCAAGCCCGGCACGGGCAAGACGCACCTGTCGGTAGCCATTGCCAACGAGATCATGGCCAGGACCACTGCCACGGCTGTGTACCGCACCTTGGGCGCGGTGCTCCAGCAGATCCGGGCGTCCTACGACCACACCAGCGAACAGAGCGAGAGCCAGATCCTGTCGAGCCTGATCAGCCCCTCGCTGCTCATCCTGGACGAGATCGGCGTGAGCAAGGAGAAGCCCAGCGACTTCGAGCTGACGACCCTGTTCGCGATCATCAACGGCCGGTACGAGGAAATGCGTCCGACCATCATCGTTTCCAACCTGGACGGCCAGGCGCTGCCCGGCGCCATCGGCGAGCGCTGCATTGACCGTCTGCGCGAGGGCGGGGTGATAGTTATCCCGTTCGAGTGGGAATCGCAGCGCGGAAAGGAAGGTTTTTGAAATGCTGAAGCCATTAGAAATATCTCAAGCCCGCGTTCGCGAGTTGTTTGATTGTCGCGAAGGGCGCCTGTACTGGCGGCACCGTGACGACGTAGTCGGTCGAGGGTGGAACGCTCGATGGGTTGGCAAAGAAGCCGGAGCGACACCCAAGTACAGCGGCTATCACAACGTGAAGATTGACGGAGTGTTTTATCGGCGCTGCCGACTGGTATGGATTTGGCACAACGGAGAGATTGCGGAAGGCGAATACATCGACCACGTAAATTGCAATCGTGGGGATGACTCGATCGAGAATCTTCGTATCGGTACTAGCAGTCAGAACAGCTACAACCGATCGAGCTACCGCGAATCAAAATTCTTGCGTGGCGTCTATCAGCCCGGCAACAAGGGGCGATTCCGAGCGCGAATCACTGCCGACCGAAAAGTCATAGAGCTTGGCGCGTTTCACTCCGAGCAAGAGGCGCATGAGGCGTACCTCTCAGCTGCCAAACGTCTTCACGGCGATTTCAGGAGCCGCTGCTCATATTCTGGAGTTCGGACATGACGCTCGATAAACAAAAACTCCAGGCCCTACTGTGGGCCGAGGTAGCCGCCTGGAGCGCATCGTCGCCTGACTGGCTGAGCAATTCCGAAGCGCTCGAAGAGTTCCTGGGCAAGCAGACG
>NZ_JBKGGX010000056.1:0-2245 GCF_052041925.1 Pseudomonas sp. SMN5
TTCGACCGCCAGCCCCACCAGCACGTCCGGACCGACCCCCTGGGCCATCAGTTGATGGGCACGGCGGTTGGCCTGGGTGTTGAGTTCGACGTAGGTCAGAGTCTCGGCGTTGAAACGCAGGGCAATCGCCTCAGGTCGCAGCCGTGCTTGCTCGGCGATCAGTTGATGGACGCAGGCGGTGTTCGGGAAATCACCGGGCGCCGGGTTCCACTGGGCGATGGCCTGTTGTTGCTCGCTGGCGGTCAGCAGCGGCAACTCACCGATGCGTTGCGAAGGGTCGCTGACGATGCCTTGCAGCAGGTTCAGCCAGTGGTCGGCCATGCGTTGCACGGTGCTGGTATCGAACAGGTCGGTGGCGAAGGTCAATGCAGCACTGAGTTCGCCTTCGGCCTCCAGGGTGTCGAGGGTCAGGTCGAACTGCGCGGTCTGGCTTTCCCACTCCTGCGCCTCGATGACCAACCCTGGCAGCGTTGTAATTGCCTGGCGAGCGACGCTCTGATGGTTGTACAACACCTGGAACAGCGGACTGTGGCTCAGGTTACGCTCGGGGCGCAGCGCCTCGACCAACTGCTCGAACGGCAGGTCCTGATGTGCCTCGGCACCAATGGCCGCGTGCTTGACCTGGGCCAGCAACGCGCTGAAGGATTGCTGCGTGTCGACCTCGGCCTTGAGCACCTGGGTGTTGACGAAGAAGCCGATCAACCCTTCGGTTTCCAGGCGGTTGCGGTTGGCGATGGGCACGCCGACCCGAATATCGGCCTGACCGCTGTAGCGATGCAACAGCGCCTGGAACGACGCCAGCAACACCATGAACAGCGTGCAGCCTTCGGCCTGGGCCAGTTGTCGCAATTGTTGGTTCAACTCCGGCGCCAGGCCGATGCCCAGGCGCGCACCGGCATAACTCTGCCGGGCTGGACGCGGACGGTCGGTCGGCAGTTCCAGCAGTGGCTGCTCACCGCCCAGCACATCGGTCCAGTAGGCCAACTGTCGTTCACGTTCACCGGCTTCCATCCACTGCCGCTGCCACACCGCGTAGTCGGCGTACTGGATCGGCAGCTCGGCCAGTGTCAGCGCCTCGCCCTGGCTATAGGCTGCATAGCGCTGGATCAGCTCCTGGACCAGCAACTGCATGGACCAGCCATCGGAGACGATATGGTGCTGGGTCAGCACCAGCACATGTTCCTCGGTTGCCAGTTCCAACAAGCCCACCCGCAGCAGCGGACCGTTTTGCAGATCGAATGGCTGGCTGATCTGACGCCTTACGAACGCCTGGATCTGTTCGGCGGTGGTGCCTGCCGCGCCGTCGAGCACCTCGGGAATCACCGGCGGATCGAGTTCGGCATGAATCACTTGAAAGGCTTGTTCGGCGACCTGGACGAACGTGGTGCGCAGGCTTTCGTGGCGTTGCACCAGCGCGGCGAAACTCTGGCGCAGCGCGTCGAGGTCCAACGTGCCGCGAATCCGCAGCGCCGCTGGAATGTGGTACGCGGCGCTGTGGGGTTCCATCTGCCAGAGGAACCACTGGCGTTGCTGGGCGTAAGACAGGGGCAGCCGCGCCTCGTCCCGGGCAATCCGGGGGATACTCGCCGGCCGTAACCCGTCGCTGGGCACCAGCGCGGCCACGCAGGCGGCGAGGCTGGCGTCTTCGAACAACTGGCGCAATTGCAGGTTCAGACCGAGGACCTGACGAATACGCGAGACCATCTGCGTGGCCAACAGCGAATGGCCGCCGAGCTCGAAGAAGTTGTCGTTCAGCCCTACCCGCTCGACCTTGAGCACGTCCTGCCAGATTGCCGCGAGCTGTTGCTCCAGTGCGCTTTGCGGGGCCAGATAATCCTGTTGCACCTGACTGGCGTCCGCTGTCGGCAGGGCCTTGCGGTCGAGCTTGCCGTTGGCGGTCAGCGGCCACTGATCGAGAAACAACAGGTGCGTCGGCACCATGTAGTCCGGCAGGTCGGCCTTGAGCCCGGCCTTGATTTGTTCGCGCAGGTTCACGAGGTCGGCGACGCCCGCTGTCGGGATCACATAGCCCACCAGTTGTTGGCCGCTCGGTCCTTCCTGGGCCAGCACCCGCGCTTCGCGCACCGGCTCCAGGGCGTTCAGGCGGGCTTCGATTTCCCCCAATTCGATGCGGAAACCGCGGATCTTCACTTGATGGTCGATCCGTCCGACGTACTCGATCACGCCGTCGCTGCGGTACTGCGCCAGGTCGCCGGTGCGGTACAACCGTGCGCCGCTGTCGCCG
>NZ_JBKGGX010000057.1:0-1592 GCF_052041925.1 Pseudomonas sp. SMN5
AGGGTAACTCGTCATCAGCTCTCGGCCTTGAAACCCCGGATTTACCTAAGATTTCAGCCTACCACCTTAAACTTGGACAACCAACGCCAAGCTGGCCTAGCCTTCTCCGTCCCTCCATCGCAATAACCAGAAGTACAGGAATATTAACCTGTTTTCCATCGACTACGCTTTTCAGCCTCGCCTTAGGGACCGACTAACCCTGCGTCGATTAACGTTGCGCAGGAAACCTTGGTCTTTCGGCGTGGGTGTTTTTCACACCCATTGTCGTTACTCATGTCAGCATTCGCACTTCTGATACCTCCAGCAAGCTTCTCAACTCACCTTCACAGGCTTACAGAACGCTCCTCTACCGCATCACTTACGTGATACCCGTAGCTTCGGTGTATGGTTTGAGCCCCGTTACATCTTCCGCGCAGGCCGACTCGACTAGTGAGCTATTACGCTTTCTTTAAAGGGTGGCTGCTTCTAAGCCAACCTCCTAGCTGTCTAAGCCTTCCCACATCGTTTCCCACTTAACCATAACTTTGGGACCTTAGCTGACGGTCTGGGTTGTTTCCCTTTTCACGACGGACGTTAGCACCCGCCGTGTGTCTCCCATGCTCGGCACTTGTAGGTATTCGGAGTTTGCATCGGTTTGGTAAGTCGGGATGACCCCCTAGCCGAAACAGTGCTCTACCCCCTACAGTGATACATGAGGCGCTACCTAAATAGCTTTCGAGGAGAACCAGCTATCTCCGAGCTTGATTAGCCTTTCACTCCGATCCACAGGTCATCCGCTAACTTTTCAACGGTAGTCGGTTCGGTCCTCCAGTCAGTGTTACCTAACCTTCAACCTGCCCATGGATAGATCGCCCGGTTTCGGGTCTATTCCCAGCGACTAGACGCCCTATTAAGACTCGCTTTCGCTACGCCTCCCCTATTCGGTTAAGCTCGCCACTGAAAATAAGTCGCTGACCCATTATACAAAAGGTACGCAGTCACCCAACAAAGTGGGCTCCCACTGCTTGTACGCATACGGTTTCAGGATCTATTTCACTCCCCTCTCCGGGGTTCTTTTCGCCTTTCCCTCACGGTACTGGTTCACTATCGGTCAGTCAGTAGTATTTAGCCTTGGAGGATGGTCCCCCCATATTCAGACAAAGTTTCTCGTGCTCCGTCCTACTCGATTTCACTTCTAAGATCCTTTCGCGTACAGGGCTATCACCCACTATGGCCGCACTTTCCAGAGCGTTCCGCTAAAATCAAAGAAGCTTAAGGGCTAGTCCCCGTTCGCTCGCCACTACTAAGGGAATCTCGGTTGATTTCTTTTCCTCAGGGTACTTAGATGTTTCAGTTCCCCTGGTTCGCTTCTTACGCCTATGTATTCAGCGTAAGATAACCAGCTTGTGCTGGTTGGGTTCCCCCATTCAGAGATCTCCGGATCAAAGTCTGTTTGCCGACTCCCCGAAGCTTTTCGCAGGCTACCACGTCTTTCATCGCCTCTGACTGCCAAGGCATCCACCGTATGCGCTTCTTCACTTGACCATATAACCCCAAGCAATCTGGTTATACTGTGAAGACGACATTCGCCGAAAATTCGTACGCTTGCTCAT
>NZ_JBKGGX010000059.1:0-1399 GCF_052041925.1 Pseudomonas sp. SMN5
AGCTCAGAGTCTGCAGATTGCTTGGGTGTTATATGGTCAAGCCTCACGGGCAATTAGTACAGGTTAGCTCAACGCCTCACAGCGCTTACACACCCTGCCTATCAACGTCGTAGTCTTCGACGGCCCTTCAGGGAGCTCAAGGCTCCAGTGAGATCTCATCTTGAGGCAAGTTTCCCGCTTAGATGCTTTCAGCGGTTATCTTTTCCGAACATAGCTACCCGGCAATGCCACTGGCGTGACAACCGGAACACCAGAGGTTCGTCCACTCCGGTCCTCTCGTACTAGGAGCAGCCCCTCTCAAATCTCAAACGTCCACGGCAGATAGGGACCGAACTGTCTCACGACGTTCTAAACCCAGCTCGCGTACCACTTTAAATGGCGAACAGCCATACCCTTGGGACCGGCTTCAGCCCCAGGATGTGATGAGCCGACATCGAGGTGCCAAACACCGCCGTCGATATGAACTCTTGGGCGGTATCAGCCTGTTATCCCCGGAGTACCTTTTATCCGTTGAGCGATGGCCCTTCCATACAGAACCACCGGATCACTAAGACCTACTTTCGTACCTGCTCGACGTGTCTGTCTCGCAGTCAAGCGCGCTTTTGCCTTTATACTCTACGACCGATTTCCGACCGGTCTGAGCGCACCTTCGTACTCCTCCGTTACTCTTTAGGAGGAGACCGCCCCAGTCAAACTACCCACCATACACTGTCCTCGATCCGGATGACGGACCTGAGTTAGAACCTCAAAGTTGCCAGGGTGGTATTTCAAGGATGGCTCCACGCAGACTGGCGTCCACGCTTCAAAGCCTCCCACCTATCCTACACAAGCAAATTCAAAGTCCAGTGCAAAGCTATAGTAAAGGTTCACGGGGTCTTTCCGTCTAGCCGCGGATACACTGCATCTTCACAGCGATTTCAATTTCACTGAGTCTCGGGTGGAGACAGCGCCGCCATCGTTACGCCATTCGTGCAGGTCGGAACTTACCCGACAAGGAATTTCGCTACCTTAGGACCGTTATAGTTACGGCCGCCGTTTACCGGGGCTTCGATCAAGAGCTTCGCGTTAGCTAACCCCATCAATTAACCTTCCGGCACCGGGCAGGCGTCACACCCTATACGTCCACTTTCGTGTTTGCAGAGTGCTGTGTTTTTAATAAACAGTCGCAGCGGCCTGGTATCTTCGACCGGCGTGGGCTTACGCAGCAAGTGCTTGACCCTCACCGGCGCACCTTCTCCCGAAGTTACGGTGCCATTTTGCCTAGTTCCTTCACCCGAGTTCTCTCAAGCGCCTTGGTATTCTCTACCCAACCACCTGTGTCGGTTTGGGGTACGGTTCCTGGTTATCTGAAGCTTAGAAGCTTTTCTTGGAAGCATGGCATCAACCACTTCGTCACCCA
>NZ_JBKGGX010000060.1:0-1302 GCF_052041925.1 Pseudomonas sp. SMN5
TGTAGGGAACAACCACATGGGTTACAAAAAAGTGCACTCACATAGGTAACACCCGGAGTGTCACGTAGCCATCACTGGCATCTCTTACATCAACCCGTCCGAGGATGATTGGACCGAAGATAACATCCCAGATCCCGTCCTCTACTTGTTCCAGTCCAATGGTCTGATGCTTGAGCACATAACCAACGTAGACCCTTAGACCACGGCAATTGACGATGCCCGAGCAGTCCGCTTGGAGGCTATCGATATGGCTCGGGTAGGTCATCTCGGGAAGCTTCTCAGGGTATTGGCGGGGCGAAGGCTTATAGCAGGACGCGGGTGTCTTTTGCTCCAGAGCTTCATGCAAACGCTCGTAATTATAATGTTGCCTGAAACGATCAAAGTGCCGTTGTTGAGCCTCCCACGCTACCGTTGGTGGTGATGGAAGAGTGCTTTTCAACGTTCGATGCATACGTTCATGCCGACCATTTTGCTCCGGCCTTCCGGGGGCGATCCGCTCAGGAATGATCCCTAGACGCAACCACCAGATGGATAACTGGGAAAGGCCCGCACGCCCCTTGCTCGCAAACGGAACACCATTGTCGGTACGAATGCGCTCCGGTAGACCATGCTCACGAAACACCTGAGTAAACACCGCCTGGGTTTCCTGGAAGTTGGTATTAGCCATGCTGTGGCAAGCGAGCAAGAAGCGACTGGCATGGTCCATGATCGTCAATGGATAGCACCAGACGCCCGCACCTGTCAGGAATTGGCCTTTGTAATCGGCGCTGAATAGCTGGTTGGGAGCATCTGCTTTCTGCAGTGGTTTGGGATAAACCGCCACCCGTTGACGCAATCGGCGTGGTTTGACCAGCTCAGCTTTCTTTAGGATGTTGTAGATCGATGTCTTTGATGGCGGCGCCTGGTCAGGGAAACGCTCGAGCAAAGCCGCCTGAATTTTCTTGGGACCAGGCTCTGTTTCACCCCGACCGCGCAATTCAATGATCGCCTCACGGACAGCCAGGGGCACTACCCATTCCTGGGTAAGCCGACGACGGCTATGTTCTTCCAGTCCGGCGGGCCCTTCCTTCTCATACCGCTCGACCCATTTATAGCCAGTCTTGCGACTGATGTCGTAGGCCTGGCAAAGCGCACTGAAGCTGGGCGGGCCTTTGATGTAGTCCGCGATGAATAGCAGTTTCAGGTCCATAGGTTTCAGCTCTCGCCATGGCATGGTCAGATCCTCGAAAACCGACCCTGCCAGTTAAAAACTGTTACCTATGTGTGTGAACTGATTTGTAACCCATGTGGGTGAGTCGTACC
>NZ_JBKGGX010000061.1:0-1075 GCF_052041925.1 Pseudomonas sp. SMN5
TTCGACTGTGAGCCTGTCGGCCACTTCGACCGTCGCCGAAGGTGGAACGGTGGTTTACACCGCCTCGGTCAACGCCCCAGTCACCGGCGCCCCGCTGGTCGTCACCCTGTCGAACGGTCAAACCATCACCATTCCAGTTGGCGCAAGCTCGGGCAGCGTGAACTTCGTTACGCCAAACGATGCCCTCGCTGGCGGCGACAACCTGAGCGTCAAGATCGACGACGCCAAGGGCGGCAACTACGAGAAGCTGGAGATTGACGGCAAATCGGCTGACACCACCGTCACCGATACCCAGGACACGACCGGTCTTACCCTGACCGCGACTGATACTGTGGCCGAAGGCGGTTCGATCGTTTACACCGCGACCCTGAGCAACGCTGCCGGTACGCCTGTTACCGTCACCCTGAGCAACGGCGCGGTCATCAATATCGCTGCCGGTGCAACCACTGGTACCGTCACCGTTGATGCGCCGAAGGACGACGTCTACAAAGACGCCGGCAAGGTGGAAGTCAGCATCGATAAAGCCACAGGCGGTAACTTCGAGAGTCTGGTTCCAAGCACGACGCCTGCGGTCACTGACGTCACCGATACCATCGACACTTCGACTGTGAGCCTGTCGGCCACTTCGACCGTCGCCGAAGGTGGAACGGTGGTTTACACCGCCTCGGTCAACGCCCCGGTCACCGGCGCCCCGCTGGTTGTCACCCTGTCGAACGGCCAAACCATCACCATCCCGGTTGGCGCGAGCTCGGGCAGCGTGAACTTCGTCACGCCGAACGATGCATTGGCAGGCGGCGATAACCTGAGCGTCAAGATCGACGACGCCAAAGGTGGCAACTACGAAAAACTCGCCATCGACGGCAAGTCGGCTGACACCACCGTCACCGATACCCAGGACACTACCGGCCTGACGCTCTCGGCAACCGACACTGTCGCCGAAGGTGGCTCGATCGTTTACACCGCCACCCTGAGCAACGCTGCCGGTACGCCTGTCACCGTCACTTTGAGCAATGGCGCTGTGATTAATATCGCTGCCGGTGCAACCACCGGCACCGTCACCGTTGATGCGCCGAAG
>NZ_JBKGGX010000062.1:0-930 GCF_052041925.1 Pseudomonas sp. SMN5
TTACTCGATGACTTTGGCTACGACGCCAGCGCCGACGGTACGACCGCCTTCACGGATAGCGAAACGCAGGCCGTCTTCCATCGCGATGGTCTTGATCAGAGTGACAGTCATCTGGATGTTGTCACCTGGCATTACCATTTCAACGCCGTCTGGCAGCTCGCAGTTACCAGTCACGTCAGTTGTACGGAAGTAGAACTGTGGACGGTAGCCCTTGAAGAACGGAGTATGACGACCGCCTTCTTCCTTGCTCAGAACGTAGACTTCTGCGGTGAACTTGGTGTGCGGCTTGACGGTGCCTGGCTTGACCAGAACCTGGCCACGCTCAACGTCGTCACGCTTGGTGCCGCGCAGCAGGACGCCGCAGTTCTCGCCAGCACGACCTTCGTCGAGCAGCTTGCGGAACATTTCAACGCCAGTGCAGGTAGTTTTCTGAGTTTCGCGCAGACCGACGATCTCAACTTCTTCCTGGATACGGACGATGCCACGCTCAACACGACCAGTCACAACAGTACCGCGACCGGAGATCGAGAACACGTCTTCGATTGGCATCAGGAACGGCTTGTCGATAGCACGCTCTGGTTCTGGAATGTAGCTGTCCAGGGTCTCGACCAGCTTACGAACGGCAGTGGTGCCCATTTCGTTGTCGTCTTGACCGTTCAGAGCCATCAGCGCCGAACCGATGATGATCGGAGTGTCGTCACCTGGGAAGTCGTAGGTGCTCAGCAGGTCGCGAACTTCCATCTCAACCAGTTCCAGCAGCTCAGCGTCGTCAACCATGTCAGCCTTGTTCAGGAAGACAACGATGTACGGAACGCCTACCTGACGGGACAGCAGGATGTGCTCACGGGTTTGTGGCATCGGACCATCAGCGGCCGAGCAAACCAGGATCGCGCCGTCCATCTGGGCAGCACCGGTGATCATGTTTTTTAC
>NZ_JBKGGX010000063.1:0-787 GCF_052041925.1 Pseudomonas sp. SMN5
AATGGGGCGCCTAAGATCAAAAGCAAAAGCAAAAGCAAAAGCAAAAGCAAAAGCAAAAGCAAAAGCAAGGCGAGGCGGCCTTGAAGCCGACCTGTCCCTCCCCGCTGACCCCGATCCAACTGTGGGAGCGAGCTTGCTCGCGATGACGTCAGCCCAGACACCCCAAATCCCGTGGCGAGGGAGCTTGCTCCCGCTCGGCTGCGCAGCAGTCGCAAGTCCAGGCCCTGCGGTTTGCCTGAACGAACGCCACGTTGGGTGGGTGTGGAGTCGAAAATTAGAGATCGACCACAGTCCTGTGGGCTTACTCGCGAATGCGTCGGAACATTCAACATTGATGCAAGCTGCTCTATCGCTATCGTCGGATCGCCGCCCGGAGCAGGCTCGCTCCCACAGGGATTGGTGGTGGATATGGGATTTTTGAGCATTCTTTGTTCGCAGGTGTTACGCCATCCGATCAGCCATTTTGCCGTTCGATAATCGCCCAGAACCCGCTATCGCCAATTGAAGCGTTCCTGCCTCGCACTTCACCATCGCTCGCATAAAACCAATAACACCAGGTTTGATGCCATGCCCCTATACCCCGCCTCGCCCGGCTGATTCTCGGTCAGCGTCCCTGTTATCCACTGTTCTGTCTGCGACCCGAGTTCGCGGCAACGTCTTGCTTCGCCCACAACAATTAGAGAAAACGTTCATGAAGCCTACACAGCACTTGTTTCCCAGCCTCATCGCCGCTGCCCTGGCCGGCTCCGCCCTGCCCGTCCTGGCTGCGGAGTCGGGGTTTGTCGAG
>NZ_JBKGGX010000064.1:0-722 GCF_052041925.1 Pseudomonas sp. SMN5
CGGCGCCGGCCGCGCACTGCGGCTGCGCTACGAGCAGCGGCACCTGATCGCCGTCGACTATCAGAGCTTTCACCCGGCCAATACCCAAGACGACGCTTGGCGTACCGAGCAAACGTTGGCGTCCTACCGCTACGACGGCCGTTTCCGACTGATCGAAGCGACCAACGCCGTCGGTGAAAGCGAGCGTTACGACTACGACGACCGTCACGTCATCCTCCAGCGGCAACTGGCCGGGGGTGCGAGTTTCTTCTGGGAGTGGCAGGGCGTCGGCCCGGCGGCGCGCTGTGTCCGACACTGGGCCTCGTTCGCGCAGATGGACAGCCGCTACACCTGGGGCGAGGACGGCCAGGTCACGGTCCGGCACCTGGATGGCAGCCAGGAAATCTACGAGCACGACGACCGGGCGCGGCTGGTGCGCAAGGTCGAGCCCGATGGCGGCGAGCACCTCAAGGCCTATGACAACCAGGGCCGGCTGATCGCCGAGCAGGATCCGCTGGGCGCCGTCACCGAGTACCGCTACGACGAAGTCGGACGCCTGGTGGCGTTGATTCCGCCGGATGAGCTGCCGACTTCCTACGAGTACCGCAACGGTTTCCTGCACGCCCGCTCCCGCGGTAACGCCACCTGGACCTACCGGCGCAACGACCAGGGCGATATCACCCGCCAGACCGACCCCGACGGCCACGTCACTTTCTACAAGTACGACGGGCGCGGCCGGCTGT
>NZ_JBKGGX010000065.1:0-722 GCF_052041925.1 Pseudomonas sp. SMN5
TGGCGCCGGTCGCGCCCTGCGGCTGCGCTATGAACAGCGGCACCTGGTCGCCGTCGACTATCAGAGCTTTCACCCGGCCAATACCCAAGACGACGTCTGGCGTACCGAGCAAACGTTGGCGTCCTACCGCTACGACGGACGTTTCCGACTGATCGAAGCGACCAACGCCGTCGGTGAAAGCGAGCGTTACGACTACGACGACCGTCACGTCATCCTCCAGCGCCAACTGGCCGGGGGCGCGAGCTTCTTCTGGGAATGGCAGGGCGTCGGTCCGGCAGCGCGCTGTGTCCGGCACTGGGCCTCGTTCGCGCAGATGGACAGCCGCTACACCTGGGGCGAGGACGGCCAGGTCACGGTCCGGCATCTGGATGGCAGCCAGGAAATCTACGAGCACGACGACCGGGCGCGGCTGGTGCGCAAGGTCGAGCCCGATGGCGGCGAGCACCTCAAGGCCTATGACGACCAGGGCCGGCTGATCGCCGAGCAGGATCCGCTGGGCGCCGTCACCGAATACCGCTACGACGAAGTCGGACGCCTGGTGGCGCTGATTCCGCCGGATGAGCTGCCGACGTCCTACGAGTACCGCAACGGTTTCCTGCACGCCCGCTCCCGCGGTAACGCCACCTGGACCTACCGACGCAACGACCAGGGCGATATCACCCGCCAGACCGACCCCGACGGCCACGTCACTTTCTACAAATACGACGGGCGCGGCCGGCTGC
>NZ_JBKGGX010000066.1:0-677 GCF_052041925.1 Pseudomonas sp. SMN5
CGCGTCGCTGGTCGAGCAATTACCGGTTCCGGCAGGCGTGCAGACGCTGCTGCTGGACGCGGACGTCAGCGAGTTCGCCGACAGCGATCCTCAGGTGGCGATGGATGCGTCGAACCTGGCCTACGTGATCTACACCTCCGGCTCCACCGGCCAACCCAAGGGCACCTTGCTGCCGCACCGCAACATCCTGCGCTTGTTCGAGGCCACCCAGGCGTGGTTCGGCTTTGGTCCGGCGGATGTCTGGAGTCTGTTCCATTCCTACGCCTTCGACTTCTCGGTCTGGGAAATCTTCGGTGCGTTGCTGCACGGTGGCGAGCTGTTGATCGTGCCTCACGATGTCACTCGCTCGCCGCAGGAGTTCCACCGGTTGCTATGCGAGGCCGGGGTGACGGTGCTCAACCAGACGCCTTCGGCGTTCAAGCAACTGATGCACGAGGCCTGCGTCGACAGCCGCAGCAACGCCTTGCGCTACGTGGTGTTCGGTGGCGAAGCGCTGGACGTGAAGAGCCTGCGCCCGTGGTTCGAGCGCTTCGGCGATACGGCACCGCAATTGATCAACATGTACGGCATCACCGAAACCACCGTGCACGTGACCTACCGTCCACTGTCCATCGCTGATCTGGAACAGGACGCCAGCAGCCCGATTGGCGAACCCATCGCCGACCTGTCGTGGTACC
>NZ_JBKGGX010000067.1:0-677 GCF_052041925.1 Pseudomonas sp. SMN5
AGTACCACGACAGGTCGGCGATGGGTTCGCCAATCGGGCTGCTGGCGTCCTGCTCCAGATCGGCCAGGGACAACGGACGGTAGGTCACGTGCACGGTGGTTTCGGTGATGCCGTACATGTTGATCAATCGTGGCGCGGTGTCGCCGAAGCGCTCGAACCACGGGCGCAGGCTCTTCACGTCCAGCGCTTCGCCACCGAACACCACGTAGCGCAAGGCGTTGCTGCGGCTGTCGGCGCAGGCCTCGTGCATCAGTTGCTTGAACGCCGAAGGCGTCTGGTTGAGCACCGTCACCCCGGCCTCGCACAGCAATTCATGGAACTCCTTCGGCGAGCGAGTGACATCGTGAGGCACGATCAACAGCTCGCCACCGTGCAGCAACGCACCGAAGATTTCCCAGACCGAGAAGTCGAAGGCGTAGGAATGGAACAGACTCCAGACATCTTCCGGGCCAAAGCCGAACCACGCCTGGGTGGCGTCGAACAAGCGCAGGATGTTGCGGTGCGGCAGCAAGGTGCCCTTGGGTTGGCCGGTGGAGCCGGAGGTGTAGATCACGTAGGCCAGGTTCGACGCATCCATCGTCACTTGCGGATCGCTGTCGGCGATCTCGCTGACGTCCGCGTCCAGCAGCAGCGTCTGCACGCCCGCCGGCACCGGTAATTGATCAAGGAGGGATGCT
>NZ_JBKGGX010000068.1:0-578 GCF_052041925.1 Pseudomonas sp. SMN5
GCCGTCCGGCAACTGGCTGCTGAGCAGCCGGCCCTGGGCGTCGTAGCTGAACTGGGTGCGCTCGCCGAGGGCATCGGTGATGGTTTGCAAATAGCCGCGCGAGTCGTAGCGAAAGCGCGTCGGATAGCCCGAACAATCGATGTGCTCGACGAGTTGCCCAAACGGGTTCCAGCGCAGCTTTTTGCTTTTGCCGGTGGCGTCGATGATCTCGACGACCTGGCCGTGGGCGTCGTAGCGGTAGCGGGTGACGTGGCCCAGCGGGTCGGTTTCGGCGATGCAATTGCCCCGAGGGTCGTAGCGATACTGCCAGCTGTTGCCGGCGGCGTTAGTGTCCACCAGCGGCAGGGCCCAGTGTTCGAGCCAGAGGGTGGATTCGCTGCGGCCCAACGGGTCGGTTTCGCTGATCAGGTTGCCGGCTTCGTCGTAGCTGAAGGTGTAGCCGCCGCCCTGCGGGTCGGTCGCGCTGAGCAACTGGCGTTCGTCGTTCCACTCGAACAGCCAGGTTTGGCCGAGGTTGTCGGTGGCGCGGATGATCTGGTGCTGGGTGTTCCAGTGGCGGGTGCTGGTGCGGTTCAGGT
>NZ_JBKGGX010000069.1:0-578 GCF_052041925.1 Pseudomonas sp. SMN5
CCCGTCCGGCAACTGGCTGCTGAGCAGCCGTCCCTGGGCGTCGTAGCTGAACTGGGTGCGCTCGCCGAGGGCATCGGTGATGGTTTGCAAATAGCCGCGCGAGTCGTAGCGAAAGCGCGTCGGGTAACCTGAGCAATCGATGTGCTCCACCAATTGCCCGAACGGGTTCCAGCGCACTTTCTTGCTTTTGCCGGTGGCATCGATGATCTCGACGACCTGGCCGTGGCTGTCGTAGCGGTAGCGGGTGACGTGACCCTGCGGGTCGGTTTCGGCGATGCAATTGCCCCGAGGGTCGTAGCGATACTGCCAGCTGTTGCCGGCGGCGTCGGTGTCCACCAGCGGCAGGGCCCAGTGTTCGAGCCACAGGGTGGAGTCGCTGCGGCCCAGCGGATCGGTTTCGCTGATCAGGTTGCCGGCTTCGTCGTAGCTGAAGGTGTAGCCGCCGCCCTGCGGGTCGGTGGCGCTGAGCAACTGGCGTTCGTCGTTCCACTCGAACAGCCAGGTCTGGCCGAGGTTGTCGCTGGCGCGGATGATCTGGTGCTGGGCGTTCCAGTGGCGGGTGCTGGTGCGGTTCAGGC
>NZ_JBKGGX010000070.1:0-523 GCF_052041925.1 Pseudomonas sp. SMN5
TTGTCCAGGCGGCTGATGTCGCCATGGATGTTGCGTTGGACGGTCAGGCGGTTGTCGTACCGATCACTGAGAGCGGTCAGATGACCGTCGCGAAAGTGTAGGAAAGGCGCCTGGTCGCCGGGCTGGGCGATGATCAGTTCGTCCGGCTCGGTGCCCAGGTAGATAGCGGCGCGGGCCAGGCTGTTGTGGATCGCCGGGCGTTGGGCGGTGGGCAGCGGAAAAAGGGTGCGACGGTTTTCCTGGTCGACCCAGGTAACTTGCTCGCCTTCCAAGAGCAGGCGATGAGCCAGGGCATGGCTCCAGCCGCGCCCGAGCCCGATGTCCAGGTCGGCGGCGCTGCTGCGGTATAAGCGGGTGAAGACGAAGGGCAGGCGGCCATCGAGCACGCCGTCTTCCAGGGTCAGCAGTTCCTCGCCGGTGACCATCGACACCGGGCAGCCGCTGGTGGCGGTCTGGGCGGCGGTGTCGGCGCTGTCGCCGTTGGGGTTTTTCGATTGGGTGGGGGCGTCGTCGAAGGGTTCGT
>NZ_JBKGGX010000071.1:0-505 GCF_052041925.1 Pseudomonas sp. SMN5
GATGACCGCGCCGTTGCTCAGGGTGACGGTGACAGGCGTACCGGCAGCATTGGTCAGGGTGGCGGTGTAGGTGATCTGGCCACCCTCGGCAACCGTACCGGTGGCGCTGAGGCTCAGGCCGGTGTTGTCCTGGGTATCGGTGACGGTGGTGTTAGCCGTTTTGCCGTCGATCTCCAGCTTCTCGTAGTTGCCACCTTTGGCGTCGTCGATCTTGACGCTCAGGTTATCGCCGCCCGCGAGGGCGTCGTTCGGCGTGACGAAGTTGACCGAACCGCTGCTCGCGCCAACCGGGATGGTGATGGTTTGACCGTTCGACAGGGTCACAACCAGCGGAGCGCCGGTGACCGGGGCGTTGACCGAGGCGGTGTAAACCACCGTTCCACCTTCGGCGACGGTCGAAGTGGCCGACAGGCTCACAGTCGAAGTGTCGATGGTATCGGTGACGTCTGTAACCGCAGGCGTGGTGCTTGGCACCAAGTTCTCGAAGTTACCGCCCGTGGCCTTG
>NZ_JBKGGX010000072.1:0-489 GCF_052041925.1 Pseudomonas sp. SMN5
GACGACGTCTACAAAGACGCCGGCAAAGTGGAAGTCAGCATCGATAAAGCCACGGGCGGTAACTTCGAGAATCTGGTTCCGAGCACCACCCCTGCGGTCACTGACGTCACCGATACCATCGACACTTCGACTGTGAGCCTGTCGGCCACGTCGACTGTTGCCGAAGGTGGCACGGTCATCTACACCGCCTCGGTCAACGCTCCGGTCACCGGCGCTCCGCTGGTTGTCACCCTGTCGAACGGCCAAACCATCACCATCCCGGTTGGCGCGAGCAGCGGTTCGGTCAACTTCGTCACGCCGAACGACACCCTCGCGGGCGGCGATAACCTGAGCGTCAAGATCGACGACGCCAAAGGCGGCAACTACGAGAAGCTGGAGATCGACGGCAAATCGGCTGACACCACCGTCACCGATACCCAGGACACGACCGGTCTTACCCTGACCGCGACTGATACTGTGGCCGAAGGCGGTTCGATCGTTTACACCGCC
>NZ_JBKGGX010000073.1:0-482 GCF_052041925.1 Pseudomonas sp. SMN5
CAGCACTTCTACTTCAAGCTGGTGCGCGAGTACCCGCGGCGCGAGCAGGTCATGCAATACGACGAAAGCGACCTGGCCTTCATCGACCGTCTGCTGGCCGAGGTCGGCATCTGGTACCGGTTCGTCAATGACGAACGCCTGTACATCGACGTGGTGGAGTTTCGCGACGACCAGCGGCATTACCTGCCCGGCGTCGAGCTGGCCTATCAACCGCAATCGGGCCTGGCCAGCACCGGCCAGGACAGCGTCTGGGGCTTGCAGACGGCCCATCAGGTGGTGGACAAGCACATCCATTTTCGCGCCTACCATTACGGCGATGCCCTGGCCTTTCTCGACGGCGAGGTCGACCAGAGCCGGCGCGCCAAGGGGACCTACGGCGAGGCCTACCACTACGCCGAGCCGTATCGGGTGCTGGGCGACCGTCTCGACCAGGACGAAGACCTGCAAAGCGAGAGCGGTTTTTTCTACGCGCGCCTGCGCCA
>NZ_JBKGGX010000074.1:0-457 GCF_052041925.1 Pseudomonas sp. SMN5
ACCGCTGCACTTGCCCGGTGGCGTCGCGCACCTCGGCGAGGTTGTTCGCTGCGTCGTAGGCGTAGCTGACCAGTACTTCGCGCGGTTGATCGGAGTAGAGGCGTTCAATCCGGGTGACGCGCTCGCGCTCGTGAATCAGTTCCACTTGCACCAGATCGAAGGTGTCGCGCAGGCGCACCAGTCGCCCGGCCTCGTCGTAGTCCAGGTGAATGCGGTTGTCGTTGCGGTCGCCCAGTTGGCTCAGCCGCAGCAAAGAGGCCCGGCCTGGGGTCGGTTCGAACAACCGGTACAGGCCATCGTCACTCTCGATCAGCAGTTGGCCATTGAGGTGCCGGCGCACGGCGAGGCCTTCGCCGGCGCTGAACACCGCGCCGCCCAAGGGGATCGCACCCATGTCGATAGGGCGGGCCTGCTCATCGGTGTAGACCAGGGTTTCGCCACCGTCAGGGTGAGGGCA
>NZ_JBKGGX010000075.1:0-457 GCF_052041925.1 Pseudomonas sp. SMN5
GCCGTTGCACCTGGCCAGTGGCGTCGCGCACCTCGGTGAGGTTGTTGGCCGCGTCGTAGGCGTAGCTGACCAGTACTTCGCGCTGTTGATCGGGGTAAATACGTTCAATCCGGGTGACGCGCTCGCGCTCGTGAATCAGTTCCACTTGCACCAGATCGAAGGTGTCGCGCAGGCGCACCAGTCGCCCGGCCTCGTCGTAGTTCAGGTGAATGCGGTTGTCGTTGCGGTCGCCGAGCTGTTCCAGGCGCAGTAAGGCCGCGTTATTCGGCGTCGGCCCGAACAACCGGTACAGGCCGTCGTCGCTTTCGATCAGCAGTTGGCCGTTGACGTGCCGACGCACGGCAAGGCCCTCGCCGGCGCTGAACACCGCGCCGCCCAAGGGGATCGCGCCCATGTCGATGGGGCGACCTTGTTCGTCGGTGTAGACCAGGGTCTCGCCGCCGTCGGGATGGGGAAG
>NZ_JBKGGX010000076.1:0-448 GCF_052041925.1 Pseudomonas sp. SMN5
TTCGTCGTAGTGGTGTTGCAGGCGGCCGGCGGCGCTGTGTTCTTCCAGCAACTGGCCGGTGGCGTCGTAGGCGAAGCTCAGGCTCTGCACGTTGCCTTGCAGGTCGGTGAAGGTGACGGCGGTGAGCTGGTCCAGCGGGTCGTAGGTGTAGTCGGTACGGCCATCGTCGGTGATCTTGGCGATCAACCGTCCTGCGGCGTCGCGTTCCAGTCGGTGGACGATGGGGGCGGGCGGTTGCTCGGGCACCACGGCGAGGCCGTTGCCATAGGGTGCTGGGAGGGCCGTCACGGCCGAGACGTTATCGAGCATGTCATAGCTGTAGCGCTTGGCACTGCCATCCAGGTCCTGTTGCTCGACCAGTCGATCCCCGGCATCCCAGGCAAACCGATAACTTTCGCCATTCTCATTGACCAACGCTTGCAGCCGACCAAAGCCGTCATAGGCAAAT
>NZ_JBKGGX010000077.1:0-448 GCF_052041925.1 Pseudomonas sp. SMN5
CTCGTCGTAGTGGTGTTGCAGGCGGCCGGCGGCGCTGTGTTCTTCCAGCAACTGGCCGGTGGCGTCGTAGGCGAAGCTCAGGCTTTGCACGTTGCCTTGCAGGTCGGTGAAGGTGACGGCGGTGAGCTGGTCCAGCGGGTCGTAGGTGTAGTCGGTGCGGCCATCGTCGTTGATCTTGGCGATCAGCCGTCCTGCGGCGTCGCGTTCCAGCCGGTGGACGATGGGGGCGGGCGGTTGCTCGGGCACCACCGCGAGGCCGTTGCCATAGGGTGCTGGGAGGGCGGTCACGGCCGAGACGTTATCGAGCATGTCATAGCTGTAGCGCTTGGCACTGCCATCCAGGTCCCGTTGCTCGACCAGGCGATCCCCGGCATCCCAGGCAAACCGATAGCTTTCGCCATTCTCATTGACCAACGCTTGCAGCCGGCCAAAGCCGTCATAGGCAAAC
>NZ_JBKGGX010000078.1:0-401 GCF_052041925.1 Pseudomonas sp. SMN5
AAAACCGATCGTAGTCCGGATCGCAGTCTGCAACTCGACTGCGTGAAGTCGGAATCGCTAGTAATCGCGAATCAGAATGTCGCGGTGAATACGTTCCCGGGCCTTGTACACACCGCCCGTCACACCATGGGAGTGGGTTGCACCAGAAGTAGCTAGTCTAACCTTCGGGAGGACGGTTACCACGGTGTGATTCATGACTGGGGTGAAGTCGTAACAAGGTAGCCGTAGGGGAACCTGCGGCTGGATCACCTCCTTAATCGACGACAGCAGCGGCTCCATGAGCTCCCACACGAATTGCTTGATTCATTGAAGAAGACGATTGGGTCTGTAGCTCAGTTGGTTAGAGCGCACCCCTGATAAGGGTGAGGTCGGCAGTTCGAATCTGCCCAGACCCACCAATT
>NZ_JBKGGX010000079.1:0-392 GCF_052041925.1 Pseudomonas sp. SMN5
GTTGTCCAGGTCGCCGGCCAGGGCGCTGCCGTCTTCCTTGCCGGTGAAGTAGCCGAGGTTGGCGCCCAGGGTCCAGTCGCCGATGGGCTGGCTGTGGGTCAGGTTGAAATACTGCTGCTGGTAGATGTCGGACAGTTCCGCGTACCACACGCCGACCTGGGTGCGTTTTTCATTGAAAGCATATTCGCCGCCGCCGAAGTTGAAGCGGTCGGAGGTGAAGGCGCCACGGCCGTTCATCGACATGTCTTCCATGCTCGCGTCGTTGCGCGGGCTGTTGCCACGGAACTGCCCGCCGTAAAGGCTCAGGCCGTTGATCTCGGTAGAGGTCACCTGGCCGCCACGGAAGGTTTGCGGCAGGGAGCGGCCGTCGTCGGAACGCAGGATCGGCAGCA
>NZ_JBKGGX010000080.1:0-389 GCF_052041925.1 Pseudomonas sp. SMN5
CTCGGCAACCTGATCCAGACCCAACTGCCCGATGGCCGCTGGGTCAATCGCCTGTACTACGGCAGCGGCCACCTGCACCAGATCAACCTCGACGGCCAGGTCATCAGCGACTTCGAGCGCGACCGCCTGCACCGCGAAGTGCTGCGCACCCAGGGGCAGATCAGCACCCGCAGCGAATACGACCGCAGCGGCCGCCTGCGCGCCCGCCAACGCCGCCACAGCAGCCAGCCCTCCTTGCCGGCGCCGGTGCAAAAGCACTTCGAGTACGACCCCGCCGACCACCTGATCGGCAAACTCGACCAGCAACCCGCCGCGCAACACCGCCAGTTGCTGCACTACGACGCCACCGGCCGCATCATCGCCAGCCAGGACAGCCTGCACGGCCAGCG
>NZ_JBKGGX010000081.1:0-363 GCF_052041925.1 Pseudomonas sp. SMN5
AAAGCCGATCGCCGGGTTGGCGTCGAACAGCTTGATCAGGCCCGCCGTGGTGGTGCAGATCAGCAGCCAGGACGCCGGCAGCAGCGTGACCCAGACGTAGCGCTGGCGCTTCATCTTGATCAGCACCACGGTGCCGAGCATCAGGGCGATCCCGGCCAGCATCTGGTTGGAGATGCCGAACAGCGGCCACAAGGTGTTGATGCCGCCCAGCGGATCGATCACGCCCTGGTACAGCAGGTAGCCCCACAGCGCCACGCACCCGGCGGTGGCGATCAGGTTGGCGGTCCAGGATTCGGTGCGCTTGAGCGCCGGCACGAACGAGCCGAGCAAGTCCTGCAGCATGAAGCGCCCGGCACGGGTGCC
>NZ_JBKGGX010000082.1:0-363 GCF_052041925.1 Pseudomonas sp. SMN5
CTGTTGGTCAAGACCTTGCCCGACGGCCAGGTGATCGAGTACCGCTACGACGGCCTGGGCCGCCTGGTGGCGGTGGATGACGGCACCGATCACCCGCTGGCCTTTGAATACGACGCCCAGGACCGCCTGATCGGCGAGCACCAGGGCTGGGGCACCCTGCGTTATCGCTACGACGCCTGCGGGCGCCTCAACCACCTGCGCCTGCCGGACAACAGCCAGCTGGATTTTCATCACGCCGTCGGTGGGGCGCTGACCGCCATCGACCTCAACGGCACCCGACTCACCGACCACCAGCTGCGCGGCGATCGCGAAGTGCAGCGCCAGCAAGGCCTGCTGCGCAGCCAGTACGACTACGACGAACAG
>NZ_JBKGGX010000083.1:0-363 GCF_052041925.1 Pseudomonas sp. SMN5
TTGGTCGTCGTAGTCGTACTGGCTGCGCAGCAGGCCTTGCTGGCGCTGCACTTCGCGACCGCCGCGCAGCTGGTGGTCGGTGAGTCGGGTACCGTTGAGGTCGATGGCGGTCAACGTGCCACCGGCGGCATGATGGAAATCCAGCTGACTGTGATCCGGCAGGCGCAGGTGGTTGAGGCGCCCGCAGGCGTCGTAGCGATAACGCAGGGTGCCCCAGCCCTGATGCTCGCCAATCAGGCGGTCTTGGGCGTCGTATTCAAAGGCCAGCGGGTGATCGGTGCCGTCATCCACCGCCACCAGCCGGCCCAGGCCGTCGTAGCGGTATTCGATCACCTGGCCGTCGGGCAAGGTCTTGATCAACAA
>NZ_JBKGGX010000084.1:0-324 GCF_052041925.1 Pseudomonas sp. SMN5
GATGCCAAGGCCACGCTGAACCTGCGCAACGCTTATTTCAACCGCAACTTCACCAACCCGAACAACGCCCAAGGCAAAGCCGAGGAATGGACCCAGAACTTCATCCTCGACGCCAAGTCCGGTTTCACTCAAGGCGTGGTGGGGTTCGGCGTGGACGTGCTGGGCCTGTACTCGGTCAAGCTCGACGGCGGTCGCGGCACGGCGGGCACGCAGTTGCTGCCGGTGCACGATGACGGGCGTCCGGCCGATGACTTCGGGCGCCTGGGTGTGGCGCTCAAGGCCAAGGTGTCGAAGACGGAGCTGAAGGTCGGCGAGTGGATGCCG
>NZ_JBKGGX010000085.1:0-283 GCF_052041925.1 Pseudomonas sp. SMN5
GTCGTTCGGCGTGACGAAGTTGACCGAGCCGCTGCTTGCGCCGACCGGGATGGTGATGGTCTGACCGTTCGACAGGGTCACAACCAGAGGGGCGCCGGTGACCGGTGCGTTGACCGAAGCGGTATAGACGACGGTGCCGCCCTCGGCAACAGTCGAGGTCGCGGTAAGCGAAACGGTGCTGGTGTCGATGGTATCGGTGACGTCAGTAACCGCAGGCGTGGTGCTTGGAACCAAGTTCTCGAAGTTACCGCCTGTGGCTTTATCGATGCTGACTTCCACTTTG
>NZ_JBKGGX010000086.1:0-283 GCF_052041925.1 Pseudomonas sp. SMN5
CAGCACCGTCTCGCTCACCGCGACCTCGACTGTTGCCGAAGGTGGCACCGTCGTCTACACCGCATCGGTCAACGCTCCGGTCACCGGCGCTCCGCTGGTTGTAACCCTGTCGAACGGTCAAACCATTACCATCCCGGTCGGCGCAAGCAGCGGCTCGGTCAACTTCGTTACCCCGAACGATGCATTGGCAGGCGGCGATAACCTGAGCGTCAAGATCGACGACGCCAAAGGTGGCAACTACGAAAAACTCGCCATCGACGGCAAGTCGGCTGACACCACCGTT
>NZ_JBKGGX010000087.1:0-253 GCF_052041925.1 Pseudomonas sp. SMN5
TGCCCAAGCCGTGCATCAGCGGTACCGTGCCGGCGCGGGTCAGCAACCCGCAGGCCAACGACCCCTACGCCGAGATCGACCTCGACGGGCGCTACCGGGTGCACTTTCTGTTCGACCGCGACACCTGGCAACCCGGCCGGGAAAGCCTGTGGATGCGCCTGGCGCGGCCTTACGCCGGCGACACCCACGGCCTGCACCTGCCGCTGCTGGCCGGCACCGAAGTGGCGGTCGCCTTCGAACAGGGCGACCCGGA
>NZ_JBKGGX010000088.1:0-253 GCF_052041925.1 Pseudomonas sp. SMN5
ACGTTGTCACCGCTGATGTAGCGGTTCATCAGGGTCAGGCCCGGGACACCGACCGCGGCGAAGTTGAAGTCATGGCGCAACTGCCAGGATTTTTCCTTGGCGTTGTCGTAGCTGGAGTTGTAGCTGTCGTTCGCCAGGGTGCCGCCGCTGGTGCCGTTGACGCGCATCCAGGCGTCGTCGCCGCCGACTTTCTGCAGGCCGACATAGAAGGTGTTGCCGCCGTACTTGGCCGAGAGCATGGCGAACGCGGTTT
>NZ_JBKGGX010000089.1:0-250 GCF_052041925.1 Pseudomonas sp. SMN5
AGCCGAGTCGTAGCGGTACTTGAGCGCCGTGCCGTCGGGGT
Organism: Pseudomonas sp. SMN5; assembly: GCF_052041925.1. Classification (NCBI taxonomy): domain Bacteria; kingdom Pseudomonadati; phylum Pseudomonadota; class Gammaproteobacteria; order Pseudomonadales; family Pseudomonadaceae; genus Pseudomonas; species Pseudomonas sp. SMN5. The sequence continues at coordinate 42 of NZ_JBKGGX010000089.1, forward strand.
TAAGTCGGCGGCTGACCAAGTGCAGGTCGTCGGCGTATTCATAACGGGTGACCCGCCCCAGCTCGTCGCGCTCGGCGGTGACCTTGCCGTAGGCGTTGTAGGTCCAGGCCCGGATCGCGCCCGTTGGCGAGGTGGTCTGGAGCAGCCGGCCCATGGCGTCCCAGTGGTAATGGGTGAGTGCGCCGTGTTCATCCTGGCGACTCAACAAA
>NZ_JBKGGX010000090.1:0-250 GCF_052041925.1 Pseudomonas sp. SMN5
CGCCGAGTCGTAGCGGTACTTGAGCGCCGTGCCGTCGGGGTTGAGGCGGCGGCTGACCAAGTGCAGGTCGTCGGCGTATTCATAACGGGTGACCCGCCCCAGCTCGTCGCGCTCGGCGGTGACCTTGCCGTAGGCGTTGTAGGTCCAGGCGCGGATCGTGCCCGTTGGCGAGGTGGTCTGGAGCAGCCGGCCCATGGCGTCCCAGTGGTAATGGGTGAGTGCGCCGTGTTCATCCTGGCGACTCAACAAG
>NZ_JBKGGX010000091.1:0-244 GCF_052041925.1 Pseudomonas sp. SMN5
GGGCGGCAACTACGAGAAGCTGGAGATCGACGGCAAATCGGCCGACACCACCGTCACCGATACCCAGGACACCACCGGTCTGACATTGACTGCCACCGACATCGTCGCTGAAGGCGGCTCGATCGTTTACACCGCGACCCTGAGCAACGCTGCCGGTACGCCTGTCACCGTTACTCTGAGCAACGGCGCAGTCATCAACATCACTGCCGGAGCAACCACCGGCACCGTCACTGTTGATGCGCCG
>NZ_JBKGGX010000092.1:0-227 GCF_052041925.1 Pseudomonas sp. SMN5
ACCGCCCCGGCCAGCACCACCCCGGCGATCAGCCACAGCGTGCCGGGCAGGTAGCCCATCTGCGCGGCCAGCACCGGCCCCACCAGCGGCCCGGCGCCAGCGATGGCGGCGAAGTGGTGACCGAACAGGATGTGTTTATTGGTCGGGACGTAGTCCAGGCCATCGTTGTTGAGCACGGCAGGCGTGGCCCGGCGTGCATCGAGTTGCATCACGTTGTTGGCGATGAA
>NZ_JBKGGX010000093.1:0-227 GCF_052041925.1 Pseudomonas sp. SMN5
CCCGACACCGCGCCACAGGCGATGGTGATGAACAGGAACGGGAACAGCCCGCCCTTCCACACCGGCCCCATACCGTTGGTGAACTGGGTCAGCGCCGGCATTTTCAGCTCGGGCATGGTGATCAGGATGCCGATCGCCAGGGCGACGATGGTGCCGATCTTGAGGAACGTCGACAGGTAGTCCCGTGGCGCCAGGATCAGCCACACCGGCAGCACCGCCGCGACGAA
>NZ_JBKGGX010000094.1:0-225 GCF_052041925.1 Pseudomonas sp. SMN5
GATGACCGCGCCGTTGCTCAGGGTAACGGTGACAGGTGTACCGGCAGCATTGGTCAGGGTCGCGGTGTAGGTGATCTGGCCACCCTCGGCAACCGTACCGGTGGCGCTGAGGCTCAGGCCGGTGTTGTCCTGGGTATCAGTGACGGTGGTGTCAGCCGACTTGCCGTCGATGGCGAGTTTTTCGTAGTTGCCACCTTTGGCGTCGTCGATCTTGACGCTCAGGTT
>NZ_JBKGGX010000095.1:0-218 GCF_052041925.1 Pseudomonas sp. SMN5
CACGACCCGGCCGGCAACCTGTTGATGATGGACCGCCCCGGTCCCGTCACCGTCAAGGGCAACCGCCTGCTGCTGGACGGCGACCGGCACTACGACTACGACGCCTTCGGCAACCTGATCCGCGAACGCCGGGGCAAGGCCCACAGCCTCGTCACCGAATACCGCTACGACAGCCAGCACCGGCTGATCGGCCTCACCACCCCGGACGGTCGCGAAAC
>NZ_JBKGGX010000096.1:0-218 GCF_052041925.1 Pseudomonas sp. SMN5
CCACCGGCGGGCGGTAGCACACCTCGTTGGCATAGGGGATCGCCTCGAAGGTGACGACGAAGCTGCGGTCGCGGGCGGCGGTGGTGGTCAGTTGCACGATCACCGCGCCTGGGGCGAAAGCCTGGGGCGCGCCGGCGATCTTCAGCACCTGGCTCGGCGCCAGGGCCGCGCTGCTGCTGGTGCCGCTCAGGCGCGTGCGGTCGTTGAGGTAGCGTTCA
>NZ_JBKGGX010000097.1:0-218 GCF_052041925.1 Pseudomonas sp. SMN5
GCACCGGCGGGCGGTAGCACACCTCGTTGGCATAGGGGATCGCCTCGAAGGTGACGACGAAGCTGCGGTCGCGGGCGGCGGTGGTGGTCAGCTGCACGATCACCGCACCTGGGGCGAAAGCCTGGGGCGCGCCGGCGATCTTCAGCACCTGGCTCGGCGCCAGGGCGGCGCTGCTGCTGGTGCCGCTCAGGCGCGTGCGGTCGTTGAGGTAGCGTTCG
>NZ_JBKGGX010000098.1:0-214 GCF_052041925.1 Pseudomonas sp. SMN5
ATCGTTTGGCGTGACAAAGTTGACCGAACCGCTGCTCGCGCCAACCGGAATGGTGATGGTTTGACCGTTCGACAGGGTCACAACCAGAGGAGCGCCGGTGACCGGAGCGTTGACCGATGCGGTGTAGACGACGGTGCCGCCTTCGGCAACGGTCGAGGTCGCGGTGAGCGAAACGGTGCTGGTGTCGATGGTGTCGGTGACGTCAGTGACCGCA
>NZ_JBKGGX010000099.1:0-210 GCF_052041925.1 Pseudomonas sp. SMN5
CCGCCCGGCCGCGTCGCGCTGGTAGCCGGTGACCCGTTGCGTGCCGTCGTCGCCGTGCTCGGTTTTCTCCAGCAGGTGGCCGTTGAGGTCGTAGGCATAGGCGGTGCGTTGCCCATCGAAGCCGACTTGCTGTCGGATCAGTCCGCCGGGCGTGTAGTCCAGCCGATAGGTTTCGCCGCGTTCGTTTTCGATCTCGGTCAGCAACAGCCG